>DATJYG010000494.1:0-13650 GCA_035499695.1 Polyangiaceae bacterium
GCCCGTCATGGTGACCGGGTGAACCCGTCATGGTGGGCGGGTGAACCCGTCATCGTGGACGGGCGAGCCCGTCATCGTGGACGGGTCAGGGTTTCATGATGGTCGGCTGACCCCGTCATCGTGAACGGGCGAACCCGTCCACCACGAGCAGCGCGTCCGTCATGGTGTTCCGGCAAGGCCGTCGACCACGACGACCACGTCCGTCATGCTGTCCGGGCGATTCCGTCCACCACGAGAACCGTGCTGCTCATGCCCAGCCCGCCGATCCGGACTGGTGGTCAGTTCGCGGTGATCTCGACGCGCAGGAGCTTCCGGCCGATGAAGAGGTAGTCGCCATGGGCGAGCTCGCGCTCCGCCTTGAGGCGAACGTACGACCCGTTGCGGCTGTTGAGGTCCGTCAGGACGAGCTTCCCGCCCGTCTCCTCGAGCTTGCAGTGCGAGGCGCTCATATAGAGGTCGCCGGGAAAGTTCAGGTCTCCGCCCTCGCGGCCGATCTGCAGCGTCTGCCCGCGTGCGCACACCGCCATCCCGGACGCGCCGCCCTGCAGCAGCTGGATGATGCAGAAGTGCGCCTGGTGCTTGGGGGACGAGTAGAAGTACGTCCCGTCGGGCGCCGGACCGTCGTTCGCCTTCGGCGGCCCCTCGATGCGGAAGAGCTGCTCGCCCGCCAGGAACTGGTCTCCCGGGGAGACGTCGACGCTGCCGCGCACGCGCCAGAACACGCCGTTGAGCGAGCCCTCGTCGCGCACCACCAGCTTGCCGGACCGGTAGAACAGGTTCGCGTGCCGCGGCGACACGAAGGGATCGTCCGGAAAGACGAGCTGGCCGTTGCGCCCGACGACGTGCTGGTCGGCGTTGAGCTGATAGCTGAGCCCCTCGACGCCCTCGCCGCGGATGAGGATCAGCTTGGCCTTGCCCGGCACCTGGAGCTGGCCGAAGAACTGGGTGCGCGCGTTGAGGATGTCAGGCGGGATCGCCGCGCCGCACCGCCCGCAGAACTTGTGCCCGATGGGCACGGGCGTCGAGCACGACTTGCAAACGTAGTTCTTTGCCTGATCCATCAACTCCTCCAGAGACGGCTCGGATCCCACGCGACCCGCCGCCGCCGCGGCGCGAAGGGATTCCGAAGGCTTGTCGTCGAATGCGCCGGAAGACGATACCGCCGAATCCCCCCCTCCGGGCGATCGAATGCTGACGGGAGCAGCGGGCATGGCCGCGCTCGAAGGCGACCTGCGCGGCCTGAGCTCCGCGGTACCGAACGCGGACGATGGCGGCGGCTCGGTGACTCCCGCGCGCGCGCGGATGGGGGCGGGCTCGGGCGAGCGCTGCGCCTCGGGCGCGTCCATCGCGAGGGTCGCTCCGCACGCACTGCACCGGACGGTGCCCATGGCGCTGTACCAGTCGCAGCGCCCGCAGACGATCCCCAGCTCGAACTCCATCCGCGCCGCCGAGGGTAGCAAGAAAGCCGGGCAGGCCGCTCACCAGATGACGTTCAGACGCTTCTTCGAGTCCCAGAACCCCTTGTCGCTGACGAGGCGGAAGACGATGTGCTGGCAGGTCCTGGCGTCCATCTCTCCGAAGTCGCGCGAGTCGAGGTGCACGTGCCTGTCGTCGCTGACGAGGTACCAGTGGTCAGGCTGCACCTTTTCGACCGTGGGCGCCTCCGGGTGGTCCGGCGAGCGCAGCGCGCTGTAGGTCGTCTCGCCGTACTCCTCGACCGAGCAGCTGAGGGTCACGTCCTCGCCGCTCTG
Source organism: Polyangiaceae bacterium (assembly GCA_035499695.1). GTDB lineage: Bacteria > Myxococcota_A > Polyangia > Polyangiales > Polyangiaceae > Palsa-1150. The sequence continues at coordinate 1,752 of DATJYG010000494.1, forward strand.
CGGGTCGTGCACGGTCTGGGTGGGCTCGTCGCACGCGCGCGGGCTGGGGCTCCGGCGCTTGTCGATGGACACGGATTCGCCGCCGATCTCGATCTCGTCGCCGAAGCGTCCGATTGCGCGGGCGATGACGAAGCGCCCGGGCGCCTGCGGATCGGCGCAGCGAAGGAGGTTGCCGCGCGACACCTCGGTGCGGCGCGTGACGACGACGACGTCGCCTGGGCTCAGCGTCGGCTCGATGGAGGCGGAGAGCAGCGGATCGTCGGCCGGGACGGTCCACACGTCGAAGAAGCCGAGGTAGAGCACGAGCACGATGGCGCCCACGACGCCGACGATCCACGCGACCAGCTTGAGCCACGTGCGCATGCGCTCGAAACGAGGCTAGCGGGACGCGACCGACAGGGGCAAATCGAACCCGACCTCCGCACCCGGATCCGCATTGCTGGCGAACACGCGCCCGCCGTGCGCTTCGATGACGCGCTTCACGATCGCGAGCCCCAGCCCGTAGCCGGCGCCTTCGGTGGGGCGAGAGCGGGCCGCGTCGCCGCGCACGAAGGGCTCGAACGCCTTCTCGGCGACGCCCGGCCCGAAGCCGGGTCCACGGTCGCGCACCACGACGCGGACGCGGTCGGGGTCGACGATGGACACGCGCACGGTGACGGGCGAGTCGAGCGGATGCCCGTGCGCGCGGGCGTTGACCAGCAGGTTGTGGAACGCGCGCGACAGCAAGGCCACGTCGAACTCGGGCGCGACCTCCTCGGCCTCGACGGCCACGTCGAGCTCGACGGTCGGAGGCGGCGGGTCCTCGGCGATGCGCTGGCGCAGCCACGCGACGAGAGGTCTCCGCTCCTTGCGGAGATCGGCCAGCCCCGCGCGGGTGACGTCGAGCAGCTCGCCCAGGATTCCGTCCACGGCCCCGAGCTGCTTTTCCACGTCGTCGAGCGGCGCGCGGGGCGATCGCTCCCCCGCGTCCTCCGGCAGCCGATCTCTCGCTATCTCGAGGGCCACACGCGCGCGCCCCAGGGGAGACCGCAGCTCGTGACTGATTGCGCCGAGCAGCTCGCGCTGGCCGCGGACCATCGCTTCCACGCGGTCGGCCATCCGGTTGAACGCGACCGCGACCTCGTGCACCTCGAGGGCGACCCAGCGTCGCGCCCGTCCCGCGTCGGCCCGGAAGCCGAGATCACCCGCGCCGAAGCGATCGGCGGCGTTCGCGAGCTGCTCCAGGGGCCGCGCCAGGAGATTGGCGATTCGCCCCGCCATGACGGAGAGCGCGACGCCTACGAGCACGAGCCCCAGCGCGAACCGCCACCATTGCAGCGCCGTCGGCCGCGGCCCGAACCTCTCCATCTCGAGCGCCCCCGCGAGCTGCCCATCGCGCACCACCGGCACGAAGATGTGCTGCGGGTTCTCCGGCACGATGGAGGCGCCGTGATGTGCCGCGGCATGGACGCGCGGCGGGAGCTTGTGCGGATCGCGCACCAGGCGCACGTCGAACCCGGTCACGTCGCGGACCTCGGCCACGTAGGCGCGCGCCGCCTCGGGGTCCTCCCAGTCGGAAGCGAGCCTCGTCGAGACGTTGCGCGCCATGGCCTCTGCGCCCGTCACCGCCTCGGGCCGCGTCGATCCGGCGACGAGCACCGTGGTCAGAATCGCCATGAGGATCGCGCCCACGAACCAGAAGAAGAGGCGCGAGCGGAGCGTGCGCGGGCGTCGCATGATGCCATCTTGGGCCCCCACGGGCCCGGCTGGCATCCCCCTTTACGAGGGCTTTACGAGCACGTACCCGACGCCCCGAACGGTGCGGATGCGCTTCGACTCCTTCACGTCGTCGCCGATCTTGTGGCGCAGGTGCGACACGTGGACGTCGAGGGAGCGGTCCACGCTCGGGTCGTAGCGGCCGCCCTTGGGGAGCACGACGCTCGCCAGCTCCTCCCGGGTCACGGTCTGACCGGCGCGCCGCGCGAGCGCCACGAGCACTCGGAACTCGAACGAGGTGAGCTGGAGCTCCGTGCCGGCGAGCATCGCCTTGTGCGCCGGCACGTCGACGACGAGGTCGCCCACCTCGACCCGGTCCTCGGCCCCGGCCGGGCCGCCGGCGCGCCTGGCCCGGCGCACGACCGCGCGCATGCGTGCCAGGAGCTCCCGCGGGTTGAAGGGCTTCGGCACGTAGTCGTCCGCGCCGATCTCGAGGCCGACGACCCGGTCGGTGTCCTCCCCGCGCGCCGTGAGCATGACGATGGCCACGTCGAAGCGCTCGCGAAGCCGGCGGCAGACCTCGAAGCCGTCCATGCCGGGGAGCATCACGTCGAGGAGCACCACGTCGTAGCCGTCGACGGCCGCCGCGAGACGATCGATGGCGTGCGCGCCGTCCTCGACGTGATCGACGGCGACGCCGTGGGAGGCGAGGTAGTCGCCGAGAAGCCGGGCGAGCTCGCGGTCGTCGTCGACGAGCAAGGCACGCACGACGCGTCACTCCACGCTCTCGGCCGCGACGGCGGCTCGCAGGTAGTTCTTGGCCCGGAGCGCGAGCGGCCCCTCGGGGTGGTTCATCAGCCACGTGCGGAAGGCCTTCGCGGACGCGATGTAGTCCCCGCGGCCGTAGCTCGCGACGCCGCGCGCGTAGTCGGCCGGGTAGGTCGGATCGATCGCGCGGAGGCGCTCGATGTGCTCGAGCCGCCACGACTCGATCGCCGCACGCTCCGCCTGCTTCAGGGCCTCGCAGTCCTTCGCGTCGCGAGCGCCTCGCCGCGCCGCCTCGATGGCGTCGCGCATGCCGCGCGACGGGTGAGGGTGCGACAGGTAGAAGGCGTAGAGCGCTCTCTGCTCGTCGAGCGTGGGCGCGAACTCGGCGCGCGCCTCGGGGCCGAGGAAGCCGTTCCACATGTTCTTGAAGAGGGCCCGCAATGCGGCGTCGTCGGCGACGACGTGGTGTCCCTGCGCCCAGCCCTCGAGCGTCATCGACCTCACGAAGGCGCCCGCGAGGGCCGCCAGCTCCTCGGACTGCTCACCCGTCGACTCGAAGCGGTGGACCTCGTCGAGGAACGCCTCGAGCTGCAGGGCGCGGAGCTCCATCAGCGGCTCGCTGCCTCCGCGCAGGGCGTCGACGAGCGACTCGTCCACTGCACCGCGAGCCAGGTAGAGTTCCCGGGCTTCGGCGTCGTGCGCCTCGAGCGTGTGAAACGCCCGCACCGCCGACCCGAGAGCCCTCACGGCGGCCGGAAGCGGCTCCTGGCGTGCCTTCTCGGCGAGAGCGTGGTCCGCCGAGGCCGTGCGCGCGAGGGATGCCGCGTCCGCGAGCGGCAGAGGGACGCCCTCGGGGTCCGCGCTCCGAGGAGCGAGGAGGATCCCGAGGATGAAGGCGACGCCCACGGGGACGAGCGCGAGCCACAACCCCTCACGGCCTTTTCCCGCCACACGGACAAGCTATCATCAGCTTCCTTCGGAAGGAGACGCGCCCCTTGGAGCTACGTCGCTATCAACGCGCACCACTCGATTGCGCCCTGGAGTTCGTGGCCAAGGGCGACAAGCAACCCGTCCAGGGTCGCGCGAAGGACATCTCGCTCGGCGGCATGTTCGTGGAGACGAACGCACCGCTCGCCTTCGGTGTCGAGCTCGTCGTCCACGTCACGCTCCCCGGGCAGAAGTCGCCGTTCGCACTTCCGGCGGTCGTGCGCTGGTCACGCGCGGGCGAGGGTATGGGTGTGCAGTTCGGTCTGCTCGGCGCGCGCGAGACGCACGCGATCACGGAGCTGACGAAGGAACCTTGAACGCGACGTTCACGTCGGCGCTGCCGCCGTGCGTGAAGCGGGCGTGGTAGATCGCCGGCGCGGCGCACGCGTTGACGTCGGGCGGAACCGGCGGCTCGAACCGGGCGGAGCGCACGTTGCCGTCGGCGTCGAGCTCGACGTGGAGCTTCGTCTTCACCTCCACCGTCACGTCCTGCGTGCTCGTGCGGTCGGCGAAGCAGGTCCGCACGACGGACGAGAGGGCATCGGCGGCGTTGGGATCCGCAGCGGCCATCTGCGGAGCCGCGACGGGGGTGGGCGGGGCGGGGCGCGGCGCCGGGACGAGCGGCGAACGCGCTTCGGCCGGCGAGTCGGGCTTCGGGTGCGGCGCAGCGGCACCGAGGGCGATGAGGGCCGGCCTGCTCGCGGCGACGCCGGTGTCGATGGCCAGCGCGGGCCGGATCGCGCCCGGATCGTGCGTCACGATCAGCGAACCCTTGGGATCGGCCGACGTGAACTCGGCGTGCGCCGGAGCCGTGATCAGGGTGCCGATCGTCGAGCCGACACGCGGAGCTTCGCCCAGCGAGATGACCCCCTCGGTCAGATCGACCGTGACGTGATCCATCGCCCGGGCGACGCGCAGGTGCGTGCCGTGCACGGCGATGCGAGCGCCGTCCACGTCGACGGCGAACGCCTCTCCCGAGGCGACCGGGACGACCTGCGCCTCGACGGTGCCGGCCTGCAGCGCGAGCACCAGCGCCCCCTGCACGTGCGTGACCGTGGTGCGCGACCCCGACTCGAGGATCCAGCTCACCTTGCCCGGCCGGTCGAAGGTCACCCTGCCGCCGCGCGCGTCGACCTCGTCTCCGAGGCGGAGCGGCGCGCCGATCGCCGCGGACTTGCCGTTCACCATCGCCGTGGCGTCCTGCCCGATCGACGCGACCGCGCCGGCCGCGTCGTCGTTCGCGGTCGCGCGCTCGCCCCCCCCGTTCAGCGAGGGCCCGCGCGTCTTGCCGACGACGAGCGCCACGGCGGCCGCCACCGCCAGCGCCGCCGCACCCGCTCCCCACGCCACGCGATGCCGGGATCGCGCCGCAATCATCTCGCGCCGTTCGCGCGTCTGCTCGCTCTCGATGCGCTCGAAGAGGCCGCGCTCGACGCGGTCCCAGTCGAGCGCCCCGGCCTCGCGCGTGCCGAGGTGCTGGCGCGACTCGCGCACCAGATCGTCCAGCGCCTTGCTCCCCGTCTGCTTGCTCACGGCTCTCCTCCGACGCTCGACGCCTTCGAGAAGCCGAGCTGAATCCCCGCGAGAGCCGGCTCTTCGGCGAGCATCGCCTCGAGCTCACGTCGCGCGTAGAAAAGCCGCGTCCGCACGGTGAGGACGGGCGCCCCGACGATCTTGGCGATCTCCGACGGCGGCACGCCCTCGAGCTCGTGCAGGATGAAGACGATGCGCTTCTTCTCGGCGAGCTTCGAGAGAAGCCTCTCGAAGGCGCGCATGCGCTCTCGCCGCTCGGCGTCCTCGTCGGGCGCTATCCCGTCGCTCCGCAGCGCCGGGTCCGCCGGCGGCTCGTCGGCGAACATGGGACGGCTGCGCGCGGCACGCCGGTGCATGAGCACGACGTTCACCGTGACCCGATGCAGCCACGTGCTGAACTTGGACTGCCCCCGGAAGTCCTTCAGGCTCTTGTAGACCTGGACGAAGACCTCCTGCACGACGTCCTCGAGATCGCTGCGGGCGCCGAGCATCCTGTAGACGAGCCGGGCGACGTCGACGCGATGGCCGTCGTACAGGCGGCGGAAGGCGTCCGCGTCCCCGGTGACCGCACGGGCGATCAGCTTGTCCTCGCCCGGCAGGCGGGGCTTCACGGGTCTGGCCGGGGCGAGCCCTTGCACGCTCACGATAGTAGCCAGCGGCAGGACGCCCGGCATGTGTGCGACGCTCGCATCCACCATCTTGTTTTGATGCGCGTCCCCTGTGGACGTTCAACTGAACAGTGAGCCTGAACCCGGATCGCCGGCCAGCTCGGCCGGAATATGTGGGCTCGGCGAACACCCTTGTTTCCGTTGGACATTGCTCGGGAAAGTAGGGGCGTACCTAGCGCTCGACGGGGAGGTTCGCCGCGACCCAGGCGAGCATGCCGCCGCGAAGGTTGAACACGCGCGCGAAGCCGGCGCGCCTCAGCATCGCCCCGGCGCTGGCGCCGCGGGGTCCGGCGCGACAGATGACGACGACGTCGCGATCGACGTACCCCGCGAGCTTGGGCAGCCGGTGCTCGAGCGCGTCGAGCGGCACGAGGAGGGAGCCGCGCACGTGGCCGAGATCGCCGACGAACTCCTCGGGCTCGCGCACGTCGATGAGCACCGGCGCCGACGAGGAGCCTAGCCGGGCGGCCACCTCCTGGGGGTCCAGCGCCGCCAGCTCCCCGAGGGCCGCGAACTCCGGAAAGCCGACCTCGGAGCACTCGAAACCCGATTGATTCACCTGCAGCGCCTGCTGGATGCGGTCGGGCAGGGGCAGCCCCAGACCGCGCATCTTGGCGATGTAGGCCTCGCGAGTCGCGCCGGCGAAGCGTGCGTTGTCGCGCCGCTCGGCGCGGATGGTGGACGAGGTGCGGCCGCGGTAGTCGTGGGCGGGCCACACCACCGTGTCCTCGGGGAGCGTGAAGAGGTGGCGCGTCACCGAGTCGAACTGCGCGCCGGCGTCGCCTCCCTGGAGGTCCGCCCGGCCCGACCCGCCGATGAGGAGCGTGTCGCCCGTGAGCACGGCGCCCTCGACGCGGTAGCTCACCGAGTCGGGCGTGTGGCCCGGGGTGTGGAGGACCTGGATGCTCTCCCCGCCGAGATCGACCACGTCGCCGTGCCGGACGTGCCGCGTCACCAGCGGGCTGGGGCTGGATTCGTGCATCACGCACTTCGCGCCGAGCGACTGCAGCGCGGCCCGGCTCATCATCATGTGGTCGGCGTGGGTGTGCGTCTCGAGCACCAGCTCGAGCTTCAGGTCGCGCTCCGCGAGCATCGCCCGGTACGTGTCGAGCCGCTCGCGCACGGGATCGACGAGGGCGCACGCGCGCCCCGCCAGGAGCAGATAGGACCTGCAGTTCGTACCGTTGACTTCTTCGACTCGCACGGAGCCCTCACGCTACATCGAGATGGGGGTCGGCATGAAGAGCAGCAGGAAGAAGGCGAGCGTCACGATGGCGACCACAGCCCGGCCGGGACGCAGCGGCTCGGGCCCCGTCGCCGGGTGATCCAGCAGTGTGCTGTCGCTGCGCAGCGCGCCCCAGCGCGCCTCCATCACGAGCAGGACGGCGAGGCCGGCGAACCAGGCCACCCAGAGGAGCGGCTGGGTGTGATCGTGGAAGAAGCCGGCGAGCAGGGCGAGACCGAGGATCGCGAACGCGCGCGTGCGCACGCCGAGTCGGTCGGGGCCCCCGCGCGTCGAGAAGCTCCCGAGGATGGGGAGCACCTCGAACCAGACGAGCCAGAAGAGCGAGTTCTGCACGTGGCGGCCGAGGTGATAGAGGCCGATGCCGCTCCGGACGTCGCGCGCGACGAAGCTCACGACGCTCACGAAGAAGAAGGCGAGCATCGACCGGTGCACCCACTGGGCGATCCGGTTCTGGCGCGGACCGAAGAGGGAGTAGGCGACGTGCCCGCCGTCGAGCTGCCCCACGGGCAGCAGGTTGATCATCGTGACGAACATGCCCGCCCAGCCGGCGAAGGCCACGGGGGAGAGCATCACGTCGCTGCCTTCCGGAATCGGGGGCGCGAAGAAGTGATCGAGGAGGCGCAGGAGGAGCGATCCGCCGAGCTGCATGGACCCGCCGTCCATGCCGTCGAGGGACACGACGCGCGAGTGCGCGACGCCCCACGCGTAAAGCGGGATGGCGAGCACGAGCCCCGCGAGCGGCCCCGCGGCGCCGATGTCGAGCAGCGCACGGCGCGTCGGGATGACCGAGCGCATGCGGATGACCGCGCCCATGGTTCCGAACGGGGAGAGCAGCGGCAGCGGGATGAAGTACGGCAGCGATGCGTCGACGCGGTGCAGGCGTGACGCGATGTAGTGGCCGAACTCGTGCGCGAGGAGGATCGCGAGCAGCGCCGCCGTGTACGCCACCGCGTGGACCGCCGAGGCGCGGGTGCCACCGTCGGCGAACCACCACGTGACGAAGCAGCTGGCGACCGTGGCGAGGAAGAGCCACGCGTTGGTGCGCCACGCGATGCGGGGCGCGCCCCCGGCGCTCGGCGCCGCCGCGCCCGCGCTCCTCTCGCCCGCGTCGCTACTCGAGGGCATCGCGGAGGGCGGCGGCGAGCCGCTCGAGTCGGGGGGCGAGCTGGGCATCGATGACTCCGACATCGGTGTGCAACCGGAGGGCGCCGCGCGCAAGCGATTCGTCCTCGCGCACGTCGAAAGCCTGGGGGTCCAGCCCGGCGTCGGCGAGGTGATCGCGCAGCGCACGGGCATCCGTGGGATGAGCATCGATGGTCGCGCGGCGCGCGCCGCGAGCCTCGGCGACCACGCCGCGAGCGAGGACCGCGATGCGCGACGGATCGAGCTCGAGCGCCGCGCCGAGGAGCCGTTCGGCGAGCGCGACGGCGACGGCCACGACGCGGTCCACGTCGCGCTCGAGCTTCTCTCGCTCCCTGTCGAGGAGCGTCGCCCACTCTGCGACGACTCGCGCCTGAGCTCCCTCCCGCGCGTCACGCGCAGCGTCGGCCGTCGCGCGCGTCGCGTCTTCACGGGCACGGGCGAGGAGTGCGTCCGCCTCGGCGCGCGCGTCGGCGAGGATCCGCTCGGCGGCGAGATGAGCCTCGACTTCCTCGCGCGCGATGCGGCGCCGCTGCTGCGCGCCGACCGCGGGAGCGAGGATGGGAGCGACTGTCGCTGCATCCGACGCGCGAAGGACGCGTGCCCGCGGGAGGGTCATGCGAGCCTCGTGGCGTCGACGTCGGTCGCTACCACCGTCATGACGCGTGCGATGGCCCGGGCGCGTGCCTCGCGCGACGAGGAGCGAAGCTCGCCGACGAGCTGCGAGGCGCCGATGGCCGACGCGTCGCCGAGTGCAGCGAGCGCCATGTCCAGCGATTCGCCCGCGAGCACGCTGGTCGCCAGGAAGGCCGTGCGCCAGTCCACGTCGGCGGTCATCTACGCAGCACTGTAGCGCGGGGCGTGCTCGCGCGCGCCTGCGGCCGTCCTCACGCGCCCCTCCGCAACGAGCTTCGCGAGATGGCTCTGGAGGCTCAGCAGCGCCACCGGCCACGTCGTGGGCGGGACGTCGTCGTAGGCCACCGGGACCAGCTCCTCGGCCGTCGCTCCCTCCGGGCCGCCCGCCGCGACCGCTGCGAGCACCTTGCGCTCGCGCCCGAGGCGATGGGCGACGTAATGCCGGAAGAGCGCGGTCGGCTCGTCGATCGGCTCGCCGTGCGCCGGGAGAGCCACCGTCGCACCGAGCGAGGCGAGCCGTTCGAGCTGCGCGAGGTAGACGGCCATGTCCCCGTCGCCTGGCGCGATGAGGATCGTGCCCACGCTCGCCACCATGTCGCCGACCACGAGCGTGCCTTCGTCTTCGTCGTGGAGGCAGACGTGCCCGGGCGCGTGTCCCGGCGTGTGCAGCACGCGCCAGCGCGAGGGCACCGGAGCGGCGAGATCGATCGCGTCGCCGTCGGCGAGCAGCCGGTCGACGCGCACCTCGACGCGCGACGCCGTGTCGGCATGCGCCCACAAGGGCAGCGAGAGCTCGCGCGAGAGCACGTCGGCGCCGCTCACGTGGTCCACGTGGTGGTGCGTCAGGAGGATGGCGACGGGCCGCCTGCCCGCCGAGGGCAGGCCCCGCGCCCACTCGATCCACGCGCGCTGCTCGTCCGCGTACGGCGTCGCCGGCTCCACGAGGAGCACGTCGCGCGCGCCGAGTGCGTAGCTGTTGGTGTGCGTGGCCGGCGGGAGCGTCGGCGTGCGCGCCGGAAAGAGCGCGACGGTCCGCGACAGCTCCCGCGGCCTCCTCATCACCTATCGCTCGACGACGACCGCGAGCGCCTCGCCGCCGCCGATGCAGAGCGTGGCCAGGCCACGCTTCGCGCTGCGGTCCTTCATGGCGTGGAGCAGCGTCGTCAGGATGCGCGCACCCGACGATCCGATGGGGTGCCCGAGCGCCACCGCGCCACCGCGCACGTTCACGCGCTGCGGGTCGAGCCCACAGAGCTTGCTGCACGCCATCGAGACCACGGCGAACGCCTCGTTGATCTCGTAGAGATCGATCTGGTCCTTGCGCAGGCCGAGCTTCTCCACGGTGGAGTCGATCGCCTTCGCCGGTGCCGTCGTGAACCACTCGGGGGCCTGCGCCGCGCCGCCGTAGCCCACGATGCGGCCGAGCGGCTCGAGCTTGTGCTCCTTCACCGCGCGCTCGCTCGCGAGGACGAGGGCGCTCGCGCCGTCGTTGATGCTCGACGCGTTGGCCGCCGTGACGGTGCCGTCCTTGCCGAACGCGGGCTTGAGCGCCGCGAACTTGCTGGGGTCGCCCTTGGAGGGCCCCTCGTCGAGCTTCACCTGCAGCGGCTCGCCCTTCTTCTGCGGCACGCTCACGGCCTCGATCTCGGCGTCGAAGAGCCCTTCCTTCTGCGCTGCGAGCGCGCGCCGGAAGCTCTCCTTGGCGTAGTCGTCCTGCTGCTCGCGCGTGAACTTGTACTCGGCGGCGCACTTGTCGCCGCAGCTTCCCATGTGGACGTTCGAGTACGGGTCCCAGAGGCCGTCGTAGATCATCCCGTCGACGATCTTGCCGTCGCCCATGCGGTAACCGCTGCGCGCCTTCTCGAGGTAGTAGGGCACGTTGGACATCGACTCCATGCCGCCGGCGACGACGAGGTCCGCGTCGCCGACCGCGATGGTCTTCGTGCCGAAGATGACCGCCTGCATGCCCGAGCCGCAGACCTTGCTCACGGTGGTGGCAGGCACGGTGTTGGGGATGCCCGCGTAGATGGCCGCCTGCCGCGCCGGGGCCTGGCCGATGCCGGCCGAGAGCACGTTGCCCATGAACACCTCTTGCACGGCGTCCGGCTGGACCTTGGCTCGGGCGAGGGCGCCCTTGATGGCGACGGCGCCCAGGTCGGGGGCGCGCAAGCTCGAGAGGCTGCCGAGGAAGGCCCCGATGGGCGTTCGGGCGGCGGAGACGACGTAGATGGGCGGTAGCGATTGGGCCATACGGAGCAGGTAATACTTTTGTTGCAGTGCGACAAGGAGGGGGGCCCACGAGGCCAGCGCCCCCACCCCTGCTTGCGTGAGGCCGAGGCTGCGGGTAGGTTCCCGCCCCCGCCATGGCAGACAAGTCCAAGTTCGCCCAGTTTCTCGCGTCGAAGAAGCTCGACGCTCGCCGGCTGATCGCCGCGTCGACCCGGCTCGAGCGCCTCCTGCCCGAGGACCGGCAGATCAAGCTGAACAAGCGCCTGGCCAAGAAGGCCGAGGGAGAGAACGCCCCGAAGGAGACGCGCAAGCCGCGCTCCGGGCGCCCGGTCACCCAGCGCGCCGTCGATGCGGCTCTCGCAGGCAAGGCCGTCAGCGGGCCGACGAAGACGCGCATCCTCCGCGCCGTGAACCACCTCCTCGAGCAGAAGAAGCAGGAGAAGGTGGACCTGAAGGCGCTCTTCTAGAACCGGCCGCCGAGCGCCGCGCCCGCACCGCCGGGCGCGATCCAGGGCAGCACGCCTATCTCGGTCGGCTCCTTCTTCGGCGCCGGTCGCGGGCTCTCGCTCGGCGGGGGGCCCGCCTCCACGTGCGGCTGATCGAAGAAGTAGAGGACGCCGCCGACGAGGAGCAGCCCCGCGGCCCCGCCGAAGCACGCGATGGCCACCGTGCGCCACCTGTCCCGGGCCGAGACGTCCGAGTCATACGACGCGAGGTCGCTCGCCATGATGGGCCCCTGGTTCTTCGCGTCGAGGACGCCCTGCGCGTTCGACTGCTCGGCGAAGGCGAGCCCGGTGAACACCCCGCCGGCGATGGCTGCCGCACCCGCCGTGCCCAGCACGATCCACGTCGCGGTTCGCTGACCGCTCTGCTCGAGCTTCGCGTCGATCCGGGCGCTCCCGCCGTGAGCGAGCGTCACCTCACGGGAGAACGCCTTGTACCCGTTCTTCGTGATCGTCACGACGTGCGTCCCGGACGGCAGCTCGAGCGGTTGTGC
>DATJYG010000495.1:0-6690 GCA_035499695.1 Polyangiaceae bacterium
CATCCGGCGCCTCGGCGACCCCAAGGACGTGAAGGTCGACGTCCGCATCATCGCGGCGACCCACCGCGACCTCACCGCCGACGTGAAGGCGGGGCGCTTCCGGGAGGACCTCTTCTACCGCATCAACGTCCTGGCCATTCACATCCCGCCGCTGCGCAGCCGGCGCGAGGACGTGAACCTGCTCATCGACCACTTCCTGACGCGCAACAACGCGCGCCTCGGCACGAGCATCCGGGGCGTCTCCCCCGAGGCGCGCAAGCTGCTCCTCGAGTACGGGTGGCCCGGCAACGTGCGCGAGCTGGAGAACACCATCGAGCGCGCCATGGTTCTCGCCGAGACCGACGTCTTCCAGTCGATCGACCTGCCCGAGCGCATCCGTGACGCGCTCGATCCGGTTCAGGTGCAGCTCGCGAGCGGGGAGCTGTCGATCAAGAAGACGACGGCGGCCATCGAGCAAATCCTCATCCGGCGGGCCCTGCAGAAGACCAAGGGGAACCGCACCCGCGCGGCCGACATCCTGGAAATCAGCCACCGGGCGCTGCTCTACAAGATCAAGGACTACAAGATCACCGATCTCTAGGACTACAATGCCGGCCATGAGCTCGAGCGGATGGGCGGCGGCCACGCTGGGAGCGATGCTCCTCGCGGTCGCCGGATGCGGCGGTGGGGGCAAGGGGGCGGACTCTCCGGGGACGTGTCCCGAGGGGACGGTGCTCAAGGGGGACGACTGTCTGCCCGGCGGCGACGACTCGTCGTCGTCGAGCAGCAGCAGCGGGAAGTCGAGCGCGAAGGATCCGGACGACGATTCGTCCTCGTCGTCCAGCACGTCGAGCTCCACCTCGTCGGACTCGAGCAGCTCCGCAGCGTCATCGGGCGGCAGCACGCCGTACGACAAGGACGCGGTCGAAGCGCAGCTCAAGCGCGCCGCGCGCCAGGTGAAGTCGGGCTGCGGATCGGCGAGCGACGACGAGGGGCAGAAGACGGGCCCGTGGGGCTCGACCAAGGCGAGCGTCGTGCTCGGGCGCAACGGCCACGTGAAGCAGGTGACCGTCCCCGCCCCCTACGACGGCAAGCCGGTCGGCGTGTGCGTGATCAACGCCTTCAAGAAGATCCAGTTCCCGCCTTACGCCGGGTCGAGCGACGTGGTCATCGACTGGGACGTCGAGATCGTCCAGCCGAAGAAGTAGCGCGTCAGCGCGAGCGCCACGTCCAGCGATCGAGGACCCAGGGCCCGTCGGGCTCCAGCGGATCGTCCTTGCCGATGGCCCACGCGTCGATCGTCCCGTCGGGCGAGACGCGCATGCGCACGAAGTGCTTGAAGCCCGGATGGCCGAGCACCGTGAACACCTGCTGCATCTCGAGGCCCTGCAGCGCGCAGATGGCGAGGAAGCACCCGAAGAGGAACGCCCCGACGAAGGCGTAGACGATGATGGCGGCCGCGTCGCGCCCGAGGAGCGGGACGTAGTGCCCGGCGAAGCGCAGGAGGCTGACTATCGCGGGAGGCAGCGATCCGAATGCGATGCCGAAGGGAAGCGCCAGGGCCAGCACCCGACCCGGGTACGCCCGGTGGTGACCGGCGATGGAGTAGAGCGCCCAAGTGACGAGCAGGCTCGCGACGCCCGCGACCCACCAGGTGCGGCTGTAATGATGCCAGTCCATTCCGAGCTGCATCGCCGCCACGATCCCCGCCGCGATGTGCACGAGGTAGCCCGACCGTCCGAGCATCAGCCTGAAGGGCACCTGCAGGGCGAGCCGTCGCGTCGTCCGGGCATCGGGGTACGCCACGGCCGCCGGCGACGGATCGGGCACGATGCGCGTCCCGTGGAGGAAGGCACCCCCTCCCCCCGAGATGACGTGCATCGAGTCGCCCAGGACGCGGCGCTCGTAGTGGTGCATGTCCCCGCACTGGTAGAGCACCCGGTCGCGCTCGAACGACAGGCCGCACGCGCCGAGCATCTTCTGTCCGTGGACCCAGGGCTCCCCGTGGGACAGCGCCGGATCGGGCGCGACCAGCCAGACGCCGCCCGGGGACCCGCCATCGCGCCTGCGGCCCTGGAAGTAGGAACGCTGCCGGTAATCGAGGCGACCCAGCTGCCGGTCGACGCCCCACAGATCGAGCCCCGGGGCGAGCGGCAGCGCCCAGAAGCTCGCCTCCTGGACCGGATCGTAACCGTCGATGGCGAGCCGCCTCCGGTGCTCGACGTCGCGACCGCTCCACAGGGCCTTCACCCCGCGCAGGATGCCCGCGATGATCTCGATGCTGCCCCGGAGCTCGTCGAGGTGGAGCCTTCGTGCCAGCCGGCCCATGCCGCTGGGTGGTGGCGCCGAAGGCGGTCGAGACTCGGGAGTGGGGATCGCCTCTCCCTCCTCCGGCTCGGCGCGCGGTGGACGCTTCCGGAAGAGGCGCCCGAATCCGTCCAGACCGTCGTACCAGTCGTGATTGCCGGGGATGCCGAGCAGCACCCGGCGCCGGGCGGTGCGGTCCACGGTCGGGCCGCGAAGCACCTCGTTCCACGGCTGGACGACGCGCCTGTAGATCTCCTCGGTCGTCGCGACCGGGTACGCAGTGTCGCCTCCGAAGAGCAGCACGTCCCCGCGTGGCAGCGTGACCTCGGCGCCTCCTTCGTCCACGGTGTACGTGTCGAACACCATGCGAGCCACGGCCTGGCTGACGTCGCGATCGTCCCCCGTGTCGGCGACCCAGTCGATCCAGAGCGGGCGGCCGATCGACTCGAGCAGCGTGCTCCTCGCCTCGACGCCCAGCACGCGCGCAGCGTTCGCCAGCATCTCGGAGGCGTCGAGCGGTCGCATCCAGTCGCGCGAATCGACGGACTCGCGGGCGATCGCGGTGGACACGAAGTTGCGGAAGTGCCCCCAGAGGGAAGTCGCCCCGTACCAGCGGATGGCGTAGGGAGGGCGGCTCCCCTGCTTGAACACGAGCGGCGCCGAACGATCCCCCCTGGGCTCGAGTCGTCGCGGGGCGTTGCTGGAGCCCTCCGCCATGGCAGAAGGGCTACCACGGACGCCAGGGATCAGTGCAGGACGATCTCGGCGGTCGTCGGCCCAACCGTGACGGAGGTCACGGCGTTCATCGAGAGCGACCCGGGGCCCGTCCCGGTCGAGTCGACCGCCCCGCCGCCCATGGGAACCACCTGGTTGCCGCTGATCGTGACGGTCACGGGCGACGACGTGGGGTTCACGAGAACGCTGCCCTTGGCGAAGTCGCGCCGGTAGACGCCGCCGCTGGCCAGCGTGGTCACGTCGGTCGTCGCAGGAGTCGTCGGCGCGCCGAGGTCGATACCCCACTCCGGGTACCACTCGAGCGGACCGCCCTGGAAGTAGTCGAGATACGTGTGGTGCCCTTTCACGAGCAGGTAGTTCCCCAGGTAGTACATGCGCGTCGCGACGTCGCTGGTCGACGAGAGGTAGTTCTGGAGGATCATGATCCTGTCGAGCGACGCGAGCTTGAGCAGCTCGTTGGTCGATGCCTGCCAGTCGCTCACGGCCTCGTTGGTGCTGGCAAAGCCCTCCGAGAAAACGCCCGACGTGACGGTGTAGTCGGTGTTGTCCCAGCTGGTGACGAAGTTGCCGTCGTTCGGGATGAGCGGGATGCCTTTGGCCGCGAGGTCGTCGCTGAGCTTCTTGATCCACGTCTGCCACGCGTCGATCCACGTCGTGTTCCCGAGCTCGGCGAACTGAGTGTCTCTTGCCGCCGTTCCAGCGAGGCGCGGGTCCTGGTTCGTACCGTTGCCGCCGACCCAGCCTTGCAGCAGCGAAGGCGACGCCGAGTCGAACATGATGCCGTCGTACTGCCCGTCGGCGACCTGGGTCTCGAGGGACTGCTCCCAGTACTGCTGGAAGCCGGCGACCGTGACGTTCATGAGGAGCGCCTGGTCGGGATCGATGACGCGCTCGTTGTTCGTGTTGTGCCAGAACCAGCTCTCGTTCGTCGTCACCGTGGGGTAGTCGTTGCACCAGGTCATCCCGTCGCAGATGAACGGGGTCATCGGGCCCGACTGCCACAGGCACAGGTGGTAGTGGAGGACGAGGAAGTCCTTGTTGAGCGCCCGCAGCTGCTGCGTCACCGAGAGCACCTGCTTCTCGGTACCGACGTAGTGACTCGTGGCGAACTGCATCTGCGCCATGTTCATCGTGGGCAGCTGGTCGACGAGCAGCGCGATGACCGCGTTCGTGTCGGGGTAGCTGCGGCCACTCGGCAAGCTGCCGCTGGAGCTTCCGCTGCTCCCTCCGCCGCTGCTGCCGCCCGCGCCGCTGCTGCTCGTGCTTCCCCCGCTGCTCCCGCCGCTGCTGCTGCCCCCGCTGCTGGTGCTGCCGCTGCCCCCGCCGCTGCTGCTCGTGCCGCTGGACGACCCACCGTCGTCGCCCCCGCCGCCGCCCCCTCCGTTGCCGGAGGAAGAACCGCACGCCCACACGAGAGACACCGCCACTCCCAACGCGCCAGCCCAACGCGCTCGCCGATCCATCACTTCATCGTACGATGCGGAGCGAACGTGCGCCCCTATCTCTTCCTCTTCGCACTCCTCGCGGCGCCGTTCATCGCGTGCGCCCGCTCCCCGGCGTCATCGGGCTCTGCGACATCGTCGGCATCCACGGCGTCGTCGACGCGCGGCTCATCCTGCGGTGCCCTCGGCGACCCGTGCTCGCCCGAGGGAGCGATGTGCACCCCCGCGCCCGTCGGCAGCAGCTGGTCACACATGCTTCGGTGTCACGGCGGGAATTGGGGGGAGCTCGAGATCGCGCCGCTCCCCCAGCCGCGTCCTTCGCCGTCCAAGTAGGAACCGGTCCTCAGAAGCCCAGCGTCGGCCCCGCCATGAAGGCCAGGTACGAGGTGCCGATGCCGTACCACTGGGGGATGCACCCGCCGGCGTCGGAGCAGAAGACCTGGCTGCTCGCGTCCATCGCAACGACCGTGGCTTCTGCCTGCGCTCTGATCCCGAACGCCTTCGTGATCCGCACCTTCGCGCCCGCTTCGAGCGATGCCTCGAACCACACTTCATCCGGGGTGTCCGAGTGGGGCGCGAGCCACTCTGCGCCCGCCGTGAGGCCCACGAAGGGGCGCACGCGGCCGTGCAGGATGTCGTACTCGCCGCCGAGCCTGAAGTGGTGCGCCGTCACGTCGTAGTGCGCCCGGGTCGAGCCGTCGTTCCCGAGGAACTGCACCCCCGTGCTCTGCAGCACGTAGACCGCTTCGAGGCGCACGCCGAAGAAGTTGCCCACGTCCAGCGTCGCGCCGAACACGGGCGACGGCGCGAGCGCCACCGACCCTCCCTGCACCGCCACGCCGCCGGCGAACGCGTACCCGGCGCTCGCGGTGATCTCGACCGGAAAGCCCACGTGCGTTGCCGAGGGCCGCTCCCCCACGTATGCCGGATCCCCGACGTTTGCGGGATCGCCGACGTATGCGGGATCCCCGACCGCACGCAGCCCAGCATGCGACCTCAGATGCCGATGGATCGGTGGGCTGTAGGCCGTCGGCTGCAAGCACGGGTGATCCTCGTCCTCCTGCTCCTGCTCCTGCTCCTGTGCCCGCGCTTCCCGCGCTTGCACCGCACCGACGATCACCAGCACCGGCAACACGACCGTGACGAAAACACCGCTCCTGCCGAGCTTCATGAGCACCCCGAGTGTTCACGCTTCGGGCCAAGCTCGGTTGAGGTACCCTGAGCCACGATGCCCTACGACCACGATCTCGTCGTCGTCGGCGTCGGTCCCGCGGGCGAGAAGGGAGCGGCGCAGGCGGCTTACTTCGGCAAGCGCGTGGCGTGCGTCGAGCGCGCCGAGGAACCGGGCGGTGCCGCGGTCCACACGGGCACGCTTCCGAGCAAGACGCTGCGCGAGACGGCCATCTTCCTTTCCGGCTTCCGCCAGCGCGAGCTCTACGGCCTGAGCGTGGAGATCAACCCCGAGCTCGCCGTCCCCAAGCTCCTCTCCCGCAAGGATGCCGTGCGCGACCAGGAAGTCGCACGCATGAAGTGGAACCTCGAGCGGCACGGGGTTCCCATCCTGCGCGGTGTGGCGCGGTTCATCGACCCGCACACCATCGAGATCACGGGCGGCGGCGGCGCCCCGCGCCGCGTGACGAGCGAGTTCTTCCTCGTCGCTACAGGCTCGCGCCCGCACCACCCGCCGGACATCCCGTTCGACGACGAGGACGTGGACGACTCGGACACCATCCTCATGATCGACCGCCTGCCCAAGTCGATGCTCGTCGTCGGCGGCGGCGTCATCGGCTGCGAGTACGCCTCGATGTTCGCCGCGATGCGCGTGCAGGTGACGCTCGTGGAGGGCCGCCCACGCCTCCTACCCTTTCTCGACGCCGAGATCGCCGATCGCCTCCGCGGCGCGATGCAGGCGATGGGCGTCACCTTCCACCTGGGCCAGACGACCAAGGGCGTGCGGCGCGTCGACGGCAAGGGCATCGTCACGACGCTGGCGAGCGGGCTCGAGATCGCCACGGACAAGGTGCTCGCCTCGAGCGGGCGCTCCGGTTGGAGCGAGGGGCTCGGCCTCTCCGAGATCGGCGTGCAGGTCGACAAGCGCGGATACGTGTCGGTCGACGCCGACTACCGCACGGCGGTTCCGAGCATCTACGCCGCGGGCGACGTCATCGGCTTCCCCGCCCTCGCGTCCACCTCGAGGGAGCAGGCGCGCGTCGCCGTGTGCCACGCC
>DATJYG010000496.1:0-3294 GCA_035499695.1 Polyangiaceae bacterium
GAGTTCCCGATATCTGGCGGACAGCCGGCGTCGTCGCTCGCAGAGGCCCTCGGGACTGGATGGCTCCTCATGATTCTCGCCATCGAGATCGATCTACAGGTCGACATCCCCGATCGGCTCGCCGATGGGCACGGTATTTCCCTCGACCGGTTCGTGGACCGTGTCCTGGCCCTTCCGACCAAGAACGACCCGTTCTGGACCTTCAGCCGCCTCGAAGGTCTTGCCGGTGCGTACGAGGATCGGATCCGAAGTCTGCTGCGCCAGCTCAAGACGAAGAGCGCGAGTGCGCGTCGTGGGCCGAAGAGAGTCACCCCGAAACGGCGCTCCAGCAAGAGATGACGATCCGGCTCGTTCCCGAGAGCGGGAAGACCGGCAGGCCGGCGCCTCTATTCCTTCCTACCGCTCGTACTCCACGACGAACTTCCCATGCTGCGTGACGGTGACCCCCCGAGCGCGCCCTGCGTCGTCCCGTTCCAGCGTGAGGACGATGCCGTTGGTCTTCGTGAAGAGGGCGCCGTCCTCGCCGAGGAAGAGCGGGAGCGGGGGTCCCATGTGGACATCGAAGAGGAGTGCCCCGCCTTCGACGCGGAGCTCGAGCTTGGAGGTGGCCTCGGCCATCTCGGCGGTGAACGCCTTGTCGAGCGTCGCGCGACCCTTCGCGGTCGCGACGTAGTCGCCGGCGACGGCCTCGATCGTGGCGCGGTCGAGCGGTAGGCACGGGCGCTCGACGCGAGGGGCGACGGGGGTGCGCCGGCAGATCATCTCGACGATGTCGGATCCGACGTTGCCAGCCATGATGGCTTGCGTGTTGAGGAGGGCGATGATGTCGACGGCGAGGTCTTCGGCCCGCCACATCGTCGAGGTGAAGCCGGGCATCCCGCCGTGGTGGCAGTTGAAGGTGAGCCCGCCGAACGTGGCGCGGCCGATGCCGAAGCCGCTGGCGAGCATCGCTGCATGCGACTCGCGCGAAAGGAGCGTGGTCTCGTCGTGAAGGGCGCGCTGCCAGCGGAGGAGATCGCGCGCGGTCGAGCGCACGCCGCCCGCTCCGAACGGGATGCCGAGATCGTACGGCTCGGCGGGTACGAGGGCGTCATCGGCGCCGGGCGTGTAACCAGTCGCCTCGTCGTCGAAGTCCCCTTCGCTCGCGCTCGAGCGTGACATTCCGGCGGGACCGAAGGCGTGCGCTCGCAGGTACGCGTCGAAGGACAGGCCCGAGAGGCGCTCGACGATCATCGCGAGCAGGTAGTAGTTCGTGTTCGAGTAGCGATTGGCGGTGCCGGGGGCAAAGTGCACGGCCCTGTCGCGGACGAGCGCGAGGACCTCGTCATTCGTCCGTGGGACGGCGCCCCATCCGCTGCCGGGGTAGGGGAGTGCCGCGTAGTCCGGGAGCCCCGACCTGTGCGCGAGGAGATGGCGAACCGTCACGCCGTCGCCCGTCGCGGCGGGGTACTCGGGGACGAAGCGGCGGAACGGGTCGTCGAGATCGAGGAGCCCGCGCTCGAAGAGCTGGAGGACGGCGACGGCGGTCATCTGCTTCGTGACCGAGGCGATGCGAAAGCGGGTGTCGGCGGTCGGCGGAATGCGCGCGGCGCGGTCGGCGAAGCCGTACGCACGTTCGAAGATGGGAGCGCCGTGGCTGGCGACGAGGACGTAGCCGTGCAGGGCGTGCGATTCGCCCCAGGTTCGGCCGTACGAGGAGAGGTACGGCTCGAGCCAGGAGACGAGGGCCTGCAGGTCGACGACGGAAGACACGGGTGAGAGCTAGCTCCGCCCGATGCGCGGCATGGCGAGCGCCCTCGCGCCCAGAAGCGCGCCCAGGGCGGACAGCACGAGGATCGGGAGAACGTGGCCGAGCGCGATGTGCGCGGTCGTGGCCACGGGGCACCAGAACTCGACCATCACGCCGGCCGAGGCCCCTGACGCCGATCCGAGCGCTGCGCCGGTGAAGGCCGGGTGCACGGGATCACTCTCGCGTCGCAGGTGCAGCAGAGCCATCAGGGGGAACACCGCCGCAGCGAGCGTGAGCTCCAGGCACTTGATGCCTCGCGGAGCGTCGACTCCGGCTCCGGCCATGTGCGGCTCGGCCGCGGCGCCCAGCGCGCACATGGCAGCGAAGAGCACGGCCGGCGCTCCCAGGGCCACCGCGAGGAGCACGCCGCGCGGCTGCCAGCTCGATTGCGTGCCGTGGCCGAGGGCCCCGACCATCGAGACCGCTGCGACGGCGACCCAGGTCAGAGCCTCGGCGGCGTACAACCAGGTCGGTCGCCCGCTGCCGTGCTCCGGGCCGTTCAGCGCGAAGTAGAGCGTCGCCGCCACGATGACCCCCACCGGCAGGACGATCCACTCGCGCACCCGCACGATCCTTCGTGGCGGCACCGAGACCCGGCGCATCTGCTCGAGCAACCGCGCCTTCTCGGACGGCGAGAGCGGTGTCATGTCGGTACCTCCAGGAGCTCGCGCAGCTCGTCGCCGAGGACCTCGCGCAGCGCCTGGCGCGCGCGGTGAGCGCGCACCTTCATCGCGATGCGGGTGATGCCGGTGAGCTGCGCGGCCTGGGCGATCGAGAGCTCGTCGAAGTGCAGCATCACGAAGGCGTCTCGCTGCGCGTCGGGCAGCCGGTTCAGCTGCTCCATGATGCGGTCGCAGAGGCGCCGCTTGCCGGCGAGGGCGTCGGGCCATTCGGGGTTGGCCCTCTCGACGTCGATGGGCTCGCGCTGCTTGCGCGCCTCGTCGATGAGGAGGTTGCGCGCGATGGCGAAGGCCCAGAGGACGACGTCGGTCCCGCGGGCGAACCTGTTGCGGCTGCGGGTCATGCGGAGGAACGTCTCCTGCAGGAGGTCCTGGGCGTGGGCGCGGTCGCGGGTGCGGCGGAGGAGGAAGGTGAAGACACGCGGCGCGAGCAGCTCGTAGACCTCCTCGCCCGCGTCCATGTCGCCCTCGGCCCATCGCTCCATGGCTGCGTTCGCCTTCGGCTTCCAGGAGTCATCCCGCATGCGCGCCGACCATTGTCTCTCGGTGCTCGGGCCGTGTGGCTGGAGAGCACCTGAGGTGGGGAACGGGCGCCGCCGCGATCGGTTTCCAGAAAAAAATCGGAGACTCGCCCTTTCCTCGGCCGCTACCTCGAGCCTGAAGGTCGCCTCCGGGGACGGGAGCAACGACGAGCGGTGGGGCCCGTCGTCGATTGCATGCGTTCACGAGAGGCTTGAAGAGTTTGCGAGTAGAATCGCAGGCGCAGCCGAGGAGCGCGTGGGGAGCGAGGACGACAGGAAGAGCAGCGCGCCCACCGGGACCGTC
>DATJYG010000497.1:0-4883 GCA_035499695.1 Polyangiaceae bacterium
GTTCCCCACGATGATCGCCATGGCCCCCCAGCCCGCAGCGGCCAACCCCAGCGACGCAATCGTGTACGAGACCTCCCCTGCACCGCGGCACAGACCGATGCGCCGGAACTCCATCCTCCGCGCGAGCACCCGCTCCGGCATGTACGCGATGCGGTCGAGCAGCCCGGCGAGGGCGAAACCCGGCAGGTACCGGCCCAGCGCGGGCGCCTTCATCCACGCCGACAGCGGGTGCTCGAGCGCGAAGAGAGCCGCGATGGACAGGAGCCCGAGAGACACGTGGGCCACCGTCGCGTGCCAGGCGACGTCGCGACCTGCCGTCGGCCGGGACACGTAGTACGGCCCGACTCCCAGGGTGGAGAGCTGGTTGGCCAGCAGCACGATGATGGACGCGTCCGAGACCTCGCCGAGCGCGTCTCGCGCGACGAAGTACGTGATGACGAGCGTCCC
The DNA here is from genome assembly GCA_035499695.1 of Polyangiaceae bacterium. Taxonomy (GTDB): domain Bacteria; phylum Myxococcota_A; class Polyangia; order Polyangiales; family Polyangiaceae; genus Palsa-1150. The sequence goes on from DATJYG010000497.1 coordinate 448, forward strand.
CACGAGCCCCAGGACGCGTGAGCCCACCCCCGTACCGATCGTCCACGCGACGCCCCGCACCGCGAGCATCAGGATGGAGCGACGGTGGACCGCACCCATCGTGATCAGAGGCTCGCCGCGCGGAGACGCGCGATGGCGCGCTCGGTGAGCACGCGAGCCGTCTCCACGGCACGCGCCCTCAGGCCGGGAGCGATCGCGCGCAGCGTCACCAGGTTGCGTGCCTCGAGCGCGAGATCCCGCTTGTAGCGGGAGGCGCCGCCGAGGAAGTCGTACTCGTGCAGACCGGCGTCGATGCTCGTGCGGATCGCGAGGGCGTGCATCGCGATGCCCGGTCGCACGTTCTTGGGCACGTCGACCCGCCGGCCGCTCTGGTAGAACTGCAGCCGGCCGCCGTGGACCACGTTGTAGGCGGCGGCGATGGGCTCACCGCGCACGACGAGCCAAGACAGATCGAGCGACGCGCCATCCGCCCCCGTGAGGAGCCTCGGCATGACGATCTCGTGGAAGCGTCGAAAGCGCTCGCTCGAGAAGACGCCGCTCTTTCCGGCCGACGTCCATCGCTCGGCGTGCAGCTCCGAGAGCACGCGCACCCCCTCGGTCAGCTCCCCCGCCGTCCTCGCCCTCCGGAGGTCCCATCCACCGGGCCCGGCCCACTTGTCGAGCTCGCGCAGGCTCCGCGTCACGGCGTACCGACGCGAGGACCCGAGGGCCTGGAGGTAGCCGTCCCACGTGCGAGGCAGCGGGATGTACGGACACTCGCCGGACGTGACGACCGACGTGACGATGCCGTTGCGGCCGAGGGCCGCGACCAGCTCGGGCACGAGCGGGTCCTCGGCGCTCATCGAGGGCATGCGCAGCTCGTCCCATCGATTCGGAGGTCCGTGGCGCAGCGTCGCGGCGATGGCGGCCGCCACCTCCCGCTCCATCCCGCGCGCGACGATGGCGCCGCCGTAGTCCGAGCAGATCTCGTCGGCCTCCTTCTCGCCCGTGCCGAGCAGCTCCAGGCGCCGCACCGGGATGCCGGCACGATGCGCCGCCACACGCCACGAGAGCAGCAGCATGCCGACGAGCGCGTCGCCGTCCTCCACCGTGACGATCCAGGGCGTGCGGCGCTCGGCGTCGCCGAACACGTTCCACCAGGCGCACTGCCACAGAGGCGTCATCACGGGTTGCGCGTGGGCGGCTCTCCCCAGGAGGGTTCGCCAGCGTGGGGTCAGACGTGCGAGGTCCGCGGGATCGGTCGAGACGGAGGTACGCAGCATGGTCAGTACGCCAGCCAGGGGAGCGCGAGCATCGTTCGGAACATCTCGTCCGCGAGCGACACGTCGAGAGACATGCGGCGCGCATCGAACGGGTCGAACGCCTCGAGACGGTTCGACCCCGTGCCGTTGGAGAACCCGAGCTCGTAGCCGCACTCGCGCACCGCGCGCTTGATGCGCTGGTCGTCGCCGAGCGGCTTGCCGACGGGGTACGACACGGCGGACACGGTCCGGCCGAGGACGCACTCGAGCTCCTCGCGCGAGCCCCGGAGCTCGCGGGTCAGGTCCTCGTCGTCGAGCGTCTGGAGCACCCGGTGCGACCGCGTGTGCGACTGCACGTCCATGCCCGCGTCGCGCAGGGCGAGCACGTGGTGCCAGTTCATGACGGTCCGCTCCGCGAGGCGCCGCTCCTCCTCGCGATCGAGCGAGACCCCGGCCGCGTGCTCGAGCTCGTCCAGGAACCGGTGGAGGTCGAGGCCACGCCGGTCCTTCACGATGCGCTGGGCAATGCGCACCGCGTTCTTTCGCGATCGCGCGTCGCGCAGCGGGAGCACGAGCGGTTCCGGATATTCCAGCCGCACGCACTCGCGCGACGACCGCTTGAGGACGAGGGCGACCCGGTCCCACCAGTACAGCCGGCGCTCGCGGACGTAGTCGACCGCCACGAAGAACGTCGCGCGCACACCGTGACGGCGCAGGATGGGCAGCGCGACGTCGTGGTTGTCCCGGTAACCGTCGTCGAAGGTCACCAGCACGGGGTTCGCCGGCAACCCCCGCCAGCCGCGGCTCCAGGCGAGCACGTCCTGCAGGGACACCAGGTCCAGCCAGCGTCGCAGGTACCGGAGCTGGCGATCGAGCTGGTCGGGCGTCACGTCGACGACGCCGTCGTCGAGATCGCCCGCGACGCCGGGCTCGCCGACGCGGTGATACGTCAGGACCGTGAGCCACGGCGAGGACGAGCCGCGCAGCGACATCAGCAGCTGCGGGACACGCATCCGATCGAGCGCGGTAGCGAGGGTCGTTCGATTCATGGTCCTCTCGGCATGCCGTCCGCACGTCGCTGAAGCATGATCGTGCTCGCGCGCGAGGTCTTCCTCTGCAAATGCCCGACCGCCGTGGACGCACTCCCGCGCAACGGCGACCCCGACGGCGACCCGCGCGACCTTCGCTTCGTCCGCGGCGACCTCTCTCACCTGGGGCTGCTCGACCCGGCCCACCACGGAGACGAGCACGTGCGCGACTTCCGCGACCGGCTCGGGCGCGGCGAGACGTGGCTTCTCGGACTCCGCGCAGGGCGCGTCGCGACGTACACGTGGCTGCACGATCGCGACACCTGCGCGTACCCGTACCTGCCCGGGTGTGCCTTCGATCTGCCGGCAGACACGGCCTACGGATACGACGCGTGGACCCCTCCGGATCTCCGCGGCGGCGGTCTGCGCAGACGCGCGTTCGTGGAGGAGCTGCGCCTCCTCGCCGATCGCGGCAAGCAGTGGGAAGCCAGCTTCTTCGTCGCGCATCAGCTCGAGGGCGCTCGCCGGTCCCTCGGGCTCGTCGGGATCACGATCGTCCCGGTGTGGCGCGCCGCGCTCGGACGGGATCGTCGGCTCTCGCTGACGCCGCTCGCCGATCCGTGCGGCATCACGCCGCGAGTCGGATGATCCTCGCCGGCACCCCCATCGCGATCGCCCCGTCGGGAACGTCGCTCGTGACCACCGAGCCCGCCGCCACGATGGCGCCTGCGCCGATCGTGACGCCCTTGAGCACGTGAGCGTCGCGGCCGATCCAGGCGTAGTCCTTGACGAGCACGGGAGCCATGTCTTCCTCCCGGAGCACGACGTCGCCCCGCCGGCGGCGCTCCAGGTCCGTCGGATGGCCGTCCGAGTCGCGTATCACCACGCGCTGGGAGATCCCCACGTGATGGCCGATCACGATGCGACGGTTGACCGCGAACAGGTTGTCGTAGCCCACGTGGCAGTTGGAGCCGATGATGAGCTCCGGGCAATCGAAGAAGCGGCCCGAGTGCACGTCGAAGCTCGACAAGGTGCAGTCGTCTCCGATGACGATGCGCGCGTGGCCGCGGATGTACGGCGCGCGCGTCAGGTGCACGTGCTCGCCGACCTGCGCGCACCGGGCACGGAGCATCGGCTCCCAGAAGAGCTTCGCGCAGGCGAGCTCACGGACGTCCACGTATGCGTCGTAGACGAACCCCGCGAGGCGGTAGCCGCGGCGGAGCAGCTCGGTGTCCGGCACGCGGGCGCGCAGGAGCCACCGGTAGGCGTCGTGGGCGAGGCGCGCCGCCGGCGTCTCCCGGCGCTTGATCGCCAGGAGCCACCGGTCGGCGGCGCTCATCGAAAGACCCGGTCCGCCAACCACGTGGGCCATCCGTCCGGGTCGAACCCGTGCTGCGCGAAGCACGCGAGCATCCAGCGCTCCATTCCCCAGCCGACGCACCCGCTCGCGACCGCATCGCCGTACGTGGAGGCGATGCGGAAGGCGGCGCCGAAGAAACGCTCGTGCAGGTTGAAGCTCGCGCAGGCAATCGCCCGCGGGCCACCGTCCGCTCCGAGACCGACCGGCAAGCGCAGCTCGAGCTTCCGGTCCCCGCTTCGCTGCCACCAGGCCCGCTCCGCGCGAGCGGCGGGGAAGAAGGGGTCGTTGGCCGATTCGATGGTGCCGTCGAGCGCCCATCGGTCGAGCTGGTCGATGACCGCCTCGAGCAGGCGCATGCGGGTCCGCGCGACGTGATCCACCTCGCCGAGGAAGACCACCTCGCGCATCCCGAATTCCCAGAGGCGCTCGATGCCCGAGAGATTGCGTGACTCGTAGCGGTAGCAGCGACCCGCGGAGGTCACGACCGCGAGCGAATCGTCGATCGTCGAGCCCTCTCGCGCCGCGTAGACCGCGTAGCAGAGGGCCGGCAACATGCAGGAGGCGAACGGCGCCAGAGACTCTGGCGCAGGCTGCACCAGGTCCCCTGGCCCGGCGTTCGCGGACCGGAAGCGCTCGATGGCGTCGTAGCCCTCGGTGAGGTGCGTGACGAGCGACACCGTGTGCGGGAACGAGGCGAAGTAGCCGCACCTCGCGAGCACGTGCGACGGAAGGAGCGCCGGATGGCTCTCGTCGGAGGCGCCGAGCGAGCGAGCGATGCGCGAGCAGTCGTCGTCGAGCGCACGGACG
>DATJYG010000498.1:0-7803 GCA_035499695.1 Polyangiaceae bacterium
CGCTGGCGGAGCAGGAGCACGGCGAGCACGTCAAGCTGGTGTGGTCCGCCTGGGAGTGGATGCACACGACGGGGCTGAAGGGCAACGTCCCGCTCTCGATCGACGTGCGCTTCAGCATCGACGCGCTCTCGGGCGTGATGATGCTCGTCGTCACCGGCGTCGGCTTCCTCATCCACCTCTACGCCACCTCGTACATGGCGGACGACGACGGGTTCGCGCGGTTCTTCGCGTACATGAACCTCTTCATCTTCGCGATGCTCGTCCTCATCCTCGGGGACAACCTGCCGCTGCTCTTCGTCGGGTGGGAGGGCGTCGGCCTCTGCTCGTACCTGCTCATCGGCTTCTGGTACGAGAACGCGGCGAACGCGGCGGCCGGCAAGAAGGCGTTCATCGCGAACCGCATCGGCGACTTCGGGCTGCTCTGCGCGATGTTCCTCCTCGTGCACTACACGGGGGCGCTCGACTGGAACGGGATCGCCAACGGGGCGGCGAGCCTCGTGCACCCGGGCGAGCAGTGGCGCGTGCACGTCTGGCCGCTCGGCGGCGGGCAGTACACCGGAATGCTGCACTTCCTGCAGCCGAAGAACCCGGTGACGATCAGCGCGGCGACGGCCGTGGGGCTCGCGCTGCTGCTCGGGTGCACCGGCAAGAGCGCGCAGATCCCGCTCTACGTGTGGCTCCCGGACGCGATGGCCGGCCCCACGCCGGTCTCGGCCCTCATCCACGCGGCGACGATGGTGACGGCGGGCGTCTACCTCATCTGCCGCATGTCGTTCGTCTTCGTGCTCTCGCCCTTCACGATGATGGTGATCGCCATCGTCGGCGCGGCGACGGCGCTGCTCGCGGCGACGATCGCGCTGGCGCAGAACGACATCAAGAAGGTCCTCGCCTACTCCACCATCAGCCAGCTCGGGTTCATGTTCCTGGGCGTCGGCGTCGGCGCCTTCACGGCGGGCTTCTTCCACGTCTTCACGCACGCGTTCTTCAAGGCGTGCCTGTTCCTCTGCGCCGGGTCGGTCATCCACGCGATGCACTCCCGCATCCACGACGGCGACAAGTCGCAGGACATCCGCAACATGGGCGGCCTGCGCAAGTGGATGCCCCTCACGCACTGGACCTTCGCGGCGGCGACGGCGGCCATCATCGGCCTGCCGTTCACCAGCGGGTTCTTCTCGAAGGACGAGATCCTGTACCGCGCCTTCGTCGACCACACGGTCAACCCGCGTGCCGGCGAGGGTCTGCTCGCGAAGGCGGGCGTCTACGAGCCACCGGCCTGGCTCGGGCCGGCGCTCTATTGGGCGGCCCTCGCGGCGGCGACGCTGACGGCGTTCTACATGTGCCGCCTCTACTTCGTGACCTTCTGGGGCGAGTTCCGCGGGTGGACCATCGGCAGGCCCTCGCTCCTCGCGAAGCAGGAGCTCGCGCACGACCACGAGGGCGAGCACGAGCACCACGAGGACCTCGCGACGCCGGGGTACCCGCCGCACGAGTCGCCGTGGCAGATGACGGTGCCGCTCATCCTCCTGGCGGCGTTCTCGGTGTTCGCCGGCTGGCTGAACCCGGGGTTCCACATCCCCAAGCAGCCGATGGATCACTGGCTCGAGCCGGTCTTCCAGGCGGCCAGCGAGGGCGCGGTGCTCTTCGCGCACGGCAACGACGCCAAGTGGGCGGAGGCGATGACGTGGCCGCTCGCGCTGGGCGGGCTCTCGGCGTTCGCCGTGGGCACGGCCGTCGCGTACTGGATGTACGTCGTTCGCCGTGGCGAGCCCGCCAGGCGCATCGCCGAGGCCTTCCCGGCGCTCTACCGGCTGGTGCTCGACAAGTGGCGCGTCGACGAGCTGTACGAGAACACGGTCGTCGCCGCGGTGGACTCGCTCGCCGAGACGGCGGCGGCGGTCGACAAGACGATCGTCGACGGCATCCTGGCGCGTCTCACCTCGCTCGTCGTGGCGGCGGCGGGGACCATCCTGCGCGCCTTCCAGAACGGCGTCGTGCACGTGTACGCGGCGATGATGGTCCTCGGGCTCGCGGCGGTCGGCTGGTTCTTCGCCGTCCCGCACCCGAACGCCACGGTCGCCGACGCGGGCAACGACGACTACGTGATCACGGCGGCGCCGGGGCTCGGTTACGCCTACCGCTGGGACGCCGACGGCGACGGCAAGTTCGAGAAGGACGCCTTCGGCGGCGACACGACGCTCAAGCTGCACATCGAGCCGGGCAAGAGCCAGAACGTGCGCCTCGAGGTGAAGAACAGCTTCGGGCTCGTCGCCGGCAAGACCATCCACGTGGAGCGGCCCAAGCCGCCCGCCGAGCAGTCGGCGTCGCTCTAGAGGGAAGAGATGTCCACCGCGCAGAGCACCGAAGCGATTCACGAAGAGCCGGTCCAGCTGGGCTGGGGTCAGCTCGTCGCCCTGGTCGTCGTCGCGGCCGTGGCGGTCGTGGCGGCGCGCTTCTTCAACCACGCGGTCGTCGTCGTGGCGGCGGCGACCGTCGCCGCGATCGTCCCGCGCAAGCACGGGTGGGAGGTGCGAGGCCCCATCGCGGTGACCGCGGGCCTGCTCGCGTTCTTCGTCGCGCGCATGTGGCCGGCGACGGCCGGCGCCGTCGAGAGCGCGGCACCACCGGGCGAGACGGGGCACGTCCTCAGCTGGCTGATCTTCCTGCCCATCGTCGGCGCCATCGCGGTGCTCTTCCTGCCGCGGCAGGCGCACTCGACGCTCCGGTGGACGACGATGCTGGTGATGCTGGCGAGCATCGTCGCGGCCATCCCGCTGCTGCGCGTGCCGATGGGGCGCACGTACCACTTCGAGGAGAACGTCGTGTGGATGGCCCGCTTCGGCATCCACTACCACGTGGCCGTCGACGGCATCTCGCTGTGGCTCGTGATGCTGACCGTGTTCATCACGCCCATCGCAGCGTGGGTCTCCTTCGGCCCGATCGAGAAGCGCCTGAAGGACTGGTGCTTCGCCCTGCTCGTGCTCGAGGGCGGGATGCTCGGAGCGTTCCTCGCGCTCGACCTGTTCGTCTTCTACGTGTTCTGGGAGCTGATGCTCGTGCCGATGTACCTGATCATCGGCGTGTGGGGCGGGGCGAACCGCATCAAGAGCGCGATCAAGTTCTTCCTCTACACGATGTTCGGCTCGGTGCTGATGCTCGGCGCGATCATCTGGATGGCGTACACGTACGAGCGCGTCAGCGGCGGGACGATGAGCTTCGACTACTTCGACCTGCAGCGCGTGCTCGTGCCCTTCTGGGGGCCGTCGCAGGGCGAGTTCTGGCCGCACGGGCCGCAGTTCTGGCTCTGGATGGCCTTCACGCTCGCCTTCGTCATCAAGGTGCCGATGTTCCCGGTGCACACGTGGCTGCCGGACGCGCACACCGAGGCGCCGACCGCCGGGTCGATCCTCCTGGCCGCGGTGATGCTCAAGATGGGGACGTACGGGTACCTGCGCTTCTCGATGGGCCTGTTCCCCGAGGCGAGCGCGTACTTCGCGGCGAACCTGGCCGGCGTCGCGGTGCTCGGCGGGATCATCTACGGCGCGCTCTGCGCGTGGAAGCAGGACGACGTCAAGCGCCTCATCGCGTACTCGTCGGTCGCGCACCTCGGGTACTGCATGCTCGGCCTCTTCGCGGTCACGCAGGCCTCGATCGAGGGCAGCGTGCTGCAGATGGTCAACCACGGCGTCTCGACGGGGATGCTCTTCCTCCTCTTCGGCGTCATCTACGACCGGCGGCACACGCGCAACATCGAGGAGTTCGGGGGCCTCGCCAAGCCGATGCCGGTGTACGCGACGCTGTTCGTCATCGCGACGCTCGCGAGCATCGGCGTGCCGGGGACCAACGGCTTCATCGGCGAGTTCATGGTCATCACGGGCACGTTCGCGTCGAACAAGCTCGGGCACTTCGCGGGCGTGCAGGCCGTGGGCGCCGCCATCGGCGTGATCCTCGGCGCCATCTACATGCTGATGGTGGTGCAGAAGATGTTCTTCGGCCCCGTCACGAAGGAGAAGAACAGCAAGCTGCCCGACCTCACGACGCGCGAGCTCGTGTGCCTGGCGCCGCTCGCGATGGCGATCTTCGTCATCGGGTTCTTCCCCAACGTGTTCCTCACGAGCATGAAGGGCGCCGTCGAGCGCGTCATCGACGACTACGAGGCGCGCATCGAGATCAACCCCCCGCCCAAGTTCTACGAAGGGCCGATCAAGCTGCTGCCGCGACGCCCCGAAGCGCCGAAGAGTGCACCATGACCATCGCGATCGCTCTCTCTCCGCTGCTCGTCGTCGGCTTCGGCGCGCTGCTGCTCATGATGACCGAGGCGTTCTCGCGCCGGCAGAGCGGGCTGGCGCTCGGGGCAGCCGCGGTGCTCTTCACGGGCGCCGCGTTCGCGGCGGCCACGTGGATGTACGGGGTCGACCGGCTCTCGGACGCGGGATCGCTCGCTCCGTGGCTGATCGTGGACCGCTTCAGCCTCTTCTTCGACGTGCTGCTCTGCCTCGGCGGCGGCCTCTCGGCGCTGCTGGCGGGCGGGTACCTCTCGGAGCACCGCATCGAGCGCGGCGAGTTCTACGCGCTGCTGCTCTTCGCGACGCTGGGGGCGATGATCCTCGCCGAGGCGGGGGACGCGCTGACGCTGTTCCTCGGGCTCGAGACGATGAGCATCGGGGCGTACTCGCTCACGGCGTTCCGGCGGGCCAGCCCGCGGTCGGCCGAGGGCGCGCTCAAGTACTTCCTCCTCGGTTCGTTCGCCGCGGCGATCCTCATCTACGGGTTCGCGCTCATCTACGGCGCGTCCGGGCACACCGACCTGGCGGGCATCGGCGCGGCGGCGCAGAACGCCGGGCCGCGCAGCGCGCTGCTCATCGTGGGGGCGGTCCTGGTGCTCGCGGGGATGGTGTTCAAGGTGAGCGCGGTGCCGTTCCACGCGTGGACGCCGGATGCCTACGAGGGCGCGCCGACGCCGGCGACGACGTTCATGGCCGTCGCCGTCAAGGCGGCGGCGTTCGCGATGCTGCTGCGCGTGCTCGTCACCTGCTTCGGCGACCCGTCGTGGACGTCGTGGGCGAGCGGCTGGCCGCCGGTGGTGGCGACGCTCTCGGTGCTGACGATGACGGTGGCGAACCTCATCGCGGGGCGGCAGGAGTCGGTCAAGCGCATGCTCGCGTACTCGAGCATCGCGCACGCGGGGTACGCGCTGCTCGGCGTGACGGCCATCCTGCGCGACCCGAACGAGGCCACCTCGAGCGTCCTCTTCTACCTGCTCGCGTACACCGTCTCGACCGCCGGGGCGTTCGGCGCCCTCATCCTGTGCGGGAGCCACGGGCGCGAGGCGGTGTCGTACGACGACCTGTCGGGCCTGGGCAAGCGCCACCCGGCGGCGGCGCTGGCGTTCTCGCTGTTCCTCGTCTCGCTCGCGGGCATCCCGCCGACGGCCGGGTTCTTCGGCAAGTGGTTCGTCTTCAAGGCGACGATCGACGCGGGGCTCTACTGGGTCGCCGTCATCGCGTTCATCAACAGCGTCATCGGCGCGTACTACTACCTGCGCGTGCTGGTCTACATGTACATGCGCGAGCCGGCAGCGGGCGCGCCCGTGGCGGTGCCGATGCGGAGCGGGTACGTCAACGCGGCGCTGCTCGTGAGCGCCGTGCTCGTCCTGGTCCTCGGGCTCATGCCGACGCGGTACCTCGACGTCGCCATCGCTGCGGCGCGCCTCGGCTCCGGAGGCTAGTAGCGCGCGCTAATCGACGTCGGCGCCCGGCTTGCGGCCGAGCGCCGTCAGGGTCTCGCGCGCGCGGCGAGCGACGTCGCGATCGCCCACGCGCTCGGCGAGGCGCAGGGCCGTGGCCGCGAGCAGCGGATCGGCTGGGTTGCGCGCGAGCAGCGCGCGCGGCGCGTCGGGCGGCACCGTCGCGCCGGCGGCGAGCTGCTCGAGGGCAGACGCGACGGCGACGAGGTCGTCGCCCGCGCCGACGACGGCCAGGCGCTTCGCGAGATCGCGGGCGCGCGGGGCGTCGGGGTGCGCGAGGGCGAGGGAGAGGTACTCGTGGCGCGCGTCCAGGGCGCCTTGCTGCGGGAGGGAACGCGGATCGCCCTCGAGGACCGCGAGCTCGACGGCGCCACCGGGAGGGAGACGGTCGGCGCCCAGGAGGCCGCGGGAAGCCAGGCCCACGGCAGGGCGCTCGACGCGATCGTCTCCGTCGACGACGGGGTCGGCGTCCACCCCGCGAAGCGCCGCCGTGGCTCGAGACGCCGGCACGGTGCGCGCGAGGGCCGATCCGAAGGCGACGAGCGCCGCGGCCGAGGGCCGCGCGTCCCCCGGGCGCGCATCGGAGGCCGCGGCGACGAGATCACCGCCGCTCACGGCGGCGCGCACCAGGCGTGCGCCGCGCGAGCCCGGATCGCCCGCGACTTCCTCGTCGGCCAGGGCGCGGGCGAGCTTCGACTCGCCGGCGAGCAGGGCTCGGCCGGCCGCCTCGTCGAGCGCGATCCTGCCGCGCGTGGCGCGTGAGCGCACGGAATCCGCGTCGTGGCGGGCGATCGCCTCGTCCACGGCGAGGCGCACCGCGAGCCCCCTGCCCTGCCCCATCGGCTCCGGGGCCGCGTCGACCGCGGCCGCCGCGACCGCGCGCGCCTCGCCGAGAGCGCCGGCGCCGGCGAGGCTCTCGGCGGCCGCCGCGATGCGATCGCGCTGCGAGGGCGCCCGGCGCGCGAGCTCCACGAGGGCGCGCGACCAGAGCGCGACGTCGCCGCGAGCCTCGGCCCACGTCGCGAGCGCATCCCACGCGACGACCGGATCACGCGCCGTCGCCGTGAGCGCCACCAGCCGCTCGCGCGTCGAGACGTCGGCGCGCCCGTCGGCCCGCGCGAGGAGCACGTTGGCCCCGTCGGCGGCGGGATCGATCTCGGCCGCGCGCATGGCCGCCGCCTTCGCGCCGGCGTCGTCGCCCCGCGCCTGCGCGCAGCGGGCGCGCGCGGCCCACGCACGGGCGTACCGCGGGTCGAGGCGCAGCGCGTGCTCGAGCGCCTGGTCGGCGCCGGGGTCGCGCGGGTTCGCCTGGCAGCGCACGTCGCCGATGCGGGTCCAGACTTCGGGGCTGCGCGGGGCGCGCGACGAGGCTTCCTCGTAAGCCTGCAGCGCGTCGGGCCAGTGGCCCCCCGCCTCGGCGATGGCGCCGCGAAGCACCGACGCGTACGCCTCGGGCTCGACGAACGCGCCGGCGATCACGTCGCCGTCGTACACGCGCTGCACCGCGGGCTGGCGGATGCACGCGCTCAGGATCAGCGCGAGGCCTGCCGCCGCCGGGACTGCGCGCCTCACGCAGCCCCCACGGCCGCGAGGGCCTCGAGGAACGCATCGTTCTCGGCCGTCGTCCCCACGGTGACGCGCAGGCGACGCGCGAGCCTCCCGCCCGACGCGTGGAAGCTGCGCACCAGAACGCCCCGCGCGAGCAGCGACTCGTACGTCGCCGCCGCCGGCCCGGGTGTCTCCACCCAGAGAAAGTTGGCCGCGCTCTCGGTCACCGCGAACCCCGGCATCGCCCGCACCGCCGCCGCGAGCCTCTCGCGCTCGGCGACGACGCGCGCCACGTGCGCCGCCACCTCGCCCCACGCTTCGGCGAGCACCGCTGCCGCCGCGACCTGGCTCGTCGCGCTCACGTTGAACGGCTGGCGCACCTTGTCCACCTCGCGCACGAGCGCCTCGTCGGCCTCGAGCCACCCGACGCGCAGCGCGGCGAGCCCCACCTTGCTCAGCGTGCGCATCACCGCGAGCCGCGGGTGGCGTGCGCGCAGCCCGCGCAGCGACTC
>DATJYG010000499.1:0-15497 GCA_035499695.1 Polyangiaceae bacterium
GCCACCCGACGCGCAGCGCCGCGAGCCCGAGCTTGCTCAGCGTGCGCAGGATCGCGAGCCGCTCGTGCTTCGCCCTCCACGTGCGCATCGACGGCCCCGCGTAGTCGACGTACGCCTCGTCGAGCACCACGAGGGCGTCGCCCGCCGCCGCGAGGAGCGCCTCGACGCGCTCGTCGCTCATCCGGTTGCCCGTCGGGTTGTTCGGGCTCGCCACGAAGACCACCGAGGGCCGGGCCAGCTCGATCGCTCTCCGCATCCCGCCCACGTCGAGGTCCCACGACGCGTCGAGCGGCACCTCGATCACCTTGTGCCCGTGCCCGCGCGCCGTCACGCGGTACATCACGAACGTCGGCGTGACCGCCAGCACCACCGCCTGCGGCGCCCCTTGCCGCGGCCGGGCGAACGCCGTCAGCAGCAGCGAGATGACCTCGTCGGACCCCGTCCCGACGAGCAGATCCTCCACGCGCGCCCCCGTGCGCTCGGCGATGCGCGTCTTGAGCTCCGCGGCGCGCGCGTCCGGGTAGCGCTCGAGCGCCGTCCGGCCCACGGCCCGCGCGACCACCTCGCGCAGGGGCTCGGAGGGGTTCGGCGGCGCCTCGTTCGCGTCGAGCTTCGCCCGCACGCCGGCAGGCGCAGCCGGCACGTACGCCGCGAGCTCGGCGAGCTCCGGGCGCAGCAGCGTCGTCCAGTCGGCCACGGACTGGATCCTAGCGCGTTCGGTGTTTGCGTCCGCACGGCCTTCCTCGGCCCTTGCCGGGCAGGCGGGCATGCGGCACGCGTTCTACCGGCGGCGCACGCTGCCGCCCTCTATGCCCTCGGCGGCGCTCGCTTCCTCGATCGCCTCGGCCGCCTCGGCCACGAGATGCCCCTCGGCCACGCGCAGCTTCTCGGCGATCTCGATGATGCGCCGCTCGACACGCCCGAACACGCTGGCAGCGGGGAAGCGCCCGGTCTCGTCGCGCAAGCCCGCGGGCAGGCCCGTGAGGATCTCGATGCCCTGCGCCGCCGTGTCGACGCCGTAGAGGTGGAACCTGCCCTCCTGCACCGCCTCGGCCACGTCGTCCCTCAGGACGAGGTGCGGCAGGTTCGCGCGCGGCAGGAGCACGCCTTGCGCTCCCGTGAGCCCGCGGGCGCGGCACAGGTCGAAGAAGCCCTCGATCTTCGCGCACACGCCGCCGATGGCCTGCATCTCGCCGAGCTGGTTCACGCTGCCGGTGACCGCGACGCCCTGGTCGATCCCCACGTCTGCCAGCGCGCTGAGGACCGCGAACAGCTCGCTCGAGCTCGCGCTGTCGCCGTCGATCTCGCCGTAGCTCTGCTCGAACGCAAGCTGCGCCCGCACGCTGAGCGGCCGCTCCTGGCCGAACATGCGCGACAGGTACCCGCGCAGGATGGCGACGCCCTTGGTGTGGATGCTCCCGCCGAGCTGCGCCTCGCGCTCCACGTCGATGAGGCCCTCACGCCCGATGCCGACGACCGCCGTGATGCGCATCGGCTGCCCGAACTCGACGTCCCCGGCGCTGAACACCGAGAGCCCGTTGACCACGCCCACGCGCCAGCCGGTCGTGTCGAGCGCGACCTCGCCGCGCAGCGTGATCTCGCGGATGTGCCGCTCGGCGCTCCCGGCGCGCTCGCGACGCTCGAGCCACGCGGCCCGGATGTCCTCGGCCTTCACGACGCACGCCTGCGGCGGCGGGATCGACGCGCGGAACGGTCGCACCGGCGCCTCCGGATCGTCCTCCTCACCGGCCGACTTCTCCTCGTCGCGCTCCTTCAGCGCGCGCCCCGCGGCGAGCGCGCTGGCGAAGGCCATCGTCTCCTCCAGCGGCGAGAGGATCAGCGCCAGCTTGTCGCGGTCGCCCGCCAGGCGCGTCGCGAGGTCCAGGAGCTCGCCGCGCGCGCTCCGGTCGAACCGCCCCCAGCCGCGCTCGCCCGCCATCGCCATCAGGTACGCGTCCAGCGCCCCGAGGCTCCGCGGCGTGCGCGGGATCATCGGGTCGACTTCCACCTTCACGCGGAAGAGCGCCGCGAAGTCGGCGTCCGCCTCGAGGAGCTGCGCGTAGAGCTCCGGCGCGCCGACGAGGACGACGCGCACGCGCACCGGCACCGGCACCGGCCGCAGCGACGTCGCGTAGAGCCCGAGCGGCCCGAGCGGGTCCTCGGCGCCGATGCGCTGCTCGCGCAGGACGCGCTTGGTGCGCTCCCAGATGATCGGGTCGGTCAGCAGATCCGCCGCGCGCACGACGAGCACGCCGCCGCTCGCCCGGTGCAGCGACCCCGCGCGGATGCGCGTGAAGTCCGTGAGCAGCGCCCCCATGCGCGCCCGCCGCTCCAGGTACCCGAAGAGGCTCGGATACGTCGGATTCGTGTCGTACACGACCGGCGCGGGCGTCCCAGGCTCGTGGGTCACCATGAGGTTCACCTTGAACCGGTTCAGCCGCGTCGCGAGCTCGGGATCCTCCCTTTCGTCGTGCCTGCGCTGCTCCTCTTCCTCGCTGTGCTCGTCGAGCACCACGAGGTCGTCCCAGTCCTCGGCGAGCGCCGTCTGCACCCGGTCCAGCCAGCGCACGGCTTCCTCGCCGAACTTCCCGAACTCGGCGACGACGCTCTTCATCGCCTCCTCGACGACGATCCCGGCGGCCTTGGAGAACACGGCTTCCCGCGCCGCCTCGAAGCCCGCGCTCTGCGCGCGCACGAGCTCCGCGGACTTCTCGACCTCCTTGGCGAGCTTCTCCTCGCTGTCGGACAGCGCCCGCTTGGTCGACTCGTCGAGCACGTCGAACTGCTCGGCGCTCACCGGCTTGCCGTGCAGGATCGGGTACGTCTGCACCCCGCCGTGCACGCTGCGCACGCCGAACCCGAGCTGCTTCGCCAGCGACTCCAGCTGGTGGATCACGGCGCGGTTGCGCGCCTCGAGCTCGGTCGCCAGCGTGCTCTGGGCGCGCTTGAACTCGTCGCGCTCGACGACGCGCGGGATCTCCTCCTGCAGCCGCTCGATGAGCGCCTCCATCGCCGCCACCAGGCGCGGTCCCACCCCGGCGGGCAGGACGAGCGGCCGGGGCGCCTCGGGATGGTCGAAGTCGTGGACGTACACGATGTCGTCCGGGGTGGGCCGCGCCGCCGCGAAGCGGGCCGCGTATCGCACCACGTCGTCCTCGATCATCACCTGCGGGTCGGCCGCGACGAACACGTGGAAGCTGGGCTCGCGCGCCGAGAGGCCGAGCTCGAGCGCCCGCCGCGCCACCGTCGGCACGAGCTCGAAGAGGCCGTGGCTCTCGCGCGGCGCCTCGGGCAGACTGGACGGCTCGGTTCGCACGACCGTTTGCTCGTGCACGACGCGGAAGGGGCCGCGGACGGCCTCGAGCGGCCCCGCGCCCCCGCCGTTTCCATCCAGTGACGTGACGGATGCCCTGGGCTTGGGGATGCGCGGCGATCCGTTCGAGCCGCTCCGCCCGCCGTTTCTTGCGCCCTTGGCCTTGTGCGTCCTCTGCATTCCGCCGCTTACATCAATCTAGCATGCGGTGATCCCTGCGCGGGTCTGTCCCCCGGGGGCCGGTCGCGCTACCATGGCCGGGCGAATGGCTAGGCTGATCCTCGCTACCGCCGAAGGACAGCAGGCGATCGAGCTCCGGCCGATCAACAGCCTGGGGCGCCATCCGAACAACACGATCCAGCTCCTCGACAAGATCGTCTCGAAGGAGCACTGCATCCTGGAGCAGCGCGACGGGCACTTCATCCTGCGCGACCTGGGAAGCCTGAACGGCACGTACGTCAACGGCGAGCGCGTCCGCGGCGAGACGCTGCTCAAGCACGGCGACGAGATTGCGCTGGGCTCCACGCGCGCTCGCTACGACGACGGGTCGGGCGTCGCGCCGCCCCCGCCCCCGGTCGGGCCGGGCGCCGTGCAGCACGGCCCTGCCATGGGGCAGATGCCCGGGATGCCGGGGCCGGGAGGCTGGCCTTCCCCCGGGCCGATGGCGGCAGCTCCGCCGTTGCCGCCCATGCGCCCCCCGCAGCAGTCGTACCCCTACTCGGGGCCGACCGCGCCGCCGCAGCCGATTCACGCCCCGAACCGCCCGCCGAGCATCAGCGGAACGCGCGTCGACGTGCTCGACGCGGCGCGGGCCATCGGCACGCAGATCGCCGCCCAGACCAAGGGCTTCCAGCCCTTCGACTCCGTCGGGCACGACCCGCAGCAGCTCCGCGTCGACTACGAGCGCCTGCGCATCACGTGGGAGCTGACGCGCGACATCGGCCTCGAGCGCGATCTCGACAAGCTGACCGACAAGATCCTGCTGGCCCTCTTCAAGTTCACCAAGGCCGACCGCGGGGTCATCCTGCTGCGCGAGGCCGACGGGCAGCTCACCCCGCGCGCCGCGCGCCGCCGCGACGGCAGCGAAGCGCCCATCCAGGTGAGCAGCACCATCCTGAACCACGTCATCAAGGAGCGCGCGGGCGTCCTCACGCACGACGCCTCGATGGACTTCGCGGCCTCCAAGGGCAAGTCGATGATCCTGAACCGGATCTCGAGCGCCATGGTGGTGCCCCTCCTGCACGAGAACGAGAAGGAGGTGCTCGGTGTCCTCTGGCTCGACAGCGAGTCGCTCGCGCAGTTCCAGCCGAAGGACCTGGAGGTCATCACGGGCGTGGCCGGACAGGTGTCGATGTTCATCGAGAACACGATCCTGGCGAAGAAGGTCGAGCAGGAGATCGTGCTCCGCGACCGCTTCTCCCGCCTCGTGGCGCCGAACGTCGCCGAGCAGATGATGAGCGGGAAGCTCGAGGTGAAGAAGGGCGGGATGCTCGTCAAGGAGCTCTCGATCTTCAACAGCGACATCCGCGGCTTCACGCAGATGAGCGAGGGCACCGACGCCGAAGTGATCGTCGAGATGCTCAACGACTACTTCGAGCCGATGGTCGAGACGCTGTTCAAGTACGAGGGCACCCTCGACAAGTTCATGGGCGACGGGATCATGGCCTTCTGGGGCGCCCCGCTGGCGCACCCGGACGACGCGATCCGCTGCGTGCAGTGCGCCCTCGACCAGATGGACGTCCTGGGCCGCTTCAACCGCGATCGCATGGCGCAGGGGAAGCCCCCGCTCGCCGTCGGCATCGGCATCCACACGGGCCCGGGCGTCGTCGGGTACGTGGGGAGCTCGAAGGCCCTCTCCTACACGGTCATCGGAGACACGGCGAACACGAGCGCGCGCCTCTGCGCCACGGCGCTCGCGGGGCAGATCGTGGTCAGCGAGGCGACGCTCGCGCGCCTGGGGAATCGCTTCGAGTTCGAAGAGATTGAAGCGCGTTCCCTCAAGGGAAAAGAGAAGCCGATGCGCCGCTTCAACGTGGTCCGCGAGAAGCAGAGCGCGGTCGCGAAGGTCGGCTAGACGGCTCAGCCGCCTTCCGGCGGGCGTGCTAAGCATGCCAGCCTCGATGGCCGCCGCGTCGTACGTACTGCCCTTCGAGAAGCCCGTCGTCGAGCTCGTCACGCGCGTGCGGGAGCTCCGGGAGCTGGCGAAGGCCGACCGGGCGCTCGAGCCGGAGCTCAAGCGCCTCGAGGACAAGGCGGCGAAGCTGGCGCGCGAGCTCTTCGCGGAGCTCAGCCCCTGGCAGAAGGTGCAGCTCTCGCGGCACCCGAGCCGCCCCTACACGCTCGACTACGTGGAGCGCGTCTTCACCGACTTCGTGGAGCTGCACGGCGACCGCGCCTTCGCCGACGACGCCTCGATTGTCGGCGGCCTGGCGCGCCTGCGCGGCCGGCCGGTCGTGCTCGTCGGCCACCAGAAGGGCCGCGGCGCCAAGGACAACGTGAAGCGCAACTTCGGGATGCCCAACCCCGAGGGCTACCGGAAGGCCCGCCGGCTCTACGAGATGGCCGACCGCTTCGGCCTCCCGCTCGTCACGCTCATCGACACGCCGGGGGCCTATCCGGGCCTCGGCGCCGAGGAGCGCGGGCAGAGCGAGGCCATCGGTGCGTGCCTCGCCGCGATGGCCCGCGCGCGCGTCCCCATCGTCGCGTGCATCATCGGCGAGGGAGGGAGCGGCGGCGCGCTTGCGCTCGGGGTCGCCAACCGGGTGCTGGTCCTCGAGTACGGGACCTACAGCGTCATCTCGCCCGAGGGGTGCGCCTCCATTCTCTGGAAGGACGGGAGCAAGGCCGAGGAGGCCGCAGCCAGGCTCAAGATGACGGCCCCCGACCTGCTTCGCCTCGGCGTGGTGGACGCCATCGTCGACGAGCCCGCAGGCGGCGCGCACCAGGATGCCGACGTGGCGGCGCACCTCGTGGAGGCGGCGCTCGACCGGACCCTCCGGGAGCTGGAGCCCCTGGCGCCCGAGCAGCTGACCGAGGACAGGTACCGTCGCTTCCGTCGACTCGGCGCCTACGTGGCGTGATACTTCTGGGCGCATGACGGCGCGCGTCACCCTCGAGGGCAAGGTTGCCATCGTCACGGGGGGCAGCCGCGGGATCGGCGAAGCGATTGCGCGCACCTTCGCGGCGCACGGGGCCCGCGTGGTCATCGCGTCGCGCAAGGTCGAGGGAGTGCAGGCCGTCGCCGAGTCGATCGGCAAGGAGCACGGCGCCGACAAGGTGCTCGCCGTGGCGGCGCACACCGGCAAGGAGGACGAGTGCGTCCGCCTCGTCGCGACCACCGTCGAGCGCTTCGGCAAGGTCGACGTCCTCGTGAACAACGCCGGGACGAACCCCTATTTCGGCCCGATGCTCAACGCCGAAATGGGCGCCTGGGACAAGACCTTCGACGTGAACTTGAAGGGTTACTTCTGGTGCGCGCGCGAGGTCGCCAAGCACTGCATCGGGCGCGAAGCCCCGGGGTCGATCGTCAGCATCACCAGCGTCGCCGGCCTCATGGGCACCCCGCTGCAGGGCGTCTACGCGGCGACCAAGGCCGCCGTCATCTCGATGACCAAGACGCTGGCCATCGAGCTCGCCCCGTCCAAGATCCGCGTGAACGCCATCGCACCGGGGTTCGTGGACACCCGGCTGGCGAGCGCCATCCTGAAGAACGACGAGCTTCTCGCGCACGTCCTGGCGAAGACTCCGATGCGCCGATACGGCACGCCGGATGAAATCGCGGGAGGTGCACTGTATCTCGCCAGTGACACTGCAAGTTTCTTGACCGGGCATACGCTTGTGATCGACGGGGGCATGACGATCGGATAGGAACCGCTCCGGCTCGGGGAAGGTATGCAGGCAGGACAGACCATCGCGGGGAAATACCGCCTGAATCGCCTGCTCGGCACGGGCGGGATGGCGTCCGTGTGGTCTGCGACCAACGTCTTCACGGAGCGCGAGTTCGCGGTGAAGTTCATGCTGCCGCAGGTCGCGCGCACCCCCGAGGCGGCGCGGCGCTTCCTGCTCGAAGCGAAGGTCAGCGCGCGAATCAATCACCCGAACATCATCGAGGTCATCGACGTCGGGCAGGCGGAGGACGGGTCGCTCTTCCTCGTGATGGAGCTGCTGACGGGCGTGTCGCTCGACGTCGCGACGAGGCGTCAGACGCCGGCGATGACGCTGCACGAGTTCCTCGGGCACATGAAGGACGTGGCGGTGGCGCTCGCGGCGGCGCACCGGAGCGGCGTCATTCACCGGGACCTGAAGCCCACGAACGTGTTCCTCCACAAGGACCGGGACGGGCGCGTCGTGCCCAAGCTGCTCGACTTCGGGGTGAGCAAGATCCTCGAGGAAGAGAACAACACGTCGCTGACGGTGGTCGGCACGGTGCTCGGGAGCCCGCTCTACATGAGCCCTGAGCAGGCGATGGGCGCCGCCGGCATCGACGGGCGGACGGACATCTTCGCCTTCGGCGGCATCCTCTTCGAGTCGCTGACCGGGCAGCGCGCGTACGACGCGCCCAACTTCAACGCGCTCATCGTGACCATCGCGACCAAGCAGCCGAAGAACATCGACGAGGTCGCCCCGAAGCTCCCCGAGCCGCTGCGCGCGCTCGTGCGCGAGTGCATGGTCACCGACAAGACGAAGCGGCTCGCGTCGTTCGACGGGATCGTCGAGCGGCTGGACGCGATGATGAAGGACCCCGAGGCTCTCTCGGCGCGGCTCCCCTCGCCCTACAACGAGAACGAGCGGCCGAGCGATCCGGACGCGACGAACGCGCTGCCCCTGATGGGAGGCTCGGATCGCGAGGCGGCCACCAAGTCGGTGCCTCCGCAGTCGGGCGGCGGGAGAGCGTCGGCGCCGCCGGCGGGAAGCCTCGCGCTGCAGGCGAACGGGGTGCCCTCGGCGTGGACGCAGTCGGCGAACCGGGGCGTCGAGGCGGCGCTCGCGTGGCTGCGGCACGCGGAGAAGTACGTCCGCGATCTGCCGCCGAAGACGCGGGCCATCGGCGCGGCCGGGGCCGGCCTCGTCGTGGTGCTCGTCATCATCGGGATCACGGCGGCCGTCTCGGGCGGCGGGAGCACGTCGCGCGCGGCCGTGCAGGGCTCGGCGGCCGCGGCGGTGACCGGCGTCACGCCGCCCGCCGGCGCGGGCCTCGTCGGGCAGACCTCGGCTCAGGCCGTGCAGACTTCGACGGGCACGTCGCAGCCCACGTCCACCCCGCCGAGCGCGGACGACTCGAGCAACGTGCCGACCATCTCGGTCGACTCGCTGCCGGTCGTCGGCCGGGGCGCGCCTGCCAAGGGCAACGGGAGGCTCTCGATCGTCGCTTCGCCCGGGTGGTGCTCGATATCGGTGGACGGCACGCAGCGCGGGGTCACCCCGCTCACGGGCTTCGACGTGCCCGCCGGAACGCATCGCGTGGACTGCACCCCCCCGAGCGGCAAGTCGCGCACGGCGACCGTGAGCGTCGCCGACGGTACGGCGACGCACTATCGTTTCGCGCTGGATGAGTGATCCGGACGAGGCGCTGCAGAAGGCGATAGCCGACGCGTGCCACGGGGCGGGCGCCGGCGAGGCGATGGCGAACGACCTGCGCGCCTTCCTCGAGTCGCACGGGGTCGCTGCGGAGGACGTGGAGGCGATCCTGGCGGCGCCGCCGAGGCTCGCGGTGTACCGGACGCTCGTGCGCAACGGCATCGGCAAGGTCGTGCTCGACGTGCTCGCGGGCACCTACGCGCGGCTGCACCGCCGCGCGCCGGGGCGCTTCGAGGCGGACCTCGCGGCGTTCGTGGACGAGGTGGGCCCGCGCACGCACTACCTGCGCGACGTGCCCGGCGAGTTCCTCGCGTGGGTGGCGCCGCGGTGGCGGGGCGACGCCGCCGTGCCGGCGTGGCTCGTGGACTTCGCGACGTTCGAGCTGACCGCGTTCGCCGTGGCGACGTCGGCGCCCGCGCGCATCCCGGAGACACCGGTGGACGTGGCCATCGATCGCCCGCTGCTCTTCGCCGACTCGATGCGCCTGCTCCGCTGCGCCTGGCCCGTGCACGAGCTGGAGGACGACGAGGGCGGCGCGAACCCCTCGGCGGAGCGCGACGTGTGCTTGCTTGCCTACCGCGACGAGGCGCACGCCGTGCGCTGGATGGAGCTCACGCCGCTCGCGGGCGCGGTGCTCGATCGGCTCGCCGCCGGGGAGCCGCTGGGCGCCGCCGTGGAGCGCGCGTGCGCCGAGCACAAGACCGTGCCGGGCGCGGTGCTCCGCGAGGTCGCGCGGCTACTGGCGGACCTCGGCGAGCGGGGCGTCCTGCTCGGCGCGCGCGAGAGGTAGAACGGAGCGGATGCGCGCCATCTCGGCGAGCAGGCCGTCCAGGTCCGGGATGTTCTGGTCGCGCTCGAGCACGATGGGCACCGCCCCCGTGCGTGGCAGGACGCGACCGAGCAGCGCGAGCACCGGATCGGGCACGTCGGCGCCGTGCGTGTCGACGATCATGGCGCCGTCGGCCGTCGGCGCGGCGGGGCCCTTCAGGCCGCCCGCGTCCACGCCGAACCATTCGTGCCCCGCCACGTGGATCTGCACCGTGCGCTCGAGCGGCGCCGTGCGCATCCACGCGTCGACGTCGAACCCGAAGTTCGTCGCGTTCACGTACGCGTTGTTCACGTCGAGCATCAGCCCGCAGTCGGCCGCCTCGCACACGCGCGCGAGGAACTCCGCCTCCCCCATCTCGGCACGCCCCGGGTGCACGTAGTAGCTCACGTTCTCGACGGCGAGCGGCACGCGGATGGCGTCGCGCGCGCGCTTGATGCGGTCGGCGACGCGCGCCACGGTCGCCTCCTTGAACGGGAGCGGCAGCAGGTCGTGCAGGATGCGCCCGCCGAAGGCGCCGAAGCACAGGTGGTCCGAGTGCCACGGG
The DNA here is from genome assembly GCA_035499695.1 of Polyangiaceae bacterium. Lineage (GTDB taxonomy): Bacteria > Myxococcota_A > Polyangia > Polyangiales > Polyangiaceae > Palsa-1150. The sequence goes on from DATJYG010000499.1 coordinate 10,264, forward strand.
CTGCGCACGTCGCGCAGGAACGCCGCGAGGTCCACGAGGTACTGCGGGTCGAGCGGGTCGACGCCGCCGAGCGACATCGTGAGCCCGTGCGAGAGCACAGGAAAGCGCCCGGCCAGCGCGGCGAGGGACTCGGGATGCCGCCCGCCGCGCCGCACGTAGTTCTCGGGCGCGATCTCGAGGAAGTCGATGGGCAGCTTCCCGCGCGCGCTGCGCTCGACCAGCTCGTCGATGAACTCCCAGCGCAGCCCGAGGCCGACGCCCGCGATGCGGGCGGCGGCGCCGGGTGAAGGGGAGCTCAGAAGAGCTTCGGCTTGCTGTCGGTCGAGCACGTGCCCTGCCCGCAGCTCGATTCACCGGAGGCGGGCTTCTTCGCCGGCTTGGCGCCGCCCCTCGACGGGCCCTTGGTCGTCACCTTCGCAGGCGCCGCCGGGGCCGCCGACGTCGCCGGGGCGGGGGCCGACGTCGCCGGCGCCGCGGTGGCCGTCGCCGCCGCACCCGACGCCGTGTCGGTCGACGGGGCGGTCGGGGCGGGGCTCGCCGGAGCCGCCGTCGTCGTGGCCGGCGCACCGGCCGCGCCGCCCGTGGCCTTCGCGCCACACGCGGAGGCCGAGCACGACGACTGCCCGGTGGGCGTCGCCGACGCCGCCGCGGGCGTCACGTCGTTCGCCTGCACCGGGGCCGGGGTTGCCCCGCCGCACGCCACGGCGGCGCTCGTGCCGAGGACGGCGAGGACGGCGGCGATTCTCTCGAGGCTCAGATCGGGTCGCATCGGGTTTCTCCTTGATGATTCACTGCGCCGGCGTGGCGCCCAGGGTCACGGTGACGTCGGCGTACTCGGCCACCTTGGAGACGAGGTTCGTGGTCCACGCGGTGAGCTGGCCCACGGTGTCGCGCGGCTGAACGTCGACTTCTTTCAGGACGACTCGCATGGGCGCCTTCGATTTGATGTCGACGCGCGTCGGCTCGGACGTCGGCGCCGCCCCCGAAGGATAACGGAAGGCCACGGTGACCGGGACGTCTTTCTGGAGCTTGTGCCCGTGGATCAGGACGTCGCCGTGCACCACCATGTCGACGCTCCGCACGTCGTCGGTGCCGTCCTTCGTGGGCGCGATCTTCGTGACGTCGAACGCGCTCAGGCCATCGATGGTGCGGATGGCGAGCGTCGCCCAGCGCATCTCCTCGTTCGTCTTGCCGTCGACGACGGCCTCGAGCCACGTGCGCGCGTGGCGCGTCTGCGTCGCGTCGTCGTCGTTGCCGAACGTGTTCGTCGAGAACGTCGAGAGGTCGATCATGATGGTCCCGCGCGACTGCGCGAGATCGCTGCCGACGACGTCGAGCGTGCCCTTGGCGGCGGTCGTGTCGCCCTTGATGTGCTCCTTGATGCCCGGCATGTCGACGTGCGTCGGGCTCTTGGGGTCGATGGCGTAGTGCCAGGCCATCGCGGCCGGGGACGCCTGCGACGACGCGAGGGCCGTGGCCGACGGGGCGAGCTGGGCCGAATCGTCCTTCTTGCTGCAGGAAAATAGGGCCGGGAGGGAAGCGGCGAGCACGGCGATGGTTACGCTCGTCTTGCGCATGGTCGGGAAGGATACGCACGAGGCCCCCCCCGGGTATCGCCAAAAGGCGCGGGAAGTCCTCGTCCCCATCGAGGGGATGCACTGCGCGTCGTGCGTGGCGCGTGTGGAGAAGGCGCTGCGCGGGGCGCCGGGGGTGCGCGAGGCGGACGTGAACCTCGCGCTGCGTCAGGCGCGCGTCGTGGTGACGGACGCGGGGACCCTCGCCCCGATGGTCGCGGCGGTCGAGCGCGAGGGCTACCACGTGGGCGCGTCCGTCGAGGCGCTCAGGGCGGGCCTGTCGGCGCGGGAGCTCGAGACTGCGCAGCGCGAGGAGCAGCGATCGCTCGTGCTGCGCGCGGCCGTGGCGCTCGCGCTCGCGGCCGCCACGATGGCGCTGCCGATGATGCACGTGCTCCCGGACGCGGCGTCGCGATGGGTGGAGCTGGCGCTCACCGTCCCGGTGGTCGCGTGGGCGGGGCGCAGCTTCTTCACGCGCGCCTGGGCCGCGCTGCGCCGGGGCACGGCGAACATGAGCACGCTCGTCGCCATCGGATCGGGGACGGCGCTGGCGTTCTCGGTGGTCGCGACGGTGGCGCCGGGGCTCTTCGCGGCGCGTGGCGTGGCGACGGACGTGTACTACGAGTCGGCCGCGTTCATCGTCGCGCTCGTGCTGCTGGGGAACGCCCTGGAAGCGGGCGCCCGGTCGCGCACGTCGAGCGCGATCCGTTCGCTCATCGGGCTCGCGCCGCGCACGGCGCACGTGGTGCGCGAGGGAGGCGACGAGGCGGACGTGGACGTAGCGGCGGTGCGCCTCGGAGACGTGGTCGTCGTGCGTCCGGGCGAGCGCGTCCCGGTCGACGGGCGCGTCGTCGCGGGCGCGTCGGCGGTCGACGAGTCGATGCTCACCGGCGAGCCGCTGCCCGTCGCCAAGCGCGTCGGGGATCGCGTGGTGGGCGGCACGGTGAACGGCACCGGCGCGTTGCGGTTCACGGCCGAGCGCGTCGGCGAGGACACGGTGCTCGCGCAGATCGTCCGCCTCGTGCGGCACGCGCAGTCGACGCGCGCGCCGGTGCAGGAGCTGGCCGACCGGATCAGCGCGGTCTTCGTACCGATCGTGCTCGCGGCGGCGCTCGTGTCGGGGGCGGTGTGGGCTCTCGCGGGGCCGGAGCCGCGGCTGCTGCACGCCGTCGTCGCGTTCGTGACGGTCACGGTCATCGCGTGCCCTTGCGCGATGGGCCTCGCGACGCCGACGGCGCTCGTCGTGGGCATGGGCCGCGGCGCCTCGCTCGGCGTCCTCGTGAAGAGCGGCGACGCCCTGCAGCGCGCCGCGACGATCGACACGGTGGTGCTCGACAAGACGGGCACGATCACGGAGGGCAAGCCGGCGCTCGCGGAGCTGAAGCTCGCGGGGATCGACGAGGCGCGCGCCATCGCCCTCGCGGCGGCCGTCGAGCAATCGAGCGAGCACCCGGTGGCGGCGGCCATCCTGACCGCCGCGCGCGACCGCGGCATCGAGACGCCAGCGGCGACCGACTTCGCGTCCGAGCCGGGCGGCGGCGTCCGCGCGCACGTGGACGGGAGGACGGTCGCACTCGGAACCGTCGCGTGGCTGAAGTCTCTCGGCGTCGACACGTCTCCGCTCGCGAGCGCTCACGACGAGGCCGCCGCCGGCGGCGCGACGCCGGTCCTCCTCGCGGTCGACGGTCGCGCCAGCGCCGTGCTCTCCCTGCGCGACCGCGTGCGCGAAGACGCGCACGAAGCCATCGCGAAGCTTCGCGCGATGGGCATGCGCGTCGTGCTGCTGACGGGCGACCGCCCGGAGGCCGCCGAGGCCGTCGCGCGCCAAGTCGGCATCGGCGACGTGCGCGCGGGCCTGACCCCCGAGGGCAAGCTCGCGGCCATCGGCGCTCTGCGCGCCGAGGGCCACCACGTCGCGATGGTGGGCGACGGCATCAACGACGCCCCTGCCCTCGCCCGCGCCGACGTCGGGATCGCCATCGGCACCGGCACCGACGTCGCCCTCGACGCCGCCGACATCGCCCTGATGCGCGCGGGCCTCTCCGGCGTCCCCACGGTCGTGGCCCTCGCCCGCCGCACGATGTCGACCATCCACGCGAACCTCTTCTGGGCCTTCGGTTACAACACGCTCGGCATCCCCATCGCCGCCGGCGTCCTCTACCCCGCCTTCGGCCTCCTGCTCTCGCCACCGATCGCGGCCTTCGCGATGGCCCTCTCGAGCGTCAGCGTCGTCCTCAACTCCCTTCGCTTGAAACGTTTCGCCGCATAGACACGCCAGCGCGCCCTGCACGCACGCGTGCGCTCACGACACGACCGCCGGTCAGGGCGACACGCGCGTGTGCCGCAGCGGCACGGCCATGAGTCGGCTCGACACGGTCGTCGGTCGGCCCGACGCGGTCGTCCGTCGGCGCGACACGCCCGTCTGTCCGCGCGACACGCGCATCTGTCGGCGCGACACGGTCATCTGCCGGCCCGACACACGCGTCTGTCGGCGCGACACGCGCGTCTGTCGAGGCGACACGGGCACGAGTCGACGCTGCACGCACGCGTGTCGCGCACACACGGGCTCGTGTCGGCCCTGCACGCATGCGCGTCGTGCCCACACGCGTTCCTTTCGAACGCGTAGGCGCGTGATTACGTTCGACGCATGTCCTCGTCCCCCTTTCGCGACGAGATGCAGGCGCTGCAATCGGCCCTCTCGGAGCTACAGAACGAGAACTCCGAGCTTCGCGCGGCCCTGTCGGGCGAGCAGGCGGAGCTCGAGGCCCTGCGCGCGCAGTCGCCGGAGAACATCGGCCCCGTGATGCGTCGACTGCAGGACGAGAACGCCGAGCTGCGCGCCCGGTTGGCCGAGATCGAGCCGCGGTTGGCTCAGTACGAGTACCGGGCTCGCGTAGCGCGCCCAGTTCCCCCGGGACCGGACATCGCGGGCACCATCAATCGGCTGCTGGAGCGGCTCCTCGGCCGCAAGTGACTGGAGCCCACCATCGGACTTGAACCGATGACCTATGCTTTACGAAAGCATTGCTCTACCGACTGAGCTAGGTGGGCGGCAGGGGGCGGAATGTACGCGCCGGCGGGCGCGAGTCAAGCGGCGGAAGCGGTGCGGCCGGCGGCTTCGGCGATGCGCGTCGCCGCGAGCCGGCTCATCGCCATGATCGAGTGCTGCGGATTCACGCCGAGGTTCGTCGGGAAGACGCTCGAGTCGACGACCCAGAGGCCGCGCGCCTCGTGCGACTGGAAGTCCGGGCCGACGGCGCTCGTGGCGGGGTCGAGGCCCATGCGGGCGGCGCCGAAGAGGTGCGTCGTGATCATGCTGAAGAGGCGCGAATCGGCCGGCGCTTCCTCGATGAGGCGCACCTGGTCGGGCCTCGTGAGGATGCTCGGGAGACCGTAGATGCCGGGCCACACCTCGCGCGCGCCGGCCTCGAACATCATGCGCGCCAGGATGGCCGTGCCCATGCGCGTGCGCTCCACGTCGCGCCGCGTGAAGTCGAGGCGAACCTTGTCGCGCGCACCCCAACCTTGCCGCACCGTGCCCTCGGCCTCGGCGCGGACGACGACCGCCCAGACCGCGAGGTTCGAGAAGACCCCCATGCGCCGCATCAGGTCGTGCCCGATGCCCGGGATGCGCACCGCGGCGAGCTCCGGGGGCATCGC
>DATJYG010000500.1:0-16310 GCA_035499695.1 Polyangiaceae bacterium
GCGAAGTACATGGGGATGGGCACGACCATCGTCGCCGTCGCCTTCTCTCCGGACGGCGACGTGATCCACATCGCCAACGTCGGCGACAGCCGCTGCTACCGGCTGCGGGGCGGGTTCCTCGAGCCGCTCACGAGTGACCACTCGCTCGTGAACGACGTGCTCGAGACGCACCCCGACGCGGACGACGCGCTTCTGGCCAAGATGCCGCGTCACGTGGTGACGCGCGCCCTGGGGATGGAGGAGAGCGTGCGCGTGCCGGTGCGCAGCCTGCGCGTGCTGCCGGACGACCTCTACCTGCTCTGCACCGACGGCATCAGCGACACGCTCGGCGACTGGGGGATCGAGGAGCTGCTCGGCGAGCAGCGCAGCCCCGAGGACCACGTCAAGGCGCTCATCAAGGCGGCCCTCGCGCGCGGGGCGCAGGACAATCTCGGGGCGATCATCATCGCGTGCGAGGAGACCGAGGAGGTGCCCAAGCGCCGCCCGTCGGCGCGCCCGCCCGAGCCGCCTCCTCCGCCGCCGCAGCGGCCGATGTACGGCTCGGCGCCGGAGATCATCATCGTCGGGGTCGAGACGCGCGTCGTGCCCAGCGAGAGCGCGACCTCGGGGTTGCTCGACGCGCTCGGGCGCTTCGCGCGGCTGAAGGCGCCCAGTGTTCCCGAAGTGGCGCAGCCCAAGCCGGGCCGTTGCCGCGAGTGCGGCCAGCCCCTCGAGGCGTCGGCGACCCTGTGCCCCACCTGCAACGCCGCGGTGAAGTAGCTAGACGAGGAGGCTCGCGAGCTTCCCCTCGACCTTCGTCCGGTCTTCCTCGTGCTTGAGGATGACCGAGAGCGTCGAGCGCGCGAGCTCCTTGTCGAGCGCGCTGGCGCCGAGCGTCACGAGCGCCCGCGCCCAGTCGATGGTCTCGGCGATCGACGGCGCCTTGCGCAGGTCGAGCGCCCGCACCTTCTGCGCGAACGTCGCGAGCTGCTCCGCGAGCGCCTTGCCGACGCCCGGCACCCGCAGCTCGATGATGGCCTGCTCGCGCGACGGGGGAGGGTACTCGACGAAGGCGTGCAGACACCGGCGGCGCAGCGCGTCGGTCATCTCGCGCGTTCCGTTGCTCGTCAGGATGAAGAGCGGCGCCGTCGTGGCGCGCACCGTGCCGAGCTCCGGGATCGTCACCTGCCGCTCGGCGAGCACCTCGAGGAGGAACGCCTCGAACTCGGGATCGGCGCGATCGACCTCGTCGATGAGCATCACGACGGGCTTGTCGCTCGTCAGCGCGCGAAGCAGCGGGCGCTCCACCAGGAAGCGCTTACTGAAGAACGCCGCGTCGGCGCCCGCGAGGCGATCGGCCGCGTCCGCAAGGGAACCTGCACCCGCGGTCTGTGTGGCCACCGAGTCACGCAGCAGCTGCGTGTAGAGCATCTGCTTCGCGTAGTCCCACTCGTAGAGCGCCTTGGCCTCGTCGAGCCCCTCGTAGCATTGCAGGCGCACGAGATCGCGGGACAGGGCCTCCGACAGCGCGCGGGCCAGGTCCGTCTTGCCCACGCCGGCGGGGCCCTCGACGAGCACGGGCTTCTCGAGGGCCAGCGCGAGGTAGGCCACGAGGGCGAGCCGGTCGTCGGCCAGGTACCCGGCGCGTGCGAGCTGCTTCGTCAGATCCTGCGGTCCCATGGTCGGTTGCCCTACTTGCCCTACCAGGCTTCGATTACGCGATCCGCGGGCGCCCGGCAAACTGCGGTATCCTCCATGGGATGGGCGAGGGCGACGATCTCCGCATCGACGCCACCGGGACCCTGCACCCGCTGGGCCGCGAGGCCAGCCAGGAGCTCCGTGCGCGCGCCGGCGAATGGCGGCTCCTGGCGTCGCCGCCGGACATCGTCATGGCCGTGCGGGCGGGGAGCCAGGGGCGCTCGCTGCGCCTGGCCGGCGAGGTGCGGACTCCGGGCGCCCTGTGCGACGTGGTCGCGATGATCGCCCAGGGGAGCTGGAGCGGTGAGCTCGTCGTCCTCGAGGAGCAGTCGAAGCGGGCGATCCACTTCGAGCGCGGCAACATCGTCGCCGCGACCACCAGCGTGGCGAGCGAGCGGCTCGGGGAGATCCTGTGGCGCTTCGGAGCCATCACGCGCTCGCAGCTCGACGAGGTGGTGCGCAGCGCCGAGAAGAGCGGCAAGCGCATCGGGGAGGCGGCCGTGGAGCTCGAGTTCGTCGGGCCCGAGGAGCTCTGGCGGATGACCGCCCGCCAGGTCGAAGAGGTGTTCTACGGCGCCGTGCACGTCGGCAACGCGACGTTCTATCTCTTCGACGGGCTCGACGAGACCAAGCTGCAGCAGCGCCATCACCTGAGCGCCGGCCAGCTCCTCATGGAGGCCGCCCGGCGCATGGACGAGCTGCGGTTCTTCCGCGAGAAGATCCCGAGCGACGCGTGGATCCCGGTGCCGTCGGGCGGGGGGAAGAAGCCGCCGCCGGAGCTCGGCGACCTGTGGCTCGAGTGCGACGGCCGCCGGAGCGTCGCCGAGATCGGCCGGCGCATCGGTCAGCTCGAGTTCGAGGTGACGCGCGGCGTGTTCCAGCTGGTGGCAGCGGGCCTCGTGACGATGGCGGCGCCGAGGCCCGAGGGACCCGTCGCCGTCGTCGAGGCGTTCAACGCGGCGCTGGTCGAGGTGCACCGCGCGTGCGAGGCGGCCGGCAAGGTGCGTGAGCTGCGAAGCGGCATCGAGCAGTTCGCGTTGAGCACCGGCGTCTACGTCCCGCTGCTCGTCGGAGCGGGGCCGAACGAGGACGGCTCGCTCGAAGCCGAGCGTGTGGCGCGCAACATCGCGGCGGTCGCGGGGGGGGACCAGGATCTAGACGCCTGGATCACGCAGCAGATGTTCGACTATGCAGGGTTTGCCTTGTTCCACGCCGGGTCTCTCCTGCCGCGCGACGCCGAGGTGGCGCTCAACACGCGCGTGATGAAGATGCTCGAGCCGTTCCGCCAGCAGCCGGAGGTCGCCGCGACGCCGCCGTCGCGGCGCACCGGGCCTGCAAGCACCCCCGTGTCGGGGAGGGCAACCCTGGAGAATCCATGAACAACCCGACCGAGTCCACCCCCAAGCCTCGCAAGGAGGAGATCCTCGACGTCGCCACGCGGCACTTCGCCGAGCGCGGCTACGAGGGGACGAGCATGAACGACGTCGCCGAGGCAGTCGGCGTGCGCAAGGCGTCGCTCTTCTACCACTTCGAGACGAAGGAGGCGCTCTACGAGGCCGTGATCGACCGGCTCATCGCGACCATCGCGACGCCGCTGGGTGCCGCGTACGAGGCGGAGGGCACGTGGGAGGAGCGGCTCGTGAACGCCGCCGACACGGTGACGTCGGTGCTCGCGGCGCACCCGTACGCGGCGAGACTGCTCCTGCGCGAAGCGATGGACTGGGGGCCCATCGTGCGCGGCAAGATGTCGGGTCAGGCGGTCGCCGTGCTGGAGATGAGCGCGGCGTTCATCCGGGCCGGGCAGGAGGCAGGGGTGTTCGCGAAGGCCGATGCCCGGCAGATCATGGTGACGCTGATAGGGCTGCACTTCGTCCCGTTCGCGCTCGGGCAGCTGGTCGAGCAGTTCACGGGCAAGCAGCCCTTCGACCCGCAGTTCATCGAGGAGCGGCGCGCGGCCGTGCGCCGCCAGGTGCGCGACATGGTGGTGGGTACGAAGGGGTAGCTGGGTCGTGTCGCGCTGGGTGGCCGTGGTTGTGGCGCTGGCGTCGAGCGGGTGCGCGGCCGCTGCGTCGTCCTCGCCGTGCACGCCGGCGGCTCCTGCACTCTTCGACAGGGCGGCGGCCGAGCGCGACATCGCCCGCGCGCTCGACGACTTCCACGATGCCGCCGCACATGCCGACGAGGCGAGGTACTTCGGCCACTTCGCGCCGGAAGCCGTGTTCCTCGGCACGGACATGACCGAGCGGTGGGACCTCGCCGCTTTCCGCGCGTACGCCCACACGCGCTTCGCGTCGGGTCACGGCTGGGTGTACCACCCGCAGCGGCGATCCATCGCGTTCGCGAGCGACGGAACGGTAGCGTGGTTCGACGAGGACCTGATGGGCGAGCGCGCCGGGCCGACGCGCGGCAGCGGCGTGCTCGTCGCGTCGGGCGGCCGCTGGCTCATCGTGCAGTACAACCTCGCCTTCACCATCCCGAACGAGCGCTTCGAAGACCTGCGCAAGGTGCTCGAGGGAAAGAAGGACTAGAACTTGCCGTGTCGTCCGGCGCCGCCCGCGAAGCGCGTGGCGCCTTCGAGGGTCTCGCCCGACGCGATGGTCGCGAAGCCCAGCTCGAACTCGCGTCCGATGGCGGCATCGAGCGGCAGCGACCACTGGTCGTACGCGGAGCGGCGATCCGAGCGCACGCAGCGCTGCGGGAAGCGTGCGATCTCCGCCGCGAGGGCCTCGGCTTCCTCGCGCGCCTTGCCCCGGGGCACGACGCGGTTCGCGAGGCCCCACGACAGCGCCTCCGCGGCCGCGACGGGCCTTCCCGTGAGGATCATGTCCATCGCGCGCGAGGCGCCGACGAGGCGCGGCAGGCGCACGGTGCCACCGTCGATGAGGGGAACGCCCCAGCGTCGGCAGAAGACGCCGAACACCGCGTCCTCCTCGGCGACGCGGAGGTCGCACCAGAGCGCGAGCTCCAGCCCGCCCGCGACCGCGTGCCCCGCCACGGCCGCGATGACCGGCTTCGAGAGCAGCATGCGCGTCGGGCCCATCGGGCCGGCTCCCGTCGGGTCGACGCGATTGGGCGTCCCCGCAGACAGGGCGACGAGATCCGCACCGGCGCAGAAGGTGCCGCCCTCGCCCCAGAGCACGGCGACGTGCGCGCCGTCGTCCGCGTCGAACGCCTCGAACGCGGCGACGAGCGCGTCTGCCGTCGCGCGGTCCACGGCGTTGCGCCGCTCGGGGCGGGAGATCACGATGGTCGTCACGAGGCCGGACTTCTCGGTGCGCACGGACATGGCCGCCAGCTTAGCGTGGCGTCACGACGCGTCCTTCAGACTGGGCAGCGCGATGCCGCGCGTCTCGGGCAGCACCCAGACCCACGACGCCGTCGCCAGCGCCAGCACGATGGGCACCGAGAGACCTCCGGCGAGCCCGGCGTGCGACACCGCGGCCTGCACCACGACGGGCGCGAGGAGCTGCGCCGCGCGAGCCAGGTTGTACGTCGTGCCCATCGCCGCCGCGCGCACCTCGGTCGGGAACAGCTCGGCGAGCAGCGCGCCGAAGCCCGCCGTGCAGCCCGACCCGACGCCCAGGGCCAGCATGGCGGCCCAGAACGCGAACGGGGGCATCTCGCGCCAGAGGAAGGCGAGGGGAACGAGCGCGCACGCCGTCACGACCGAGAAGATGGTGAACGCCGGGCGCCGACCCACGCGGTCGGCCACCACGCCGAAGGTGAGCATCCCGACGAGCTGACCGCTCTGCGCCGTGAGCATCCACGTGAGCGAGCGCGCGACGTCCTGGTGCATCTCGCGGTGCAGGAACGTCGGCAGCCACGTGTAGCAGGTCCAGTACGTGCCCAGCTTGAAGACGCCGAGCAGCCAGGCCGCGCCCAGCCGCCGCGCGAGGCCGGCGCGCACGAGGGTCTGCAGCGGCATGCCGTGGGCGGCCGGCTCGTCGGGCAGGTGCACCGAGCGGCGCGCGGCGAGCGCGATGAGCGCGGTCGCGCTCGAGCCGACGAGCACCCAGCGCCAGCCGGCGTGCGGGAGCACGAGGTAACCGACGGTCGCGGCGAGCGCGACGCCGAGCGGCTCGCCCGACTGGAGCGCCGCCGACCATCGACCGCGCCGCGCGGGCGCCACCGACTCCGCGAGCATCCCGTGCCCGATGGCCCACTCGCCGCCGACGCCGAGGCCCACGACGGCGCGCCCGAGGACGAACACGGACGCGTGCGGGGCGAGGCCGCAGAGCAGCGACCCGATCGAGTACACGAGGACCGTCCAGGCGAGCATCGTGCGCTTGCCGACGCGATCGGCGAGGGCGCCCGCGACGATTCCGCCGATGCCCGAGGCGCCGAGCGCGACACCGAGCAGCCAGGCGCGCCCCGTCTCGGTCAGCCCGAGGTCGCGCGCGACGGGGTCCACCAGGAACCCGAGCAGGACGAGGTCGTAGAAGTCGAACGCCCAGCCGAGAAGCGCGAAGGCGTAGATGCGGCCGACGCGGGGCGCTGCCGCGTTCACCGCGCGCCCCGCTGCCTCACGGCCTCGTAGAGCGCGATGGCCACCGCGACCGAGGCGTTGAGCGAGCCGATGGGCCCCGGCATCGGCAGGCGCGCGAGGACGTCGCACGCATGCTTCACCGTCTTGCGCAGGCCCTTGCCCTCGGCGCCCACCACGAGCGCCACGGGCCGCGCGAGATCGACGCCCTCGATGCTGGACTCGCCGCCCATGTCGAGCCCCACGACGGTGACGCCGCGATCGCGCAAAGACGCGAGCGCGGTCGGCAGCGATGCCACGCGGCAGAGCCGCGCGTGCTCCACGGCCCCGGCGGAGGCGCGGAAGGTCGCTGGCGACAGCGGGGCCGAACGGTGCTCGGGCCAGACGACGGCGCTCGCGCCCATCGCCACGGCCGAACGGATCACGGCGCCGAAGTTCTGCGGGTCCTGCACCTCGTCGAGCGCGACCACCAGCGTGCCGGCGTCGACGGGCACGTCCTCGAGCTGCGAGAGGCGCAGCCCGGGCGCGAACGCGATGGCGCCCTGGTGATGCGCGCCGCGCGCGATGCGGTCGGCCTCCGCCCGCGGCGCCCGCACCACCGTCGCCCCATGGTCGCGCGCGTAGCGGGCGAGGGCCTCGAGCTGGGGCGACGCGCGCCCGGCGTCGCTGACGACGAGCACCCGTTCGAGCCGATCGCCGTGCGTCCGGATCGCTTCGCGGACCGGTTGAAGCCCGACGATGAGCCTCCCGCTCACCGCGCGCCGTCTTCTCGCCCCTCGCCGGAGGGGCGGGCGGCGTCGACCTCTGCGGCGATCGCGCGGGCGGCGGCGAGGCGGTCGCTCGCGTCGCGGATGGGTCTTCCCACGACGACCCAGTCGGCGCCCGCGCGTACGGCTTCGCCGGCGCTCATCGTGCGCTTCTGATCGTCGCCGCCGGTCGCGGCCGCGCGCACCCCGGGCGTGACGAGCACCGCGTCGCCGCCGAGCGCCGCGCGCAGTCTCGAGGCCTCGTGGGGCGAGCAGACGAAGGCGCGTACGCCCTCGGCCCACGCCATTCGTGCTAGCCGCTCCACCTGCGTGGCCACGTCGCCGCCGACGCCCATCGCGCCCAGGTCCGTCGCGTCGAGCGACGTGAGCACGGTGACGGCGACGATCTCGAGGCCACCGCCCTCGCGGCGAGCCCTGTCGACCGCCCGCCGCAGCATCGCGGGACCTCCGCCCGCGTGCACGGTGAGCATGTTCGCGCCGAGCGCCGACGCGCGCGCGACCGCGCGGTCGACGGTCTCCGGGATGTCGCACAGCTTCAGGTCGAGAAAGACGGGTCGTCCCGCGTCGAGCCCCAGCGCGACGGCGTCGGGCCCGGCGTGGACGAAGAGCTCCAGCCCCACCTTGAGCATCCCCACGGCGTCGCGCACGCCGAGCGCCAGCGCGCGCGCCTCCTCGAGCGAGGGCAGGTCCAGGGCGACGATGACCCGCGAGCGCGTCACGCCGTCACAGACAGGAGCAGAGCGGGTCGCCCGGGGTGCAGTTGCACGGCTTGCCGCTGCCGCCGCTGCCGCCACCCGGCTTGGGCGCCACGGGGCGCGCGGGACCGACGGCGGCGCCGCCGCCACCAGGGCGGGCCGCCGCGCTCTGGAGCTGGGTGTTGCGCGCCTTCTCGGCGTCGAGCTGCGCCTGGAGGGCCGCGACCTCGGCGGGGTCCTTGGCCTGCGCGAGCTGCGCCTGCAGCTTCGCTTCCTTCTCGTTCGACTCCTCGATCTGCGCCTGCAGCTGCGCGGCCTGGGCCTTCGCCGCCGCCGCTTCGTTCATGCTCTTCGAGATGGCGATCCCGCCGCCGATGCCGCCGACCACGACGACGAGCCCGAGACCGATGAGGATCATCGTGAGGCGCTTCTTGTGCGTGTCCTGCCCGATGGCGTGCAGCTGCCGCTCGTGCTCCTGCCGCGACGCCATCTCGGCGAGGCGAGACTGCGCTTCCGCCTCCATGCGCGCGCGCTGGATGGCCGCTTCCTGCAGGGCGTTGATCTCCGCCTGGCGCCTCTGCTCCTCGAAGGCGCGGCGCTGGCGCTCCTCTTCCTCCGAGCGCAGGCGAGCCTCTTCCTCTTCCTGCCGGCGTCGGAGCTCCATCACGCGCTTCTCTTCGTCCTCGCGCGCGCGCCGCTCTGCCTCGACCTTCTCCTGCTCCTCGCGATCCTGCGCGTCGCGCAGGATCTCCTGGATGGAGACCATCACCGAGGTTTCTTGACGTTCCGCCATGGCTGCTCCTGGGTAAAGGTACCGATTTGAGAGCACTTTCGCAAACGTCGTCGATCTCCGAACGGGATCGGCTTTCCCTCAGCCTTGGGCTAGCTTGCGTCCACCCATGGCAGGTACGACAGCGGCCGCGCATATCACCGGAACTGTTTGGAAGATCGAGGTCAAGGAAGGCGAGAGCGTGGCCGAGGGCCAGGTGCTCGTGATCCTCGAGTCGATGAAGATGGAAATGCCCGTGGAGGCGCCCTCTGCGGGCAAGGTGGAGAAGATCCACGTGTCGGAGGGACAGGCCGTGAACGAAGGGGATCCCCTCGTTTCACTCGCCTAGCGGCAGATTGCAGGTAAGCTGAACCGGGTGCGACGCACGGCTTCCACTTGGGCCAGGGCGGGGTTTTTCGCGGGAATCGCCGGCGTGACCGGCGCGCTCGCCTGTAGCTCGCCGGCGGCGCTGGTCGGAGCGGGCGGGGCGTGCTCGCAGACGAGCGATTGCGCCGACGGCTACGTGTGCATCAACGGCACCTGCTCGAACGACCTCTCGTCGATCCAGCACTCGGAGGCCGACGCGGGATACGAGGCCCAGCCCATGATGGGCGGCGATGCGACCACGGATGGCTCCGGCAGCAGCAGCGGCAGTGGGAGCGGCGGCAGCAGTGGGAGCAGCAGCGGGAGCAGCAGCGGAGGCTCCAGCGGCGGCAGCAGCGGAGGTTCCAGCGGCAGCAGCAGCGGCAGCTCCAGCGGGAGCAGCAGCGGAAGCTCCAGTGGCAGCAGCAGCGGAAGCTCCAGCGGCAGCAGCAGCGGGAGCTCCAGTGGCAGCAGCAGCGGAAGCTCCAGCGGCAGCAGCAGTGGCAGCAGCAGCGGCGGCACGGACGCCGCGGCCGACTGAAACCGCGCTCACTCGCGCCAGAGGAACTTCCACGGGTTGTGCTTCAGGTCGCGCACCATCTCCTGCACGTCGTCGTAGATCTCTTCGTCCATGACGAGCGCGCCCACGGTGCCCTCGCCCTTCTTGATGTGCGAGACGATGGCCTGCGCGTCGGACGCCGTGGCGTTGGCGCGCTCGGCGAGCTGCGCGATGTCGGCGAGCGCCTTCTTGATCTTCTCCTGCTGCGCAGGATCGCCCACGGTGGCTGACACGCGGTTCAAGTTGGCGAGGGCCTCCTTCGCGTCCTTGAGCATCGGCCCCGAGTCCTCGCGGATCTTGGTCGTCAGGGCGTCGATGTTGTCCACCGTGTGCACGAGCTTCGGGTTGTCGACGTAGTTGACGCGCGCGTCGTGCGTCAGCGTCTTGGCCTCCACCGTCATCTCCTCCACGTTGGCCACGATGCGGTCGATGCGCTCCTTGTTGCCCGTGACGATCACGTTGAGCCCCTTGAGCAGGCCCGCCGTGTTGTTCGCGATCTCGGCGATCGTCTCCCGGTTGTTCTTGATGCCGGTGACCGTCACGTCGAGCAGCTCGTAGGCCTTCGCCAGGAACAGGTCGAGGCGAGGAGGGTCGATGCCCTTCACGATCGCGCCCTCCTCGAGCACCGGCTTGTCGGGCGAGCCGGGATCGATCGCCATGAACTGCTCGCCCAGCACTCCCTGCGCCGTCACGTAGAAATCGGCGTCGCTGTGAATCGTGTCCTTCACCTTTTGCTCGATCGCGATGTCGCACCGCACGAGCACGCGGTGGCCCGACTTGGGGTCGATCTTCCCGCCCCGGAACTCCATCGCCTTGACGGTGCCGACCTTCACGCCGGCGATGCGCACCGCGGCGCCCGACTGCAGGCCGCCCGGGTTGTCGAAGTCCGCGTACACCGTGTACGTCTTCTCGAAGCTGAGGCCCCCCATCACGAGGATGAAGGCGCCCAGGATCACGAGGGAGACCAGGATGAGGGCTCCCACCTTGACCTCGATCGAGCGCTCCTGGGCCATGGCCTATCTCTACTACAGGTCCATGGGGCCCTTGGCTTCCCCACGTATGAACTGGCGCACGATTCCGTCGGCCGTCCCCTGGAACTCGTCGCGCGTACCGAGCAGGCGCACCTTGCCCTTGTAGAGCATCACGATCCGGTCGGCGATCGAGAAGATGCTCACCAGGTCGTGGCTCACCACGATCGAGGTGACCCCGAGCTTGTCCGACAGCTCGCGGATGAGGGCGTCGACGCGCCGGGCGCTCACCGGGTCGAGCGACGTCGTGGGCTCGTCGAAGAGGACGTACCGCGGGTCGAGCGTGAGGGCGCGGGCGATGGCGACGCGCTTGCGCATGCCGTCGCCGAGCTCCGCGGGGTAGTGGTCCGCGAACTCCTCCATGTGCACGATCTCGAGCCTCCGCCGCGCCTCGGCGAGCGACTCCTTGGCCGAGTGACCCTTGTGCTTGCGGAGCGGCAGGGCCACGTTCTCGACGCACGTC
Organism: Polyangiaceae bacterium; assembly: GCA_035499695.1. GTDB lineage: Bacteria > Myxococcota_A > Polyangia > Polyangiales > Polyangiaceae > Palsa-1150. The sequence goes on from DATJYG010000500.1 coordinate 10,805, forward strand.
ATCGAGTCGAAGAGCGTCGAGTGCTGGAAGACCATCGCGCACTTCTTCCGGACGGCGTACATGCCCTGCTCGTCCTTCTGCGAGATCTCCTCGCCGTCGAGCCAGATCTCCCCGGCATCCGGGTAGAGCAGGCCGACCAGGTGCTTGATGAGGACGCTCTTGCCGACGCCCGAGGCGCCGATGATGAAGAACACCTCGCCGTCACGCACGTCGAAGGTGACGTCGTCGAGCACCGACTTCGGTCCGAAGGACTTCTTGATGTGCCGGAACTCGATCACGCCTCCGGCAGAGTACCAGGGCGCTGCCGTTTCACACGCGCGCGACGCGGCCGAGATCGAGCACGTGCGGTTCGACGGTGTCCTCGACCCCGAGGAACTCGGCGAGCTCCTCGATGGTCGACTGGCTGTCGTCCAGCTGCTCGACGACGCGGTCCAGCTCCTCGGTCGCCCCGCCTGGGTCGAGAGGCGCCGCGACCTGCTCGTGCGTGAGCTGGACGAGCTCCCCGATCATCGCGAGCTGGTGCGAGACCGCCTCCAGCGCCTCGCGTGACTTGTCCCACCGCGAAGCACGCTTGCGCGCGATGGCGAGACGCTTCTGAGCCAGCTCCCGGGTGTGCGGCGAGGCGGCAAAGCGCGCCGCCTCGAGCGACCGCATCTCGTCGTCGAGGGCGCGCCGGTCGACCGTGGCCAGGCACTCGCGCGAGACGTTGTACGCGATGGCGAGCCGTACGTAGCTCGCCAGGAGCCGCAGGCACTCGTCCACCGCGAGCTGCGCCGCCGTCCCGTGCGGCTTCGTGGCGTCGCGGATGCGGTCGATGACGCCCTCGAGCCGCAAGAGCTCCCGGCGGTGCTCGTCGCCCATCTGCAGCAGGAGCGAGGCCCGCTGCTCGGCTGCGCGCGCGCGCTCGATCTGATCGAGGCGCTCGTCGACGTAGCTCCGGAAGGCGCGCAGGTGCAGGACGATCCCGAGCAGCAGCAGCTCGGCGCCCCCGAAGACGAGGAGCAAGACGACGAGGCTCCAATTGGCCACGCCGAACACCGTCGCCCCGGCGAGCACCACCACGTGCCACGGGTGCATGAGCGCATGCTTGACGTAGACCCACGAGCTCCGCTTGTGAGCGGACTCGGCGCTCGAGTGCACGACGCGTACGCCACGCCTCGACGGGGGTGGCGACTTGGAGTGCGCGGGCGGCTCGCGGCGCCCATCCAAGGAGACTCGCGTGCGGGGCATCACGTCGGCGCTGCTCTGGAACTGCTGGCTCGCCATCGAGCTCCTCCTCGGTCGCTGCGGCATGTGGCGCAAGTCGCGTGCCTGCCGGTGCGATCGCTCGAGCTGTCGCGTCGGCCCGGGCGTCCCGCAGAGGCCGCAAGGCACGAATCGCGCACGCTCGCTCGCGCGGAGGCTGGAGTCATGCAGAACGTGGTGGCGCGGGAGTTCGCATTTCGAGCCGAGGGGGAGGTGTCGCTCGGATCGCGCGTGAGCTGGCAGGGAACCTGGGCCGGGACGATCACGACGCTGGCCGGGGCCACGATCCTGTTCGCCCTCTCGCTCGCGATCATCGCTCTCGCGATGCATCCCACCGTGGGGTCGCTGCGGGGCGCGACGATCGCGGCGTGGATCTGCATGATGGCCTGCATCGTCGTCGCGAGCTTCTTCGGGGGGCTGGTCGCCTCGCGCGTGCGCGGGAGCCCGCGCATGCGCGTCGGACTGCTCCACGGGTTCATCACGTGGGGGCTGACGTTCGTGCTCGGGATGCTCTTCAGCGCGCTCTTCATGCGCGGCCTGCTGGTCGGCCTGATCAACGCGCTGCCGGACGTCATGACCGCGACGCCCACGGCGCCGGCCGACCCGGAGCTGATGGATGAAGGGCGGAGCGCCCTCCACTACCTGATCGGCTTCGGCTGGTCCTGGTTCGGTACGTGGTTCCTGTCGCTGCTCGCCGCGCTCGTCGGCGCGGCCGTCGGTGTCCGACGCATGCGCCGCCTCCTCGAGCCCGAGGTGGAGGTCGAGCGCAGCAGCGAGATCCCGCCCATCACGCCGCTGACGCCCGCCCCCTCGGCGTGACGCCGCTGCTACTGCGCGATCTCGGCGTGCTTGATGCCGTCGAGCTTCGGGAAGTTCGCGTCGAGGTACGCGTTGCCCTGGCTCTGGATGGAGCCCTGATCCGGCCCGTGCCCCATCGGCGCGCCTTCGCCGTAGCCCTTGTAGAGGGAGTCGACGATGTCCATGCCGGTGACGACCTTGCCGAACGGCGTGAAGTGCGACGCGTCGAGGCGCGAGTTGTCGCCGTAGTTGACGAACACCTGCGTGGTGCGTGAGCCCGGCACGCCGCGCTGGGCGAAGGTGACCATGCCCTTGGTGTTCGACTGCGTCCCGGTGTCGTCCGGGATGCCCGCGTTCTGCCACTTCGAGTTGACCATCGGGTCGCCGTTGATCCCGAACTGGACCATGAAGCCCTCGATGGCGCGGAAGAAGCGCGTGTCGTCGTAGTAGCCCATCTTCACGAGGTTGTAGAAGCGGTCGGCGCCGTTGGGGGCCCAGTCGCGGTGGACCTCGATGACGAAGTCGCCCTTCGTGGTGGTGAACCTGGCCTTGAAGACGTCGGGCGCCTTGGCGCTGGCCTTCGAGGGGTCGAGCAGGTCCGGGTGGAGCACGTGAGCGGCCTGGCCGCTCGGGGCGGCTGCCGCGGGGGCGGCGCCGGACGCCGCGGTGGGGGCCTTGGTGGTGGACGGCTCGGGCTCGGTCTTGCCGCAGGCGGCGAGCGCGAGCACGAGCGCGGTCGGGACCAGAAGGTGGGCTCTCATGGGGGCGCGATGCATAACACGCGGCACGAGGGTTGCCGAGCAGTGCGCTGTGGGCATGCGCGGCGCTGCGTTTCTCGTGGCTTGGCTCGTCGCGGGCGGGGCGCTCGTTCCCGCGTGGGTGCCGGCGATTGCGCGAGCCGCCCCGCAGCGATGGGAGGCGACGTTGCCGCGATCGGTCCTCGTGATGCGTGCGGCCGCCGATGCCGGCGGCGTGGTCGCGTGCGTCGCGGGGGAGGACGGCGGCGCGCGCGCGCTCGTGCGGGTGGACGGCGACGGGCGCTCGACGACGCTGGCGCCGTCGGTGCGCGTCGAGGAGATGGCGCTCGATCGCGAGCGCGTCTACTGGGTCGGCGCCGACGGCGTGCTCTCGGTCGCCAGGGCAGGAGGTCCCGTCGAGCCGCTCGCGGCGCGCGACTGGAGCCTGCTCGCGGCGGACTCGGACCCGTCGCGATGGGGCATCGCGGTCGACGGGCGCGACGTGTACTTCAGCATCGACGACGCGGTCGGCCTCGTCCCTCGGGGCGGCGGTGAGGCGCGGCGCCTCGACGGCGCGCCGGGCGCGATGCTCGTGGGGGTCGATGCGGACGACGTGTGGTGGCTCGAGAAGGTGCTCGAGGACGACGACTCGACGACGCAGACGCTGTGGGCGACGCCGAAGCGAGGCGGCGCGTCCCGCAGCGTGCTCGCGGGGCTGACGCGCGTGCTCTCGGCCATCGTCGCGGACGACGGCGTGTTCTTGCTCCGCGAGACCGACCGCCCCGGGCGCGGCGAGATCTCGCGCGTCGACGCGCGCACGCGCGAGATCGCCCCGGTGGCGATGGACGTGGCGCTCTACTACCCGCACGTGCTGAGCGCGCGGGACGGCTCGCTCTACTGGCTCGATTATCCCGACGGATTGCACGGCCCCACGCGCCTGCGCGCCGCTCCGGAACACGGCGGCGACGCGACGACGGTGGGATCGTTCTTCCCTCCGGCGAACCGACTCGTCGTCGGCGGCGAGTGGGTCTACGGCTTCGGCGAGGGCCTCCACGCGATCGCGCTCCGTGGCACGAGCGGTGCTTCGGTTGGGCTGCGGAAGGTGGAGGTGATTCGATGATGCGCTCGAGAACAAGTGCGGCGCTCCTCGTTGCGACGGCGAGCATCCTGACGACGCGCGTCGCGGCGGCGGACTGCGCCGGTGCAGACAAGAGTTGCCCGACGTCGGTCTCCCAGGCGATGGCCCAGTCGGGCAACAGGTTCCCGCTCATCCTGAGCATCGGCGTGCGCTCGCTGAGCTACGCGCCGTCGTCGCACGACCGGTTCGACGGGAACATCCAGGCGAGCCCGATGGGCTACTCGTTCAACGGCGACGCGCTGGGCGACGCGCCGCTGCGCGCCTACGGCCTCGAGATCGGCGCCGACTACGCGCTCACGCCGCTCATCTACGCGGGTCTCGCCACGGCGTGGGGCGAGGGAAGCTGGACGTCGCAGGGATTCCAGTCCGGCGGCGTCAGCGTCTCCCCGCGCGCGACGGTCAACTCGCACATGTGGCTGACGGGCCCGCGGGTCGGCGTGCGCCTGCCGCTGGGCCCCGTGTCGTTTCGCGCCGAGGTGCTCGGCGGCGCCGAGTGGATCGACCTGCAGCAGTTCGCCGGGATGGCGGGAAGCCAGATGACGGCCGACGCGAGCACCGTGTCGTGGCTGGTCGAGCCGCGCGTGTCGGCGGACCTCTGGGTCACGCCGTACCTCGTCGTCAGCGCCTTCGGCGCGATGCCGGGCGCGAACACGCAGGCGGCCAACGGCGGCCTGATGCTCGCGTGGCACTGGCGCAGCTTCGACGGCCGCTACAGCGGCGTGCTCTGAAAGAAGTCCCCAGCTGGAGTCGGCGGCAGCTTCAGCAACACGCGCGCGCTCGCCAACGGTGCGCACCGCTTCGTCGTGAAAAACGCTTCGGTAGGTGCGCGGGGAGCGCCGCTCTCGTCGATGCGAGCGGCGCCCCCCCACTTGTCGCTCCGTTCCTACTTCGTTGCAGTGACCGGCGCTGTCGTCGGCGCCGGATTCGGCGCGGTCGGCTGCTCCAGCGCCGGTGCGGCCTGCTTCTTCTTCAGCGCCTTCGTCCCGCCGGCCTCGCGGGTCGCCTTCGCCTTCGCCTGCCCCTTGGCCTTGCTGGCCACGGGGGTGTTGGTCGAACGCTGCGGCGTGAAGCCGAAGTCCTGCAGCTTCGGACTCTTCGGGCCGTACTTCGCCTGGGCGACGCGCTTGACACCCGCTCGGATCTGTCGCCCTTCGGCGACGAGCTCCTTCTGGTTCGCGACCAGTGTTGCGAGCGTCGTGCGCGCGTCCTTCACCTGCTGGATCCCGTCCAGGACGGCCTGGATGCGGCCGAGCAGGTCCTTCCTCGCCCATGTCGTCCCGTCGATGACGACGGGATCGACCCCGGCGAGGTCGGTGTTGATCCCGTTCAGCAGCGCCGTGAGGAGCGCAGCGAACGAAACCTTCTGGATGCTGACGTTGATGGTCTTGGGTGTGGACATGGTGAAACTCCTGTTCTGACGATTCGTGGAAACCGAGGAGGGCGCCGGATTGCGCCCCTCTCACCCAGACAGTCGGAAGGAGGGGGTTCGGACCGGCCGAACTATTTTCGAAATCGACCGACGCGCTGTGCCACGCCTCCGGATCCACATGCCGCCGTTCCGAACCGACGCGCGGAAGCCTCGGATCGG
>DATJYG010000501.1:0-15119 GCA_035499695.1 Polyangiaceae bacterium
GAACGGGTGGCCGTGACAGACTCCAAGCTGTCCCGTGCATCGCTCGCTCCGTCGGTTCGCCGCGCTCGTTCTCTTCGCGGTGCCGGTGTCGCTGCTGGGGCGAGGAGGCGCGTGGGGCGCGGCGGAGGAGCGCCCGTTGCCGGCGCGCGAGCCGCACGACTTCGCGCTGACGCCTCTGGCGACCGACGCGGACCAGGAGGAGCGGTCGGAGAGCGCAGTCGTCCTCGTCGTGCTCGACGGCGTGCGATGGCAGGAGATCTTCGGCGGCGCCGATCGTGAGCTGGCGCGCCGTCGCGGGCTCGACCCGCTCGTGTGGGCCAACGCGCGCGACCTCGTGCCCAACCTCCAGCGCATGCTGGACGCCGATGCCGTCGCCATCGGCGCACCTGGCCACGGCTCCGAGATGACGGCGAGCGGGCCACGCTTCATCTCGATGCCCGGGTACCTCGAGATCTTCGGCGGGCGGCCGGACCCCGCCTGCGAGAACAACGAGTGCCCGCGTCCGCCGGGGCACACGATTGCCGACGACGTGGGCGATTCGAGCGGCGCCGACGACGTCGCCGTCGTCACGTCGTGGCCCAACATCGCGCGCGCCGTGGGGATGGATGCGTCGCGCTACGTGATCACCGCGGGTCGCAAGCTGCTCTCGCGGGGCGAGACGCTGCGCAGCGATCCCGAGACGGCCGCGATGATCGAGCGCGCGTCGCGCGTGAAGGGGTGGCCCGGGGAAGGGGACTACCGGCCCGACGCGCACACGGCGGCCATCGCGCTGCGGGTGCTCGTGACCGAGCGGCCTCGCTTCCTCTTCGTGGGGCTGGGCGACGCCGACGAGTTCGGCCACCGCAACGACTACCGGCGCTACCTCGACGCGATTCACCAGTCGGACGCGTTCCTCGGCCAGCTCGAGACGACGCTGGGCGGCATGGGAGCGCGCGGCCGGCACACCACGGTGCTCGTGACGGTCGATCACGGTCGCGCTTACTCGTTCCGCGACCACGGCGCCCGCTACCCCGAGTCCGGGCGAGTCTGGCTCGTGGCCGCCGGTGGAGACGTGCACGGGCACGGCTTGCTCCCCGCCTCGCGCCGCCACACGTTGTCGGACGTGGCGCCCACGGTCAGAGCTCTGCTGGGGATTGCCGGGGACGGCCACCCCATCGACGAGGTCGTCGGGAACCCGGCGGCTCTGGCGCTGTCGCACTAGGGCGGAGGCCTCCCCATGATGAAGCGACTCGTCCTTGCCCTCGCTGCCGCGGCGCTCTTGCTGCCGGCGTTCGCCGTTCCGGCGCTGGCGGATCCCCCGGCGGCGGCCGCCGCCTCCGCCCCGCGAGTCTACGTCGTTCCCACGGTCACCGTGTACGGCCGGGCCCAGAAGCCGCTCGTCGTCGTCGTCGTGAAGCATCCGACCGCGGCGCAGGAGGCCGGCGCCGCCCACGAGACTCTGCGTGCGACGACGCTGGCTCGCTCGGAGCCAGCTTCGCTGCAATCGCGATGACCACGAGCATCAGCGCGATCCCACCGAGAGTGAGCGCCGCGTCCGTGAAGAGCAGGCCGCTCGTGCCGTAGCGCTTGCTCGCCTTGCCCAGGATGCCGAGCTTGTAGGAGATCGAGAAGTTCATCAGCGACGCGAGGATGTTGTACTTGGTCGCGACCGACTTCTTGCCGATGGTGGCGTACATGAACGCGGCGAACCCGGCGTAGGCGGAGCCGACGAACAGGTTGTAGACGAGCGTGAACGTCGCGTACGCCCAGGGCGCGCGCGGCCCCAGCGCCAGCGAGATCCCCATCACCGCCGTGAGCCCGCCCGCCCCCATGAAGGTCACGCGCCTGTCCACGCGCTTCATGGCCCACCCGCCGAGCCCCGCTCCGGAGGCCTGCACGATGCCGGCCAACCAGCCGTTCGTGGTCTCGACGAGCTCGCGCGACGCGTGCCAGTCCTCGGCGATCGCGCTGAAGAGGGCGCTCGCGGCGCCGGTCTGGATCGTCGAGACGGCGAAGAGGATGGCCACGATGCCGCTGGACGTTCGCAACAGACCCCAGAGATCGCGCCCCAGCTCCACCATCGCGCGAGCCATGCCGTGCTTCTCCTGCTCGGGCGGTTCGTCGAATCCGAGGAGCGGCAGAGCGCACAGCGACAGGCCCGCCGCGACGATCGCTCCCGCGATCGTTCCCGGCAGACGCGAGACGAGCTCGATCGCGAGTCCGCCGCCGACGCCGAGGCCGAGGAACGAGCCCGCCTGCAGCCAGGACGCCGCCGTCGACTTCTTCTCGACGGGGACCGCGCGCCCGAGCGTACCCTCGCACGCCATGTAGAGGAGCGTCAGCCCGACCTGCGACGCGACGACCACGCCCTTGAGCGCCGGGATCGACGAGGCCGAGATGGGCATCGCCATCATCGCGAACGTGCCCGCCGCGAGCAGCGCGAGGGCGATGACGTACCAGGTCTTGCGCGTCAGCGTGGCGTCGACGATCGGAGCCCACAGGACCTTGAACCCGTGGAGGGCGAACGCCGCCGCGACGACGCCCGAGATCGTCTCGACCGGGATGCCCTTCTGCCGTGCGACGTACGGCAGCGCCACGCTGACGAAGCCGAAGGACACGCCGAACGGGACGACGAGGACGAAGAAGTACCAAGGCTTGGGGACTCGCATCAGCGCCGCGGCAGGATAAGGCTCATCGCCACCGATTCGGTAACCAACGCGTCGCGTTCGTCGCCGCGGCGCCTCCCTTGGAGGCGAAGAACTTGCGCGACCGCTCGATGGCCTCCGCGTGCGCCGTGTCCCCGGTGCGGGCGTATTCGGCCGCGAGCTTGTCGAGGATCCAGGCGTCGCTCGGCTCGATGCGGCGCGCCGTCTCTAGCTCTGCGATGGCGTCGGCGTCGCGACCATCGCGCCCGGCGAGCACCGCCAGCGCGACGTGCGATGCGGCGCTCATCGGCCCCTGCGCCGCCGCATGGACGAAGAGGGGCCGGGCTTGCTCGAGCTCCCCGGTGCGGAACAGGTACATCCCTTCCGTCTCGAGCGCGCTCGGGTCGTCCGGATCCAGCTGGAGCATGCGCGCGATCGCGAGCATCGCCTCGCCGCCGTTCTCTCCCGCCGGACCGAGGTCGAGCCTGACGCGCGCGTACTGGTGGAGCGTCTCCTGGGCGTCCGGCTCGAAGCGCAGGATCGCGGTCAGCGCCTGGGCGACGCTCGCGAGCTGGCGCTTCTCGCCGTAGCGACCGGCCAGCCACTCGAGCAGCTCGGGGCTGTGGACGTGCTGTTCCACGGCGAGCGGCGCGATGCGCTCCGCGTCCTGCGGGTGGCCCTCGCGCGCCATGGCGGCCGCCAGCGCGGCGTCCAGGTCGGGCCCCGGCGACGGATCGCCCACGAGGTCCGGCCACGCGACGAGGCGCGCCGGCTTGTCGCTGCCCGGGCGAACGGGCGGCGGCCGCCGCTGGATCCAGTGGTCCGTGATCGTCACGAGGGGCGGGCTCGTCGGCGGCCCGGTGCGCATGTGGCACGTGATGCAGTGGTCGTTCTGCGCGGCCCTCGCTTGCTGCGTCTCGGTGCACGGCTTGTCGGCGTGGCACGCCTTGCACTTGTCGTCCCACCACGAGGCGGGCTGGTCGAAGGAGCTCTTGTGCGGGTCGTGGCAGCTCGTGCAGACGAGCTTCCCGCCCGATGCCTTCCAGCATGCGCTCCGGACCATCCGCTCGGGATGCGCGAGGAGGATGAACCGGTCCGGCTCCGCGGGCTCGCCGACGAAGTTCACGCGGTAGCTCGAGACGGGCTCTCCGGGCCGGAAGCTGAACTCCCCGCGGTCCGCGCGCAGCGTGGAGTGGTTCGACTCGTGGCACTGCACGCACACGTCGAGCTGACGCGCGAGGGGGAGACGGTCCGGGTTCACGATGTCCGCGGCGCGCAGCGTCTGCACGTGCTTCGCGCCCGGCCCGTGACACCTCTCGCACCCGACGCCGGTGGGGACCGGATCGGGAAACACGTCGTCGGTGCCCGCGCGCCGCCTCGGGTAGTCGGTGTGGCACGAGATGCAGAAGGCGCGCATCGGCTTCGCGAAGCGCACGTTGCCGTCGACGTACGACGGGTCCATGTCCCAGCGATCGGCCTGGGCGTAGTAGTCGACCGGTACCTGGAAGAAGTGGGCGCCCTGCTCGAAGTAGAAGGCCATCCCGTAGCTTCCGGCGCTGTACGCGTAGGTGATGGGCTGGAGCCACGTCTCGATCGCCACGCCGTCGCCGTCGACCAGGCGCTCTTCGACGAAGTAGTCGCTGCCCTTGCGCACCGGCCGGTACGAGAAGCCGGTCCGCGCGTGCGTGACCGGCCGGCTCGAGCCCGCGTCGAAGATGCGCGCGAGCCACTTGGCGTCGAGCGACGACAGCTTGCGCAGCCCGGTGCGCGCCATCGAGTGGCGCGCGTAGCTCACATAGAGGTCCTTGTGGCAGTCCTTGCACGCCTCGGAGCCGACGTATCCCGCCTCGGCGAGCCCTCCGTCCGGCGCCTCGGGCACGGGGCGCTTCCAGTCGAGCGGCGCGTCGTCCCAGCGCAGGTTCGCCGGGATATCGTGCGCGCCCGCGGGCGCGGAAGCCGAGGCGCCGCTCGCGGCGAGCTGACCGGCCGCCGGTGGCGCCGACTTGCCGCAGCGGTCGCACCCGAAGAGCAGGCAGAGGATCCCCGCCCACAGGAGCTGCATGCGTCGCGAGGACACGGGACGTCCACGGCGAGTGTACCAGGCGCGATGTGATACCGTTTGCTCGTGCTGGAAGGGCGCGCGCGGCGCGCGTTCGTCGCCGTCTGGATCCTGCTCGGGGTGGCCGGGGCCCTCGATCACACCATCGCCGACAAGGCGCTCGGCACGCGCATCGATCTCCTCTTGCCGCACCTCAAGTACGGCTACGTGATGTTCAACGTCAACCCGCGCACGGTGAGCGTGTTCTCGTACGCCGGCGCCGACGGGGTGAGGCACGATCTCGCCGATCTCCTCGCCACCCCGGCGCCGGGCTACGCGCGCGCCCGCGTCGCGATCGACGTCGGCCTCCAGCCTGCGTACCTCGCCGAAATCTGCCTGCGCGCCGTGCGCGCGAGCCACCAAGAGTACGACTTCTACGTGGAGACGTACGACGTGGCTCCCGGCGCCAGCACGCTCGACGACACCAAGGTCCTCCACTGCTCCGCCCACGGGCTGCGCGATGCCGCCGACGCTCGATAGGTTCTTCCGCGCCTTCGAGGGGACGCGCAGCGCGTACCCGTTGGCCGTCTTTCGGATCGTGTTCTTCGTCGGCCTGGCGCTCCACTTCTTCCCGAGCCTGATCTGGTTCGACGAGGGCTACCGCCCGGGAGCGCTCCGGACCGAGGAGTGGAACGAGTGGCTCTACGAGCATTTCTGGCGCTTCCCGCAGCGGGATCTGCACGTGCTGGCGGTGCTGACGATGGTGGCCTGCGTCATGGGGATCGTCGGTGTGCTCCCGCGCGTCGCGGCCATCGTGAGCGGCGTCGGGCTCTACGCCTTCGCGAGCTTCAACGCACTGCACCTGCAGACGCTCGCGCTGGTCGAGGTGTGGGCGATCCTCCTGCTCTGGATGATCTGCGGGGGCGGGGCCGCGGCCCTGTCGATCGAGAGCCTGGCGCGCCGGAGGAAGACGGGCGCGGATCCTCCGCGAGAGCCGACGCTCCTGGCGGGGCTCGTGCTGTACCAGATCCTGCTCGCGGTCTTCTTCGCCGGCGTGGAGAAGGTGCTCGCCGGCTGGCCGTGGAGCAACGAGATGGGCATCGTCCTCTCGTATCCGCGCGGCTTCCTGGTGCGCGACTGGGTCGCCGCGTCGCCGTTCGTGCACGGATGGTTCGTCAGCCACCTGTCGACCTGGTTCACGATGGTCGCCGAGCTCGGGACGCCGATCGCGCTGCTCTTCAAGCGCACGCGCGTCGTGGCGCTCGTGGTCTACGAGGTGTTCTTCCTGGGCATCGTCTGCATGCTCGAGGTGCCGCCTCTCTTCTACTGCACGTTCGCGGCCGGAGGGCTGCTCGCCCTCGACGACGAGGAGGTCGATCGCGCATGCGCGCGTCTGCGCTGGCGGTCCTGATCGGTGCGCTGGTCGCATCCGCCGCGGCCGCGGCCTGCAAGAAGGCTCCGCCGGCCCCCGCGCCCGCCACGCTCGCACCGCTACCCGACGTCGGGGAGTTCCTTCCGCCCGCGCTCGACGTCCCGGACTACGTCGGCGCCGACGCGTGCGCCGAGTGTCACCGCGAGATCTACGACGCGTGGAAGCGCTCGCCCCACGGGCGCGCGATGGCGGTGGCGTCACCGTCGACCGTGCTCGCGGACTTCGGCACCCGTCCGGCCACCCTGGCCGACGGCACCGTCTCCTTCGCGCACGAGGGCGACGCGTACTTCATGAACATCGCGTCCTCGCGCGGCTCGCACGAGAAGCGCAAGGTCGACCTCGTGCTCGCGTCCGGCCGGCAGCATCAGCTCTACGTGACGCGCACCGACGACGGCGGGATGAAGCTCCTGCCCGTGGTGTGGAGCACGAAGACGAAGGAGTGGCTGCCCCTCTCGCTGTACCAGGCGGGCGACCTCGATCCGGCCTCGCCCGACTACTTCGGCGCGCAGGACATGACCAAGGGCTGCGTGAGCTGCCACCTGAGCCAGTCGTACCGCCACGTGACGGCGGACGGGGCGCGCGACGCGTACGTCGATCTCCCCGTCAACTGCGAGTCGTGCCACGGCCCCGGCGCCGAGCACGTGCGCCGGCGTCGCGCCGGCCGCACCGACGACGTCTACGCGGATCTCGCGCCTCTCGGCAGCGTCGAAGAGTCGCGGGTGTGCGGCGGATGCCACGGCTTCCAGCTCAAGAGATACGTCTTCCCGCGGGGGCCCGACGGTCTGCCGCAGATCTTCGTCACCTCGCTGCTCAACCCGTCGCTCCGCGCCGACGGCACGCAGCATCTGACGAGCTACCAGTACGCGGGCCACGTCCTCAGCGCGGGCTTTCGCGAGAAGATCCTGCACTGCAAGGACTGCCACGCTCCGCACGGGCTCGAGGCGCGGGCGAAGGACGGCTCCTCCGCGGTCGGCGCGCTGTCGAACAAGCAGTGCACGACCTGTCACGACGAACTGGTCGCGCCCGCGCGCGTCACGGCGCACTCGCACCACTCGCTGGCGACCCGCTGCGTCGATTGCCACATGTCGTACTCGTGGATCGGCGACGACGACCGGCGCCGGCAGCGCACGTCGGACCACTCGATCTGCGTGCCGCACCCGGCCGAGAGCGTCGCCTTCGGAACGCCGAACGCGTGCACCAGCTGCCACGACCACGAGAAGCAGTCGCCCGAGTGGGCGCTGCAGGCGCTCCGCAGGTGGGGCGCGAGGGAGGCGCTCGGCGTTCGCGACTGGGTCGAGACCATCGCCCTCGCTCGCAAGAAGGCCCCGGGCGCGCCGGCGCGTCTCGCCAAGCTTTTGACCGATCGCGACACGGTGGCTTACCTCAAGGCGTCGGCGCTCGATCTGCTCGACGTGCTGCCACCGGACCCGATGCTCATCCCCGTGCTCGTTCCCTACGCGACGGATGCCGACCCGTACCTGCGGGCGAGCGCCATCCGTGCGCTCGACGCGTACGATCCCGCCGGCCGGGAGCGCTGGCGCGCGCTCGGCCTGGCCGATGCGCATCCGTACGTCCGCATGGAGGCGTTCACGCTCGTGAAGGACCCGAGGTCGCTCACGCCGCAGGCGATCGACCACGAGCTTTCGGACGTGCTCGAGACCATGTCGCCGCCGACGGACGGCCTCGTGCATCTCATCACCGTCAGGCACAAGCGCGGAGAGCTGCGCGAGGCGATGCAGCTGGTCGACCTGCTCGACCGCATCGCGTTGCCCCGGGAGAAGGAGCGGCTGCATCTGAACGACGTGCGGGCGCGCATCGAGACGGACCTGTCCAAGGCGGACGGGGGAGCGCCCTAGATGGCGGAGCGCATCCGACTTCGCGCGTGGGTGCTCGGCCTCGGGCCGATCGTCGTCGTGCTCGGCGCGGCGGCGGTGCTGCTGCTCGGCTCCGGCAAGAAGCCCGTCGCCAAGACGGGCGTCGCCGCGAGCGAGCCGACGTCGACGGCCGCTGCGGCGGACCCGACGAGCACGATGCCGACGCCGGTGGTCTCCCTGCCCGCGCCTGCCGCGCCGCCGCCGCCGCCGGCGTCGGTCCCTCCCATCGTCGCCGCGGCGGCGTCGAGCCTCCTGCTCGCCGGCCCGCCCCCCGAGCCGATCCCCGAGCTCGACGCGCTCGCTCGTCCGAAGGGTTCGGACCAGTGGACGACCGAGCAGAAGCTCGCGTATCGCGAGCAGGTCTTCCGCTCGCTCGACGACAAGGAGCGAAGCCTCGAGAACGAGATCGCCCGGGCGCGCAGACGCGGCGACACGCAGACCCTGCAGGAGAAGCAGACGACGCTCGACTATCTGCGGGCGCGACGCGCGGCGATCGAGAGCGCGCTCAAGAGACACGATCCGCTCGGCGACGCGCCCGCCGACGCCGGCAACTAGCTCCACGCCGCGCTCAATGCCGCGCTGCGACGTGCGGTTCAGAATCCGAACGGAGTTAGGCGTCTGAACCGAGCGAAGTACGCCTTCTGAACTGCGCTCCCGCGTAACTAGCGGGAATCGCTTCGCGCCGACGACGGCATCGCCTCTGCAATCTCCACCTTCGCGACCAAGGGGGGTCGGAGGAGAGGTCCAATGGGCAAGGGTAGGAGCTGGCAGGTTCTGTTCGGCGTGGGCGCCGGTTTGCTCGTGGCTGGTTACACGCTGTCGCTCGTCGGCTGCTCGGACGCAGCCCCGACGACGGGTCACCCTGCGGCCTCTCAGCTCAAAGAGGGCCTCAACATCCTCGAGGCCAAGGACGCGAACTGGGGCTTCAACGCCGCCTACGTGAAGGGCGGCCGCGTCGTGTACATCGAGTCGCGTCTCGGCCAGCTCAAGCCGGAGGTCTACCGCAACGACTCGCCCGACGAGCCGACGCACGAGATGGACCTGCGCTTCGTCGACCAGACCAACAAGACGTTCTGGGCGCAGCGCGGCGGTGACAACTGGGTCGACCCGGCGTGGACCGCCGAGATCCAGATGAACAGGGTGCTCGACCCGACGATCACCCCCGCCGACCGCGACGCGGACTACACGGTGGCCCAGGAAGGCGCCAAGGCGCTCATCGCGCAGCTGCCCAAGTCGTTCGTGGACCACGCGTACCACCTCAACGCGTTCGCCAACATCACGCCCCCGACGCGCGACCCGGCGCTGCTCGGCAAGATCCAGGAGTTCAACGAGAAGGCGCCGGCGCCGCCCCAGGACAAGGCCTACGGCTACTACGCGGACTCGACCTGGACGCAGCTCTATGCCTACAAGTGGTCGAAGTCGACGGGCTGCGCGCTCTGGATCTGCGCGGCGTCGCACAGCGCCGTGGCGATGTACGCGAACCCGAACGTCGGCGCCTGGCAGTACGTCATCCAGGCGTGCAACCACGGCACCTGTCCGGGCGGGAGCCACATGAGCGCCGACTGTTACTCGTGGAACGGCGGCGGCTGGTTCCAGTACGGCGTGCAGCAGAACGGCTCGACCGCGCAGGGCGTCACCGGTTCCGGCGACGGCCAGGGCGGATGCCAGACGGCGTACAACTGGGACTCCGGCGGCTACGACCACCTCTGCAACGACGACGCGGCCTACGAGCTGTGGGAGGCCAAGGACGGCTCGCAGTGGACGTACCAGGGCTTCGAGAACGGCGATGCCATCGGCTTCCAGTACTACGGGTCCAGCTACTGCCGCGGCAGCGCCTGCGGCCAGAGCCCGTCGTACTTCGCGTGCGACTGCCAGACCTTCGGCGGCTGCTCGGGCGACTGGAACACGCCCAACTGCCCGTGATACGCACCGAACAGTGAACCGGCGGCTCATCGCAGCGGCGACCCTGGTCCTCGTGGCCGGGGTCGCCGTCGTCGTTTTCGGCTCCGTGAACAGGCGCACGCACCCGGCGCCGCCGGTCGCATCGATCTCGGAGCACGGCGCGGGGATGGACCACGCGATGGGCGCCTTCGTCGCGCTCTATCACGCGCCGGAGGGCTCCACGCCGTGCGAGTCGGCGTACAACGCGTTCAAGTACTCGCTCGACGTCTCCACGCAGAAGCAGCTCACGCCGGTGGTGCTCAAGCTCGCGCCGCGCGACCAGTTCCTCGCGACCTGCGGCTCGTTGCCCGCGCCGACGCAGCAGTGCCTCGTGCCGCTGTACCTCTCCGAGCACCGCGACGCGTGCCAGAAGGCCAAGCCGCCGCAGGACGTGCTCGACTCGCTCGTGCAGATGAAGCACGCGGCGGAGCCCGGGTCCCAGGGCGAGTCGCAGGAGCCGCCCGAGCCCCCGCCGGTCGCCGCCCACTGAGCCGCCGGTGAGCGCGTCATGATCGTGCCGCTCGTGACGCACGGCGCGCCCGACCCGGGCCACCCCGCGGTCGTCGCGATCGTCGACTCCGCCGGGAAGACCGCGTGCAGCGGGACCGTCGTCGATCCGCACTTCGTGCTCACCGCGGCGCACTGCGTGGTGCCGCAGATCCAGCACGGAGCGCGCGTCGTGTTCGGCGCGTCGGTCGCCTCGTCGACGCAATCGGTGCCCGTCGCGTTGCTTCGCGCGGATCCGGCCTACGACCCGAACAGCTTCACGGCCGACGCGGCGCTCGTGGTGCTCGGCGCCGCGGCTCCGGTCGCACTCGCGCAGCTGGGGACGCAGCCGCCGTCGACGGGATCGATCGTCACGG
This sequence comes from Polyangiaceae bacterium, assembly GCA_035499695.1. Classification (GTDB taxonomy): domain Bacteria; phylum Myxococcota_A; class Polyangia; order Polyangiales; family Polyangiaceae; genus Palsa-1150. Next base: position 10,773 of record DATJYG010000501.1, read on the forward strand.
TCGTCGGCTGGGGCGAGACCGGCGTCGACGCGGGCGACGACGGAACGAAGCGCGTCGGCTCGGCGATGGTCAGCGCCGTGGCCCCGCTCTCGTTCGACGTGGACCCCGACCCGTCGCAGCCTTGCGTCGGCGACTCCGGCGGCGCCGGGTTCGCGCCCGGCAGCGGGGGCGGCGAGCTGCTCGTGGGCATCACGAGCCACGGCGACGTGGCGTGCGCGACGCGCGCGACCTTCACGCGCGTCGACGCGGTCACGGCCGACTTCATCGCACCGACGCTCGCCGCGCTCGGTCCCGGAACCGCGGCGGTGGGCGCGCGCTGCTATTACCCCGAGCAGTGCAAGACCGGCGGCGCCGGCGCGTGCATCACCGCGAGCGACCAGCCGGGGCTCACCTACTGCACCACCGCCTGCACCTCGAGCGCAGCATGTCCCACCGGGATGGTCTGCGACACGAACGTGGGTGGCGGCTCGTGCGTGTACGGCGCGCCCACGCCGGGGGCGTTTGGCGGAGCCTGCAAAGTCGATGGCGACTGCTACGACGGCGTCTGCGGCGGCGGCATCTGCACCGTGAGGTGCGTGCCGACGGACGACACGTGCCCCTCCGGCTCCTCGTGCCAGAACCTGGACGGCGGGATCGACTTCTACTGCGTGCCGCAGCCGCCGAGCTCCGCCCCCGCGGGAGGCTGCTCGGTCGACGTCGCCCCGGAAGGTGGCCCCGCCGGCGCCGTCGCGCTCGAGCTGGCTGCTCTCGCGTTCATCGTGCGCGCTCGCCGCCGCACCCGCTCACCCTGGTAGGATGCCCCTCGTGAGCGCGAGCCGGCGGCCGACCACCGTCCCCGCCGTGGCCCGGACGGTGTTCGCCATCGCCGTGGTGGTCCTCGCCGCCATCGTCGTGGCGGTGCACCTGGTGCGCCTGCCGGAGCCGCTCGGCGTCGACCAGGGGCTGTTCGTCGACTTCGCGCGCTGGGTGCCGCGCGGGTGGCTGCCGTACCGCGACATCTTCGACAGCAAGCCGCCGCTCTTCCTCTACTGGTGGACGGTCGCGGGTCTCTCGCACGGAGACATCGTGCGCGCCGCGTGGTGGTGGGAGGGGGCGTGGCTCGCCGCGACGCTCGTCGCCGTCTTCGCACTCTGCGCGCGCGTGTGGGACCGGTGGGTCGGGCTCGCGGCGGCCGCCCTCCTCTTCCTCGGGCTCTGGTCGCCCGCGTGGGGCGCGTTCTGGTCGCGCGCGCAGGCCGAGGAGCTGCTCGCGCTGCCGATGCTCGGGGCGGCGTGGTTCGCGTGGCGCGGCGTCGAGCGCGCGCCGCTCGCGCTCGCGGCGGGTGTCCTGGTCGGCGTGTGCGGGCTGTTCAAGATCCCGTCGATGGCGCTGGCCCTGTCGTGGGCCGTCCTGTGGATGGCGTGCACCCCGGCGCTCGGGGCCGCGGCGCGCGTGGGGCTGATGGTCATCGGCGCCGCGATCCCCTGGGGCCTCGCCTTCGCATGGTTCGCCGCGCACGGCGCCACGGCGGAGTTCATCGAGGGCGTCTTCGTCTATCACCGGTACAACGCGGCGTTCATCGCGCCGCCGATGACCGACGTCCTGCGCGACTACGCCACCAAGATGGTCAGCGACGCGCCGCTGCTGCTGGTCGCCGCGGCGGCCGGGTTCTACCGCCTCTCTCGGGCGCGGACCGACGCGCGCTCCGCCGCGGTCGCCGCGAAGAACATGCACTGGCTCGCCGCCTGGATCGTCGCCACGATGGCGGCCGTCGTCCTCCAGCGGCAGCTCGCGGGCTACCAGCACATCCTCCCGCTCCCCGCGCTCGCCGTCGCCGGCGCGTACGGCATCGTCGACACGGCGCGCGCCTTCCGCGAGCCGGGCGCGCGCCTGGCCTCGGGCGCCGCGCTCGTCGTGCTCGGGGGACTCCTCGCGCGCGACGTCCGCGCCTGGTCGCAGGCATATGCACCGGACCTGGCGTGCCTCACCGGCCGCATCCCGCGCGACGCGTACCTCCGCCAGATCCAGCAGGGCTCCTACTCGATGGCCGACGAGGAGCTCGCGGCCGCCTGGCTCCGCGACCACACCGCGCCGACCGACGGCATCCTCGTGTGGGGCCTGTCCCCGGGCGTCTACGCGCTCGCCGACCGCCACCCGTGCACGCGCTGGCCCTTCCACAAGATCCTGCTGACCGACGCGCCGCTCTCTCGCATGTGGCCCGGGCTCGACGGGCGCCGCGAGGCGTTCCTCGACCGCCTCCAGCGCGACCCGCCCGCCTACATCCTCATCGGCCAGCACGATCAGAACGGGTTCGAGCCGCAGGACTCGTACACCTCGCTCGTCCGCTTCCGCGCACTTCGCGACGTGCTGCAGCGCGACTACGCCCCCGACGGGCAGCTCGGTCGGTTCCTGCGCGCCAAGCGGGGGGGGCTACCCTAGGAGAATGGCCGCGCGTCGCCTTCGCCTCCCGTGGCTCGCCGTCGCCGCGACGGCGGCGGCGCTCGTGGCGTGCGGCACGAGCAGCAGCGGCGGCTCCGACGCGAGCGCCGGCACGCCCTGCGGCGACTACTTCGACGCGCTGGTGATCGGGACGTGCGGCACCGGTCCGATGCTGCCCGACGACGAGCTGGCGCGCGACCGGGGCCGGTTCGAGACCGTGTGCAAGGCGAGCCTCGCTCTTCCGGGCAGCACGGTGACGCAGTCGCAGCTCGAGGCGTGCGCGCAGGCCATCCACGCCGCGGGGTGCACGGGCCGCCCCGGACTGCCGCAGGCGTGTCTCTTCCAGGGCACCGCGTCGGCCGGCGCCGCGTGCAACGAGGCCTTCCAGTGCGAGAGCGGGCTGTGCTTCGCGGCGGCTCCCGTCGGCGACGCGGGCGCCGGCGGGGCTGGCGAATGCGGCAAGTGCGAGGCCGTCGCGTCGGCGGGTCAGTCGTGCACGGGGACGACGTGCGCGCAGGGCACCGTGTGCGACCCCACCAAGATGCCGTCGACGTGCGCGACCGTGACGTCGGGCGGCGCGGGCGCTTCGTGCAACGGCGCGACGACCGTGTGCGACGTCGGGTTCTTCTGCGACGTGGCCACGTCGAAGTGCGCGCCGACGTATCCGGTGGGGCAGGCGTGCAACGGGTCGAGCGAGTGCACCGCCCCGGCGACGTGCCGCGCGAAGACGTGCACCGCTCCGAGTCAGGACGGGGGAGGCTGCTACGTCGACACCGACTGCGTCGCCGGGCTCGGGTGCAACGTGAACGAGACGTGCGGCGCGGTCACGTGGGGCGCCGCCGGGGACCCGTGCGGCGATCTCGCGCGATGCCTGGTCGGCGTCTGCGGGTCGAGCGGCAAGTGTCCGGCGGTCGTGGCCGACGGGCAGCCGTGTCCGACGGACGACGGACACACGTGCGATTCGCTCTCCCTCTGCGTCGGCGGCGTGTGCGCGCTCGAGGACACCGTCGCCTGCATGTGAGGCTCAGGGGGGTGGGAGCTCGGCCGGGACCGCGGTGGTGCTGTCGTAGAGCGCCCAGGCACCGCTGCGGGTGACCTGGCGCAACCCGAGCTGCGGCGGGGGGGCCGCGCCGCCGCCGCGCACGAGCACGTAGTCGAAGTGGCGCGCGTCCTCGGGCGAGAAGCGCCCGGGCATCCACTCGAGCTCCTCGCGGTACGGGTAGCGGGCGTAGTCGGCGCGGTAGCGGATCGGGACGTTCCACACGACGGCGAAGGACCGCGAGAGCTCGCCGCCCTTGACCGCCTGGTAGTACGCGCCGAAGTGCAGATAGGGGAAGGAGCGCTCGCCGCAGCAGGCGCCCGCCCGGTCGAAGATCAGGGTCGCGACGCGCCTGGCCGGGGCCATCGCGTCGAGCACCGGGGCGAAGTCCTGCGCCTCCCTGTCGAAGCACGCGAGCTGCCTGCCAGCGGTGACGAGGCCGAACGCCGCCGCGATGGCACCGCCCGCGCGAAGCGCGAAGAGCGCGCGGCCCGCGAGCGCCGGAAGGAGCGGGAGCGCCAGGAGCACGACGAGCAGCGCGTGGCGCGCCGAGACGTACGTCGCCGTGTTCGTGTTGAGCGGCAGCGCGAAGTACATCGCCACCTGCGCCGCCAGCGTGACGCCGAGGGCCGCCGCCACGCGCGTCGGGCGCGGCCACTCGCCGCCGAGGACGATCGCCGCCACGACGAGCACCGCGAGCGCGCCCAGCGAGATCGTCGCGGCCCCGTCGGGCAAGCCCCACGCGAGGAACTCGACGAAGCGGTCCACGCGCTCGCCGGCGCCGGGGTTCGCGCGCATCCAGTTGCCCTCGGCCTGCGCCCACGTGAGCATCACGAACGCCGCCGCCGCGATGCCCGCCGGCACGAGCGGCGCGATCGCGCGCACCCACG
>DATJYG010000502.1:0-2002 GCA_035499695.1 Polyangiaceae bacterium
AATTCGGCGCCGCCCGCGAGCGCGATGAGCGCGAGCGCGAGGGTGTTCACCGGCGACATGCTCTTGACGGTGTGCTCGTCGACCAGCCGCAGGACGTGCGGCCCCGCTGCGATTCCGGCGAGCAGGTAGCCGGTCAGGTGCGGCAACCCGAGCGGCCCGAGAAGCTCGCTCGTCAGTGTGCCGGCGACGAGCAAGAAGCCGATGGATGCGATGGTCCAGAGGCTTCCGTGCATCTCCGGCACGGCGCGCGTCACGTAGAAGATGAGGGCCGTGAACGCCAGGAGGAGGACGGCGTGCGTGACGTGGTGCCCGAGGCCTCTGCGCGCAGCAGACGCGGCGGTGCTCATGCCGTCACCCTCGCTGGCGGCGGCGACTGCGCTGCACCGCCATCGATCTCCCCGGCTGCCTGCAGCGAGCGGCGCAGACGCGCGGGGCCGACGAATTCACCGAAGGTGGCCGACACCGCCGCGACGACGAGCACCGTGTCCCCGATGGGGCCCGGGAAGCGCAGCGCGAAAGCCAGGCCGATGCTGATGGCGAGCGCTCCCGAGGACATGAGAGAGAGGCCCACGAGGGGACCGGCGCGTCGCGCCGGCTTGGAAGAGACGTAGAGCAGCCAGCCGACGACGACCTTGCCGGCGAGCCTCCCACCGATCGCCGCCGCCGCGATCCAGGGCAGCTTCGGGGTGGCGACGAAGTCGAGGTGTGCGCCCGCGAGAAGCAGGGCCGGCAGCAGCACCGGACGCTCGGTAGGAGCGACCATCGCGCGAAGCTCGGCGCCATGACGCGACAGGGCCGCCATGGCGATGCCGAGGAAGAAGCTCGCCGTCAGCGTCGAAATGGCCAGCCGCGTGGTGGTCCCGATGGCGATCAGCGTCACGCCGAAGAGCACGGCCCACGTTTCGTCGAGCCGCAGATCGCTGCGGACGAGCAGCGCGGCCCCCGCTCCGAGCAGCAGGCCGATGCCGATCGTGATGAGGGGCCAGTCGCGCAGCGGCTCGCGAACGTGCACGTCTGGCGTGGGAGAGAGCGCGAAGAGGATCGCTATCGTCAGCAGCGGCAGCAGGTCGTCCGTGTGCGCGATCTCGTTGAGCCGATCGGCCAGGGGACCGCGCGCGTTCATGCGCTCGACCACCCAGCGCACCGCGTGGCGCGTCGTCTCCGAGCACGCCGCTCCGATGCCGCCGGCGAGCAGAAGGCGATCGGAAGGCGCGAGGGTCGGCTGCAGGCGTGGCAGCGCGAACCATACGGCGGCGCCGACCGCGCCCCCGGTGATGAGCGACCCCATCGTGCCTATCGCGAGGCTCCCCGGGCGTACGCGCTTGTCGCCTGCGTAGCCGAAATCGAGACCCACCGCGAAGGCGAGCCAGCCGAGCGCCACCTGAACTACCGGCTCGAAGGAGGCGAGCATGTCGCCGCCGACGAGGTCGAGCACGCGCGGCCCGAGCACGAATCCGAGCGCGACGTACTCGACTCCCGACGGCAGGCCCGCGCCGCGCACCGTCCGGCCCGTCACGAGGAAGCTGCCGAGGTAGGACAGGACCAGCAGCCCCATGAGGAGGAGGACGGCGTTCATCTAGCCGGTTCCCGTCCTCGACGTCCCTCGCCCGAGGGCGATGCCCTTGTCGGCGATCGCCTGCGCCACCGCTTCGGCCAGGCTCGCTGCCCCCTTCCCGTGTTTCGGCACGCCCGTCACGCGCCAGCGCGCGCCATCGGCGTCTATCGACAGCAGGTCGACGCGGGCTCGCTCGCACGTCGCGACGGAGGCGCCGACGAGCACCTCCTCCACCTCCGCAGGGCGCTCGTGCGCGGCGACGGTGACGTCGATGGTCGCGATGGCGCCCGGGCCGAGCACGCGCGTCGGATGCCAGAGACCGAGGATCTGCGGGATGCGCACCTCGCAGCCCATTCCGTCCTCGAGCACCAGCTCGAGGAGCGTCACCTCGCGCACGACGCCGGTGCGGCCGCCCGCCTCCACGAAGTCGCCCTGCTTCAAGCGCCG
>DATJYG010000503.1:0-3196 GCA_035499695.1 Polyangiaceae bacterium
TGACCCTGCTCGGCGCCGACGACGACCACATCGAGCGTCGCGTGCGCGCGTTTCACCTTGAGCCAGGCCTGCCCGCGGCGGCCGGCGTCATACGGCGAGTCGGCTCGCTTGAGCACGAGCCCCTCGTGACCGCGCGCGCGGGCGGCGGTGAAGGCCGCGTCGAGGGCGGCGTCGAGCGCCTCGTGCGGCGGCAGCGACGAGACCGGGTTGAGCCGGATGGCTCCCGGCCGCTCCTCGAGCAGCGCCTCGAGGCGCGCGCGCCGTTCGCGCCACGGCCGATCGAGCAGTGGCCCCGACGCGTCCGCGAGCAAGTCGAACGCGACGAGGCAGACGGGCGTCTCGGCCAGGTCCTCCACCGACGGTCGGCTCTTTCTCAGGCGCGGCTGCAGCACCTGGAACGGACGCGGACGACCCGACGGGGCCATCGCGACGATCTCTCCGTCGAGCACGACGCCGGCTGGCAGCGCCGCCGCGGTGTCGACGATCTCGGGGAACGCGTCGGTCACGCGGTCGAGCCCGCGCGCGAAGACGGCGACGCTGCCGTCGCGATCCATCCGGTGCAGCTGCGCCCTTACGCCGTCGATCTTGTCCTCGAGCACGAGCTCTGCGGCATCGAGGGGCGTCGCGACCGTCTCGATGGGCGTCGCCAGCATGAAGGCGACGGGCCGCCCGACGACGAGCTTCACCTCGGCGAGCCCTCCGTGCCGCGCGAGCACCGCGAGGTCCCCCGGGTCGGTCACCAGCGCCGCAGCCCGGCGCACGGCGTCCACCGGAAGCGCGAAGGCGCGCGCGATGGCGCCTTCGACGACCCCCTGCTGCGCGCCGATCCGCAGCTCGCCGCCGAGCGCCTTCGCGAGGTACTTCGTCTCGATGGGCGTCGCCGTGGCGAAGAGCGCGTCGAGGATCGCTCGCTTGTTGCTCCGGCCCGGCTCGTCGGCGAGGGCGTCCACGGCACGCGCGATGTCGGCCAGCCGCACACCGGCTCGCGACTCAGATGCAGGGTCGCGGCGCACGAGGTGCGCGAACGCCTCGGCCAGCTCGCCGGTCACCCGCGCGCACGCGCCCAGAATCACGTCGTCCAGTCCCGTCGAGCCGCGCACCACGTCGAGCATGAGCGACCAGCCGACGCCGAGCGCCCGCCCATCGCCCACGGGGAGCGCCCGTCCCGTCGCCATCCGTGCCGCGATGGCGAGCGCGTCGTCGCCATCCTCGGCGATCGCGGCCAGAGCGGCGCCGATGGCCTCCTCCTTCGCGATGCGCGACCGACTGGTGCGCGCCCGATCGAGCCCCGCGGCGAGCCGCTTCACGACGCGCCTCGATCGTCGATCGCGGGCAGCGGGATCGCCTCGGCGTCAAACCCCTCGCGTCGCAGCACGTGCGCGAACGCCGCCGCTTCCCCGCGGGTCACTATCACGCGCCTCGCGCCGCTCGCCCGCACCAGAGCGACGAGCGCATCGTGATCCGCCCTGTCCGCGACGACGAACGAAGCGTCGGCCCGCCTCTGGTCGACGGCCGCGTCGAGCAGCGCCCACGCCGAGGCGTAAGCCACGTCGACGCCCTTGCGTCCCCGCATGCTGGTCGCCCGCGCCGCAGGCGACACGACGGCGACGGCGCCTTCCGGCACGCCTCCGTCGAGAGCCCCGGGTCGTCCCGCCGCGACGCCGAGCGCCTCGTACGCTTCGCAGTCCGCACGCACCCTCTCGTCGGCGACCACCGACAGCCGGCGCGCCGAAAGCGCGTGCACGATTGCCTGGGCGTTGCCCGGCGTGCCCGCAATCACGACGGGAGTCCGCCCCGCGTCGATGCGCCCGGCGCACCACTCCGCCAGTGCCGCCAGCGCCTCCACCCTCGGGTCGAAGCGGAAGATCGGCAGACCGAACGGCGCCCCGACGATCAGCTCGTCGCACGCCACCACGGCTCCGGCGGTCACCGTCGGATCAGGGTGACCGCACCAGTCTCCGGCGTAGACGAGGCGCCCGCGTGCGTGGTCCACCACGAGCTGCGCGCCCCCGAGCACGTGACCCGCGGGCGCGAGCGACAGTCGCGCCGAGCCACCGCCCTGTCCGCCGTCCACCGGAACCTCGATCGTCTCGCCCCACCCCAGCGTCCGCCATCCGGATGCGCGCGCCAGCCCGGCCGTCTCGCGCGACGCCAGCACCGGTCCGCTGCATTCCGCCCCCGCGGCGTGCGCGTGCGACACGAACGCCGCGCCCGCCGGGCGCGACGGATCCAGCGCGAGCCCGAGGCCGCGCACGACGAGGTTCCCCTCGGCGACGCCCACGCCGAGCATCCCGCCATCGTTCACGTCACCAACGTGCCGCACCTCCACGCTTTCCGCCACGTGCACGCGGATTGCACCACGCGCCGGCGCCCGCCGCAGTACCCAGATGAACGCCGAACCCGTCCCCAGTCGCTCCGTGAAGCACGCCATCGCGCTGCTGGACCCGATCGCCGAAGCCCTCGCGCACGCCCACGCGCGCGGCGTGTGCACACCCTCGGTCTCGCTCGCCCGCGGCAAGCGGGTGCAATTGCAGAGCGATGCGGTGGCTCCGAGCTCGCGCTCGAGTTACGGCGCGCCCGAGCAACGCTCGGAGGCGTACGGCATTCCCGGACCGTGGACCGACGTGTTCAATCTCGCGCTGGTCTTCGTCGAGCTCCTCCGTGCGCTCGGCATCGAGCCTCCGCCCGAGGTCTCGGCCGTCGTGGCGCGCGCGCTCGCCCCCTATCCGGCAGAGCGGTGGCAGACCGCCGAGAGTTTCTGGGGCGCCCTGCGTGACGCGTCCTGGATCGCTTCTGGCAAGCACTCTCTTGCGCAGCCATGCCCCACGTCATCCGTGTCCGCGACGTCGTCCGTGAGGGCGTCTACGACTTCGGTCCCGACGAGCCCGTCCTTCGAGGACCCTACGAGCTCTTCAACCCCGTAGGACCGGTCCGGCAGCGCGGCGCGCTCGTCGACTTTCTGCAAGGCAACGTCATCCAGAGCGCGCGAGTGGCCCCGACGACGCTCGGCGAGTGTCACCCCGGCGAGCGGGTGCTCATGCGCCTGGTGCCGCTCACGGCCGAGGACGAGTGGTGGCTCTGCGAGGTCGAATCGGTCGACGGAGTTGCTGCGGCCTAGCGAAGGCAAGGACGAGGAGCGAACGATGTCGGAAGAGTCTTGGTACGCCTGGTTCGCCATCGGCGCGGCGGCGAGCCT
>DATJYG010000504.1:0-6582 GCA_035499695.1 Polyangiaceae bacterium
GATGTCCTTCTCCTGCAGGTCCAGGCAGCGCGCGATGTGCGAGAACATGTGGACGTGGTCCTCGATGAGTCTAGCGCTTCGCACCATCCTGGTGAGGATCGTACAGTGGCGGAAGCGGCGTGCTTCACCACCTCTACTTCGCCCCGGGCATGTTCGGCTTCGGGAAGCTCGCGTCGTACGACTACTTCGCCCATCTCGAGCGGGCGCTGATGCGCCACCTGCGAGAACGGGGGCACGATGCGGTGACGTGGGTCGTCGACGTTCCGCCCACGGCGTCGGTCACGAAGCGCGCGGCGCGCCTCGCAGAGCTGGTGGCGTCGACGTCGACGGATAGCGAGGCGCCGGTGCACCTCATGGGTCACTCGACGGGCGGTGTCGACGTCCGCTTGATCGCCTCGCCCGGAGCGAGCATTCCGTGCGACGGCGCAGCGCTCGCATGGCTGCCCCGGCTCGCCAGCGTGACCACGCTGAGCACTCCCCACCACGGGACGCCGCTCGCCGCCTTCTTCACGACGGTCAGCGGCCAGAAGATGCTCTACGCATTGACGGCGCTCACGTTCTTCGCGCTGACGCTCGGTTCACCTCCGCTCGCCGTCGCCAGCGCGCTCGTGGTCGCCATCGGCCGCATCGACCGCGCGTTCGGTCTCGACGTCCGCGTGCTCGAGAGCACGACGGAGCGGCTGCTGCAATTGCTCGACGACGCCCGCAGCCGCGAGGTGCGCACGTACCTCGAGGCGATCAAGACGGACCAGGGCTCGATGGTGCAGCTCATGCCCGAGGCGATGGATCTCCATCAGGCGACAGTTCGTGACCGTCCGGGCGTCCGCTACCAGTGCACGGCGTCGATGGCGCGGCTGCCGACGCCTCTGAACCTGGTGCGCCAGCTCCTGAGCCCTTGGGGCGCCTTGTCGACCACGATCTTCGCGGCGCTGTCGGAGCTGACGTCGCACGTCGACGAGCGCTACCCGTGCGCCGCTGCACGTGAGGACGACGACACCGAGGCGGCCTTGTTGCGCGCGTTCGGGAAGGCGCCCGAAGTGCGCGCCAACGATGGCGTCGTGCCGCTGCGATCCCAGCTCCACGGGCGGCTCGTCTGGACCGGCTACGCGGACCATCTCGACGTGCTCGGGCACTTCGACGGCGGAAAGGCCCCGGCCGACGATCCGCCCCACGTGGACTGGTTGCGAAGCGGTGCGGACTTCGACGAGGCGCGCTTCACCGCGATGACGAAGGCGATCGCCGCCGGGATGATCGGAGAGCCGATCGGCTGAATCAGTGCGCGAGCTGCTAAGCTTCACTCGTGGTCCCGCCGTACCGGAAGCCCGCGCCACGCGCGCCGGAACCTCCGGCCCCTCTGCCCGTCCCCGTGAAACACGACGCAGAGCCCCCGCGTGACGACCCGTCAACCATGTGGGTGTCCGACTCGGACGCACGCGAGCGTGACCGACAGAGACAGTCTTCCCGCCTGGCCATGCGGATGCTGTACGCGGTGCTCGTCGTGGTCATCACGGCCCTGTTCGTCGTACTCGCTCGTTGAGACTCACTCGGGATCCGCGCAACAGCGGAATCCGATCGAGTAATCGCGATAGTCGAACGGATGCGCGATTGTCCGGTACGCGCAGCCATCGCCGTGCAGCGAGGTGTCGAGCCAATAGCCTCCCTGAAACGTGCCGTTCGGGTCGGCCGTCCACTCGTGCAGGTTGCCGACCATGTCGTAGAGACCGAAGTCGTTGACGCAATCGGGGAACGCGCCTGTCTTCGCCAGCGTCCCTTCGAGCTCGTTGTTCCGCGGGTCGTTGAGCTCGAGGGGGCCCCAGCCGCGGGCCTGAGTGTCGGCGTGGTACGTGAGCATCGGGTTCGCGCCGCAGTCGTGGCAGCGGCCGAGCACGCGGTCGGGCCCGTAGGGAAAGGCGTAGCCCTGACTTCCGGCGCACGCCGCGCGCCACTCCACTGGTGCGCAAAGGCGCTTGCCCGCCTCGTGGCACGCGGCAAGCGCCTGCACTCCACTCACGTACGCCTGCGGGATCACGCCCTGGACGCTCCGTGCGACGTACATGTGACCGGGTACGAGGGACTGGTTGGGTGCGTGCGCCAGGAGCGTGCCGTCCTGCGCGCGCTCGACGAGCGACGCCTCGAAGCGATCGACGCACACGGCGCCGGACACGAGCCCCATTTCCGGCGGGCACCGTGCGCCTGATTTCGGGGGTGCGATGACACCCTCCTGCACCGGACGAAACACTCCGGGCACGTACGCGGCGATCGCCCGTTCGATGGTGCCCGGCCCGCCGCTCGCGAGGCGCCGACCATGTCCCTTGAACGCGGCAGCGAGGGCTTCGAGCGCCGTTGCGACTTGCGCTCGCGATGCGGCCGGCGCTTGCTCGGGCGGCGCAGCGCGGACCAGACGCACGCCGATGAGAGCGAGGATTAGTGCACCCGACGTCGCCAGGACCACGCGCACGGCTGACTGAAGAGTATGATCGACTACGGTGACGAGCGAGCAAGTCCCGGCGTCCCTTCCTGCGCGGGTCGGGTCGTTCCGCATCCTCGGTGTGCTCGGCCGGGGAGGGATGGGCGTCGTCTACCGGGCTCACGACGAGTCACTGCGCCGCGACGTGGCGCTCAAGGTCATGCCCCGGACGGAGAACGAGGAGCGGCGGCAACGGTTTCTTCGTGAGGCGCGCTCGGCCGCGGGCATCACGCACCCCAACGTGGCGGTCGTCCACCAGATCGGCGAGGACGAGGGGCGCATCTACATCGCGATGGAGCTGGTGAACGGCGAGAGCCTTCGTCAGCGACTCGAGCGCGGGCCGTTCGCCGAGCCCACCGCGCTGCAGCTCGCCGGTCAGATCGCCCAGGGGCTCGCCGCCGCGCATGATCGCGGCATCGTACACAGGGACCTCAAGCCCGAGAACGTGATGATCACGGCCGACGGCGTCGTGAAGCTCCTCGACTTCGGGCTCGCGAAGACCGAGGCCGACACCAGGTCGGCCGACCGCGCGGAGGTGGCGCTCGCCAAGACCGAGACGCTCGTGACCTCGGACGAGGGGCGCGTGATGGGTACGCCCGAGTACATGTCGCCCGAGCAGGCGCTGGGCGAGCCGCTCGACGTGCGGTCGGATGTGTTCTCGTTCGGCATCGTCCTCTACGAGATGCTCGCCGGGAAGCGGCCCTTCTCGGGGTCGAGCACGGGCGCGGTGATGGTCGCCATCGCCCGCGACGCGCCTCCGCCTCTGCGCGAGCGGGTTCCGGGCATCGAAGCGACGACCGAGGCAGTCGTGAACAGGTGCCTGGCGAAGGCGCCTGCCGAGAGGTTCGCCGATGCCAGTGAGATCGTCGCGGCGCTGGCGAAACCGCACGGGACGAAGACGGCGACGACGGTATCGCGGACCGAGGTGCAGCCGCTTTCGCGCCCGGCGTCGGCTTCGACCTCGACCGGCGCCGGAAGCTCGCGATCGTGGAGGACCGCGGCGCTCCTGCTCGGCTTGGTCGTCGCGGTTCTCGGAGGGTGGCGCTGGGTCGCCGTTCGGTCCAGCCGTCCGACGGTGACGCCGACGTCGTCGGCGCTGCCCGTCGCTTCAGCGCGTACCTTCCGTCTCGCCGATCTCCCGGCTTCGCAGACGACCGTGCCCGCGGCCGAAGCCTCCTTCCGGCGGGGAATGAAGCTCCTGGCGGGAGGCGAGGTCTCGGCGGCGCAGAAGGCTTTCGACGAGGCGATTGCCGCCGACGACTCCTTCGCGAGCCCTCACCTGCAACGGTTGCTGCTCGCGACGTACCTCTGCCCGACGCCTCTGACGCTCGCGCGCACGCATCTGCAGGCCGTGTCCCGTGCCCGGAGCACGCTCTCGGCGCGCGATCAGGACGTGCTGACGGCGATCGAGCCCGCGGTGTTCGACCCTCCGGACCTGAAGGAGGTGGCGGTCCGCATGCGGACGCTGGCTGCGCGACGCCCGGACGACATGCAGGTGCTCGAGCTTCTCTCGATCGCCGAGAACAAGCTGTTTCACTTCGAGCGCTCGGCGGAGGTCATCCGCCGGGCCATGCAGGTCGATCCCGACGAATCGGTCATCGGTGGGCTGCTGCTGGCGCAGGACCTGGACGACGCCGAAGGGCGGCGCGTGCTCGACGAGCTCCTCGCTCGGAACAGCGCCGCCGAGTGGACGCGCGTGGAGCGCACCATCGAGCACGCCTGGGTCGGTCAGTGCCGTGAGGTCGAGAGCGACGCGCGCATGTCCATGGTCTTCAACCCCGAGTACACGATGGGCCCCTGGTGGCTAGCGCAGGCGCTCGCCGGACAGGACGCCTCGACCGACGCACTCCGCTTCGCGCTGGCCGACAGGCGATCGCGGCTCGATCCGGCGCGCGCGGATCGGCTGAAGCCCCTGGACGACGCGCTCCTGTCGACCTGGGTCGGCGACTTCACGGCGGCGCTCGCGAGCATCGATGCCTACGGGACCATGGCGTCGTCCGACGGGGCGGTCACGAAGGTCGAGATGCTCCTCGAGAGCGGCGACACTCGACAGGCCGGCGACCTGGCTCTGGCTTACGTGAAGCAGGCGGCGGCCCTGCCGCGGTTCGAGCGACCCGAGACGGACCCGCTTCCCCGGATGCTCGCCCGCGCGCACCTCGCCGGCGTCCTCTCGGACGCGGATTATTCGGCGCAGCGCGAGGCGTGGATCGCGTCGTGGCGCGCGCGGCTCGACGACGAAGCGTGGGCGACGGCGGCATCGGTCATCTGGGCGCAGGCATTCGAGCGCCCGGCGAACGAGGCCGAGGCGAAGGCCGCGGTGGAACGACTGCGCGCCTTCGGGGGGAACCCACCGCCGATCGCGAGCCGTCGTTTCTGGGCGGACGACGGTCCCATCGGCGAGCTGTTCCTCCTGGGCGGCCGGATCGACGACGCGCTGGCCCACCTGCGTCCGGCGGCCGCACGATGCGCACTCGGGATGGAGCCGGTCCAGGCGAGCCTCCGCCTCGGAGAGGCCCTCGAGCAGACGGGCGACACGAAGGGAGCCTGCGACGCGTACGCGCGCGTGATGGAGCGGTGGGGCCGCGCGAAGCCTCGATCGGTCACAGCCGAAGAGGCCCGCACCCACGCGCAGAAGCTCGCCTGCCCGGTGCGGTGACCGCATGCGCACCGTCGTCGGCGAGTTCCGTCACTTGCACCACGTGCGCGTGTCCAACGTGTACCTGCTCGACGGCGGACGGGGTGATCGATGGCTCGTCGACTGCGGCCACTGGAGTGAACGGGCCACGCTTCTCCTGGAGCTGGGCCGCGCTGGTGTGTGGCCGGGCGATCTCTCGGGCGTGCTGCTGACGCACCGCCACAGCGATCATGCCGGCAACGCCCGCTTTCTCCAGCGGTACTTCGGGGTCAAGGTGTACGCCCACCGAGACGACGCGGACGTCCTCGCCGGGCGCGCGCCGCGCGCTCGACTGACGCGCAAGGGCGGTTCCCATGTCGCTCGGCTCATCGCCGAGTTCGAGAATCGGTGGCCGGCGCAGGTCGTGTGCGACCACGCGCTCGACGACGGCGAATCCGTCGGGAGCCTCGAGGTCCACCACGTGCCGGGTCATACCGAAGGATCCGTCTTCTACCGCCACGGCGGCACGAGAGCGCTGCTCAGCGGCGACACGCTGCTCACGGCAGTGCCGCCGCTCGTCGTCCGCAAGGGCATGTCGCTCCCGTACGTCACGTTCTCGACCGACCTGCCGCTCGCCATCGAGTCGTTGCGCGCGTTCCATCGAAGCGACGTCGACTACGAGCACCTCCTCCCCGGGCACGGCCGCCCGTTGGTCGGAGCAGCGAAGCGAACCGCCCTCGAGTTCCTCTCCCGGGGGCACCGCGATGGCTAGCGGGAGCGCGAGAACACGTTGGCTCGTCATGGCCGCCGTCGCTCTGCTCCTCGCCCTCCTCGGAGGCGGGATCGCCTTCCGCCGCGCCCTCTTCGAGACGCCGGCGGACTTCATCTACCGGCGCAGCATTGCGACCACCTCGGACGAGCGAGTGCGCCTGCTCGCCAGCAATCACGCTGGACCGGGTCCATGCCTTCGATATCCGACGATCCGGCTGGAGGACCTCGCCGACCTCGATGCGGCGCTCGAGGAACTCGTGCAGCACGGCTTCGCGGCTCACCCGGAGCAGGTGACGACGCTCGTCCGGGCGTGGGCGGAGGAACAGGAGCTCTCGTCGCACGCGCAGTCTCCTGCGGAGGAGCAGCTCGCGATGTACCGCCAGGGTGCTCCGATGGAAGACCGGCTCGAGATCGCGCTTCACGGCGCCGGGATCCGCGCGAGGCTCGAGGCCATGGACGCACCCGTCAGCTCCGAGAGTCGCCGTGACGCCGAGCGGGTCTTCGATGCGGCGAGCCTCGGCGAGCTCACCGCGATCTGGAAGAAGCACGATCGCTCCCTCGGTGGGTATCCCTTCTCGACTGGCGACCGCCTCGTCGAGCGGCTCTCGCGCGATCGCGTGGACGCCCTGGCCGAGCTGGTGCGCCGCCGGGCCCTGTTCGACCGAAAGTTCCCGGCTGCGCTCTCGGATCTCGACGGCGCGACAGGTCTGCTCCTCGACGCCTGGGGGGA
>DATJYG010000505.1:0-4749 GCA_035499695.1 Polyangiaceae bacterium
AGCGCGCGCCCGCGAATCCGCCCGTCTCCTCGCCGGCCGTCAGGGCGACGATGACGTCGCGCGTGAGCGGGGCGTGCGTGCGCGCCAGCTCGAGGGTGATCGCCACGATGGCCGCGGCCATCGACTTGTCGTCGTTGATGCCGCGTCCCCAGAGAAACCCGTCCTTCTCGGTGGCTGCGAAGGGAGGAACGGTCCACGGCTGGCCCTCGACGGGGACGACGTCGACGTGTGCGAGCAGGAGCAGGGGCTTCTTCGCTCCGCTGCCCTCGAGTCGCGCGACGAGGTTGCCGCGGCCGGGGGACGACTCGAGGATCTGCACCGGCACGCTGGCGTTGCGGTAGAGGGCTGCGATTGGCTCGAGGAGCTTCGTCTCACCGCCGTGGCTCGTGTCGACGGAGACCATCTGCTCGAGGAGCTGCCGGTACCGGGCGAAGTACGGAAGCTCGGGGGCCGGCGGAGTGGCGGACGCGAGTGGCGGCGCCGCGGGGGAGACAGGAGCGGAGGCGAGGGGAGGCGCGGGCGCGGTGGCCGGGGCGACGGTGGCCGCGTCGGCGGCGCAACCGGCGAACGACAGAATAAGGAGGGCCACGGTCTGGGGGCGGTGCATGGGCGCCGACAGCCTAGCGGCAGACGCGCGTGACGGCCTCCATGTAGGCGAGCTCGAGGTGGCCGCAAGAAAGTTGAACGCCGCGCCTCGCTGCGGGGACCAACGGGGTGCATGCTCCCTCCCACCGTGTCCGTCCTGCGCGTGGACGCCGAGGAGCATGCCGTCCTGGACGACTCCGCCGTCGTCGCGGAGCTCTACGACTTGCATCACGACGCGGTGCGTACGTTCGCGAGACGGCTCGCGGGCGACACCGCCGCCGCCGAGGACCTGGTCCACGACGTGTTTCTGCGTGTTCCCGCCGCGCTACGGCGCCATCGGGGCGAGTGCACCGTGCGCACCCTTCTGCTCGCCATCACGGTCAACGTCGCGCGCAAGCACGTGCGGGCCGCGGCGAGACGGCGCGCCGCCATGGCGCGCGCGGGAGAGCAGGCGGGGGACGCAAGCAGCGTCTCGACCCCGGAGCAAGACCTGGTGCGCGCGCAGGTGGCGGCCGAGCTCCACCGCGCGCTCGATGCGCTACCCCTCGCGCAACGCGTCGCCTTCGTCCTCATGGAGATCGAGGAGCGCTCGTGCGCCGAGGCGGCTCGCATCGCGGGGGCGCCGGAAGCGACGATGCGCACGAGACTGTTTCACGCCAAGAAACGGCTGCGCGAGCTGCTCCGAAAGCGAGGCATCAGATGAGCGCGGAATGGCTCGAGACGGCGGTGCGTGCCGCGCGCAATGTTCCATCGGCGAGCGCGCAGGATGCGGCGCGAACGCGGCGGAAGGTTCTCGCTGCCCTCGGCGGGGGCTCGCGCTGGCGAACGGCGCGTGCGCTGAGCCGACGCCGGGGATCATGGCTCGTGCTCGCGGTGGCTGCGGTGCTGTTCGCAGGCGTCTGCGCGGCGGCGACGGGGACACCCGCGCGTATCGCGGCACGGTTGGGTCTCGCGCGGCGAGCGAGCGACGAGGCCGTCGTTACCCGCCTCGCCACGAAGCCGACAGCCCTTCCGACCGCGCCGGCTCGCCCGAGCGCGCCAGTCCTGCCGCTCGAGCCGCCGAGCGCTGCGCCCGTGGCGACCAGTGTCGTGCCCCCATCGAGAGCGGTGACGCCGGGCCCGGACCCGCAGGCGCTGTACGCGCAAGCGCACGCGCTGCACTTTCACGGGAGCGACCCCGCGCGCGCGCTCGCCGCGTGGGACCGGTATCTCGCCGTTGCCTCGCAGGACATACGCGGAGGGCTGGTGCTGGAGGCGCGCTACAACCGCGCGATCTGTCTGTTCCGCCTGGGGCAGCGCGAGCAAGCGCGCCAGGCGCTGCAGCCGTTCGCCGACGGGCGGTGGGGTGCCTATCGCCGGGACGACGCGCAGGCGCTGCTCGACGATCTCGGCAAGTGACAGGAGGTAGAGGAACGATGCGACGACGACATCGATTGGCGCTGACGACGTGCTTGCTCGCGTGGACCTGGATGGCCTCGGGGACCGCGAGCGCAGCCTCTCCCCGCACTCCTCTGGTCGTCGCCGTCGAGCAAGGGGCGGACGTCGCCCCGGACGACGTGCGGAGCGCGGTATCCGGCGAGCTTGGCGAGCCGGTGGTCGGACCGAACGACCCTGCGCCGCCCGATGCGCGGCGAATCGAGGTCCGGTCGCACAACGGCGTGATCCAGGTCGCCTTCCGCGACGGGCGCGGGCACACGATAGAGCGCGAGCTCACCGCCCCGGCGGACGGGGCGACGCGCGTGCGGATGATCGCGCTGCTCGCGGGGAACCTCGCGAGAAACGAGGCGGCGGACCTCGTCGCGCATCCCGAGCCAGATGCGGTGCCCGACGCTGCAGCGGCGGCTCCGGCGGGGGGCGGCGATTCGACGTCCCACGTCAGCGTCGACGTCGCCCCGGGTCAGGAGCTCCGCGTGCGCCTTGCGCCGGCTGCGCTCCAGAAGGTCGAGGAGACCGCGCCCGCACCGGAAAGCCCGCCCGCGTCGAAGGCTGCCACCCCGCCCGCCATCCCGCACTCCACCGGAAGCGAGGGGTCGACCCAGCGCACCCTCGGCTGGATCGGGATCGGCACGGGAGCGGCTGCGGTCGGGTTGGGCATCGCTCTGCGTGTGATGGCTGCACACGAGAGCTCGAGCGCGATCGGGTGCGCCCCGGGCGATTGCTCCACGAAGGCGACATTCATCGACGACGGCTCCTCCTCGCCGAAGCTCGTCGCGTCCAACTGGGCCCTGGCCCTCGGCGCCGCCCTCGGAGCGACCGGGGTGATCCTCGAGCTCACTGCGCCGAGCTCGACGCCCTCGACGCGCATGGCGATCGGGCCGACGGGCGTCGTCTTGTCGCGCGCGTGGTGACCATCAGCGGTAGAGGCCCATCGCGGCAGCGATGATCTCGCGCTGAACCTCGGAGGTGCCGGAGAAGATCGTGGAGGGGACCGCATCGCGCAGGTGGCGGGCGACGCCTGCGTCCTCCGCGATGCCCATCGCGCCGTGGAGCTGGACGGCGTCGGCGCTCGACTGCACCGCCGCTTCGCTCACGGCGAGCTTCGAGAGCGCCACGTCGGCGGCGGACGCTTCGCCTCTCGCGAGCTTCCAGCACGCGCGATAGAGGAGCAGGCGCGCTCCCTCGAGTCGCAACTTCATGTCGACGAGGCGGTGGGAGACGGCCTGGTTCCTCGCGATGCTCTTGCCGAACTGCTTGCGGGAGCGCGTGTGCTCGATCGTCTCCTCGAGCAGGCGCTCCGCGCGCCCGACGTAGGCTGCGAAGAGGCACGCGCGTTCCCAGAGCATCGCCTCCTGGAAGATGGAGGCGCCGCGGTCCATGCGGCCCACGAGCGCTCCGGCGGCGACGCGACACTCCTCGAGGTAGAGCGAGCACGCGGGCGAGCGCGAGAGCCCGATCTTGTCGATCGCGGCGCCCGTGCGGAGCCCCGGCGTGCCTCGATCGACGAGGAACGCGGAGATGCCGAGCGGGCCGGCGCCTTCCCGCGTCACCGCGTAGACGAGGAAGTGATCTGCGACGGTTCCGTTCGTGACGAAGCTCTTCGTCCCGGAGAGGACGAAATGGTCTCCGTCGCGCGAGGCAGTCGTCGCAATGGCGAACGCATCCGACCCGGCGCCCTCCTCGGTCATCGCGTGGCCCGCGAACGCGTCGCCGCGGCAGAGAAACCCGAGGACCTTCTCCTTTTGCTCCGCCGTGCCGTGCTTGGAGAGGGCGACGCTCACGGAGAGCAGCTGCGCCGCCGCCGAGAAGACGAGCCCCATATCGTCGCACGCGTAGCCGAGCGCTTCGAGCGCGACGGCGGTCGAGAGCGCGTCGAGACCGAGGCCGCCGTGCTCGCGAGGTACCGACAGCCCCAGCAATCCGAAGGCCCCGCACGCCTGCCAGATCGGCTTCGAGAGACCCGCCTCCGTCCGCAACGTCGGGTTCAGCTTCTCGCGCGCGAAGGCGACCACGCGCCCGCGAAGCTCCTCTTGCTCTTGGGTGAAGGCGAAATTCACGGCTGGCTTCCTTCCCGGTTCAAGATGCGCTGCAGGGCGTCGAGCGTGGCGAGCGCTTTCGGTCGGCTCGTGTGAGGCTGCGGGAACATGAGGCTCATGGCGAGCTTCTTCTGGAAGACGACGCTCGCGAGGAGCAGCATCTCGAACGCGCCGGCGAGGTTCGCCCCGAGGCGCAGCCACTCGACCGAAAGCGGCCCGAACGCGTCTTTCCGGAAGTCCACGATGCCGAGGTTCGACACCGCGAGGTCCGTGAACCCCCGCCGCGGGAGCCTCGACAAGAGACGGAGCGCACGGTCGGCGCCTCGGAAGTTGGGGTTCTGCGAGAACGTTGCGGCCTTCGAGAGCTCCTCGAGCCGCTGCGAGACGCGCGTCGCGCGCGACCACAGCGGCTCGGGAGCCACGCTCACGTAGCCGACGCGCGTGTAAGAACCGAAGCACGAGTCGTCGAGGCGCACCGTGCGCGACAGTGCGCGGCAGCTCATGGGGCACGCGACGAGGAAGTCGCCGCGGGTCCCGAAGACCTCCTGCGCGGCCTGGCAGAGGGCCGAAACGAGGAGTCCGGTGAGTGGCGTCTTGTGTGCACGGCACGCCGCGAGGATCGACGCCGTGAGGTCTTCGTCGAGGACCACCGACTGGATTCCCGTGCTCGACGCGAGGCGCGGCGAGCCCA
>DATJYG010000506.1:0-10929 GCA_035499695.1 Polyangiaceae bacterium
GCTGCCCAAAGGAAAATTCACGACCGATCCGGTGAATCACAGCGGCCAAGGGATCTTCTTCACGTCGCGCGCGCTCGACGACTTCCGGATCCTCTCCGGCACCGTCTTCTTCTCCCACCACCGCGGCGAGGACGAAGACTGGGTGCTCAATGACGAGAAGGACGCGCCCGGCACGCTCGTGAGCATGCGCCTCGACAACCACACGGCGCGAACCTTGACCAGCGTCTTCGACGAGTTCGCGGACGTGGATTACGGCTTCACCAAGACGGTCGTGCCCGTGCGGCTGACGCTGTTCGGCGACGACCAGCTCGTGTCCCGATCGCAGGCGAAGCGGCTACTCACGCGGTTCGAGAAGTTTCGGACGGTCATACTCGACTTCACGGGCGTCCAGACCATCGGGCAGGCCTTTGCGGATGAAGTCTTCCGGGTCTTTACCCGGGCGCATCCCGAGGTCCGCATCGTGGAGATCAATGCCGAGCCGCAGGTCGAAGCGATGATCCACCGCGCTCGAGCTGACGCGGCCACCGGCCCTTGAGCCCCGTCTCTCAGCAGCCCTGGACGGTACCGAATCAGGGCGGGCAGTGCAGCCGCTTCGCTCCATCGCGGGCCGCGTCGGCGGTGACCGATCGCGGCACCGCGTGGCCCCAGCGCGAGAGCACATCGGCATACGCGTCGCACGCACCCTTCGTGTCGCCCGTCTGCTCCAGGGCCTCGCCCAGGTCGAGGCGGGCGTGCATCTGGTCGACGTACAGCGTCGCCCAAGTGCACTGCGCAACCGCTCGCCGCAGCCACGGAACTGCCTCCGGGGCCCGTCCGGCGAGGAGGTAGACACGTCCAGCATAGGCTTCGGGCAAGCCCTCGCCCGTTCCGCCGTAGAACGGTGCGTCGAGCGGAGGCTGAAACCGCGGATCATGCTCACGCGAGTCGAGCGCCGCCAAAGCCTCCTGAACATTGGTGGCCGGCGCGGCCCACGCGTACGCCCAGACGGCGAACGGCAGCGCGTGGCTCGCGAGTCTCTCGTCCACCCACGCCGCTCTGTCTTGCTCGCGGATGCCAGACGGTTCGGCGATGCGCGTCATCCAGAGGCTCAGATCCGCCCCTCCCAACCTGGGGTTGTAGCGAACTCCTTCCCAACCCCAAAGACGGCGACGCTCCAGGAACTCCCGCGCGCGCGTCCGAGCAGCCGTGACGTCACCGGTCTCCTGGGCCGCGTAGATTCGCTCGCGCCCCTCCACGAGGTGCTCGTAGTAGTCGGCAAGGTCGGTTGATATCAGGCGCTCCCATGCGTCCAGCTTTTCGTTCGCAACGTCGAAACGTCCCGCGATCAGCGCATCGATGGCCTCGTCTTTGGCGTCATCCAGCGGGAGCTCGTCGGCGGGACGCAGCCCTCTCAACCGGCGGTGCAGCTCTTCGAGCTCGGCGCGGGGCCTGCCCAGCGCACGCTTCGCGTCTTCGAGATGAAAGACGCCGACAATGGGCTGGTAGTCCGAGATTCGTTCCCCGAGGCGCTCCATCTCTTCGCAGCGGCCTTCGACGGAATCCAACGTTGCGAGCCACGACATGACGTCCGACGGAGCGCGCGTCAGAGAGACGCCGTGCTCGAACGCGCGTCGGGCCTCCTCCATGCGGCCGAGACTGGCCAAGCCTCGCCCGAGAACCTCCCAGGCCTGGACGTCGCGCGGATCGAGCGTCGTGGCGCGTTCGGCGAGCTCGATCTCACGCTCGGGTGCTGGAGCTCCGAGGACCTCGATGAGATCGAGCAACTCGACGTCCAGCGGCCAACGTTGCGTCGCCGCCTCGAGACGGGTTTCCGCAAGCACCAGGTCGGGGTGCCGGCCGGTCGTCGGTTCCAGGGCGTCGAGCACCGCGAGGTCGCGTTCCCCTAGCTGCGACCGCAACGCGAACGCGGCATCCAGCTCGGCTTTCACGGGCTCTGGGCTCGACCGGGTCAGAGCGGTGCGCAAGTGGCCGAGGGCGATGCTCGGATCGAGGTCCACCACCTTCGCGAAGTGACGGTGGGCCTCGAAGGAGCGGTCGTCACGCAGGGACTGCAATCCGGCCGCGTACTCCACGCGGGCCGCGGGCACGTTCGTCGGCGGAAGTGGCTGATCCGTGTAGGTCGTCACCGCCAGTGCGGGCGCGGCCGAAGCCGGGGCGCTGGGTGCCGCGCTCGAGGAATACGCGCCGCGCAGTCGGGGCAACGCGCCAACCGCGACGGTGACCGCGAGCGCGAGAGCGCTGATGGCGAGGAGCACCGAGTTGCGGACGCGATGCGCGCTGGCCGGTGGTGGGCGGTGTCTCGTCGCCGCGTCGATCTCCGCGCCGACCGCCCCCGCATCGGGCCAACGCTGATCGGCCCACGGATCCAGACAGCGCGCGACGATGGCCTCGATGCGCGCGTCGGTGATTGGCTTGCGGCCGCTTCCGAGGCCGGGCAAGCCGCCCGTGAGCATCTCGTGGAGCACCACACCGAGGGCATAGACGTCGGTCCGCTGATCGACCGGGCGCCCTGCGGCCTGCTCCGGAGACATGTAACCCGGCGTGCCCATGACTCGGCCCTCGAGCGTCTCGGTCTGCCGTTGCCCGAGCGCGCTGTCGCTCGACACCGGCTCGCGCAGCTTCGCCAAGCCGAAGTCGAGGATCTTCACGCCGCCGTCGGAGGCGAGCAGGACGTTCTCGGGCTTGAGGTCGCGGTGCACGATTCCCTTCTCGTGCGCCTTCGCGAGGCCCGTCGCGATCGCGCGTGCGATCCTCAGGGCTTCGTCCGCCCGCAGCGCTCCCGATGCGAGGCGCCCGCGCAAGGTCGTCCCCTCCACCAGCTCCATGGCAAGCCACACCCGCCCGTCGCTCTCTCCCACGTCGTACACCGTCGCGATGTTCGGGTGATTCACGGCCGCCGCGGACCGGGCCTCGCGAAGCAGCCTCGCTCGCCGCTCTCCGTCGCCGGCGACCGCCGCCGGCAGGACCTTCAGCGCCACGTCGCGCCCGAGGCGCGTGTCGCGTGCGCGGAAGACAACGCCCATGCCGCCCTCACCGAGCTTGTCCAGCACCTGGTAGTGCCCGATGGTCGTGCCGGGGATGTCATCCGGCAATCGTGCCGCACTCGAATCCGGGGCGGCCATCGCGCGCAGCATCTCGCCGATGCTGCCCGCGCGCTCATCGCCTCCTCGGTCGTGGTCGCCCGCCACCCCTGATCCCTCCGAAGGCGCAATACTACGCCCACGCCACTTGCGGTCCTCGCCCGAACCAACCCGCTTGCTCTCCCTTTTCGCACGCGCACTGACCTGACCGGAACGGGCCAGCACGTCCACGTCGAATGAACGCCGGAGCAACGTCGCCCAATCCACGCGCGGCGTCGCGGCATAGAGCACGCCGCGAAGCAGGCGGCTCCAGTGCTTCACGCTGAGGAGGTTGGGGGCACGTACGATTTCTTCCGCGAGAGCGCGGAATCGGCCCCCTGGGCTGGGCATACCTTTTTGGAGGGGAAGAAAACCCGAAGACACGGCCGGCCGGGGCACCCGCCCCGGGCGGTCTCGCCACCCCGGCGAGCGGTGCGCCCCACCAGAAAGGAGAGCCAAGTACCATGTCCTACGTCCTGGCGGCGTACGCCAACGCGACGCAGACGCTCGCGGACTTACGGCGCCCGCTTTTTCGTGCAGACAGGACCAGCGCGCGAGAAGTCAGGGAAGGGGCTGGCCTCGCCCGTGCGCTCGCGTCCAGCGCGCCACGACGTCGACGTCGCCCGGCGACAGGTCCTTGTCGAAGCGCGGCATGTGCTTCTTCATGGCCGGATCGAGCGCCTGATCGCGGTAGGTCTGGTCGGTCGCCGGGTTGGCGACCTGCGAGCGTGTCCACGCGATTGACCCGTAGTGCGCCAGCTCGGGCGCGATGCCGGAGCCCTCGAGATCCCCGTCGCCCTTGTACTGGTGGCAGGTCGTGCACCGGTCCGAGACGATCTTCTCCCCCTGGGCGAGCGTCGCGGCATCGGTCGCCCGCGCCGGGTCGCCCGGCTCGTCTCCCTGCGAGGCGAGGAACGCCGCGACCGCTGCCTTCTCGGCGTCGCTCTTGATCATGGGCGTCCACGGCTCGTCGGCCGGCTTGTCCTTCGGACGCTGGTCGACGCTCGGCATCTTGCCCTTGTAGGGCCCCAGCCCGAAGAACTGCGGCGCGTCCGGATCGTGGATCATCGCGAGGATCCACTCGGTCGTGCCCCATCCGTCGAGCTTGGAGGCGGTCGCCTTCTTCGGGTCCCCGAGATCGCCGAGCACGTGGCAGCTCGCGCAGTGCTGGGAGAAGAGGCTCCGGCCGCGAAGCTCCGGATCGTTGCGCACCATCTCGAGAGCGCCCGCCGGGGGCACGCCCTGCATCGCGAGCTGCACGGCGGCGGCACCGACGCGATCGGCGTCGGCACGCGCCTTCGCGTACAGCTTGTCATGCGCGTCTTTGTTCCACGCGGCTCCGACGAGAGCGGCCGTCCCCGCGGCTACCGCCACGAGCGGCAAGTACACGACGACGGATCGCGGGCGCCCCTGACGGTCCACCCATGGAAGGAGCGCGAAGTAGGCGGCCGCGATCGCCGGCACCAGGCTCGTTCCCATGAACTCGGCCGACGGTCCGTGGAACAGCTTCCGCAGCTGGTAGAGCGGCATCAGGAACCACTCGGGCCGCGCGGGGTAGTCGCTCAGCGGGTCCGCCGGGGCCTCGAGCGGCGCGCCGTGCGCCCATCCGGTCAGCGCGAAGAGCGCGAAGACGACGACTACCGCCACGATGGTGCTCCGCGCGAGCGCGCGCCCGTGGGGGACCTCGGTCCCTCCCTGCGTCCATCCGTGGCGCTGCGTGATGGAACGGCGCGCGAGGAGCACGACGACGAAGATCAGCGGCAGCACCACGACGTGCAGCGCGTACATGCGCGTCAGCCCGAGCGCCCCGAGCTCTGGACCTCCCTCGAGCATCGCCTGCAGCCAGCCGCCGACGACCGGGGCCAGGCCGATGATGTTGCCCTCGACGACGCGCGCCCACCATCCGCGCTGATCCCACGGGAGAAGCCCCCCCGTGATCCCCTCGGCCACGGCGAGCCCGAGCACCGCGAGCGTGAGCCACCAGGCGATCTCGCGCGGCTTGCGGTAGCTCGCCGCCAGCGCGCCGTGCGCGATGTGCAGCGCCGCGAGGACGAGCAGCGACTGCGCCGCCCAGAAGTGCAGCCCGCGGATGATCCACCCGCGCGAGAGCACGTGCTCCACGTAGAAGACGCTCGCCCACGCCGTCTGCGGAGACGGCGCGTACGCGGTCATCAGGAGCACCCCGGTCAACGCGAGCACCCCGAAGCAGGCGACGACCGACGCGCAGATGGCCGACGCCCACGGAGCGCCGCCGATGACCGGATGGTCGATCCAGGCCCGGGCCCGGGTGCGCCACTCCGTGCGCTCGTCGATCCAGGCTCCGAGCTTGCTCATCCCTCAGCCCATCGGTGTCTTGTCCGGCGTGCCCTGCCGGAACCGCTGGAACTCCACCGCGACGACTCCGTCCTCGACGCGCGTCGCGAGGGCGTCGAGATCTCGCGGTGAGGGACCGGACACGCGGCGCCCGGCCGGATCGAACGACGAGTCGTGACAGGGGCAGTAGAACCCCGGCGTGGTCGCGCTCCGGTCGACGGCGCATCCGAGGTGCGGACACACGACGCTCCACGCCTTGACGGCGTCACCCTCGCGCAGGAGCCACACGGCCCCGAGCTCGACCTGTTTCTCGAGCGTCCACGCGTCCCGGCGGTCGGCCACGAGGGGCACCCGCTTGGGCTCCCCCTCCTTGAGAGACTCGAGCGCGACCGTCTTGATCCACCGGCCACCCCCGGCGCCCCCGGCGGCCGGTGCGACGACGAAGCGAGCGGCCGGCACCGCGAGAGCCCCTGCGCCGACGGCTCCGCCGGTGACGGCGAGCACCTTGAGGGCACCGCGTCGGTCGGTCTTCGGCCCCTCGGACACGCCGCGAGCTTATCGCAGTCCGCCTCGCATCGAGAAGGACGGGCTGGACAAGGCTGTGTCCACGGGCGCAACTCGTCCGCACCCATTCGACGCTCGTCCACAAGAAACCCGTTCTCGTCTGTTCGTCGTCACGGTAAACAGGCGGCGGGGCAATCTGCCCCATGCGTGGGACGGAGTCTTGTCGAAGCTGGTGATCCAAATCCCGTGTCTCAACGAGCGGGAACAACTGGCCGAAATGGTCGCTGATCTGCCGCGCACCGTGGAAGGCATCGACGAGATCGAGGTGCTCGTCATCGACGACGGGAGCACGGACGGGACGGCCGACGCCGCGGCGGCCCTCGGCGTCCATCACATCGTGCGCTTCACGCAGAACCGCGGGCTCTCGGCGGCTTACACGGCGGGGATCGACGCGTCGCTTCGCCTCGGCGCCGACGTCATCGTGAACACCGACGCGGACAACCAGTACAAGGGCTCCGACATCCCACGCCTCGTGGCGCCGATCCTCGCCGGCGAGGCCGACGTGGTCGTCGGCGACCGGCAGACCGACACGATCGAGCACTTCTCCTTCTTCAAGCGCCTCTTGCAGCGGTGGGGGTCGGGCGTCGTGCGCCGCGCGTCGGGCACCAACGTGCGCGACGCCACGAGCGGCTTCCGCGCCATCAACCGGCGCGCCGCGACCGCGCTCTTCGTGCACAACCGCTTCACGTACACGCTGGAGACGATCATCCAGGGCGGGCGCGGGGGACTGCGCTTCGCCAACGTCCCCATCGTGACCAACCCGAACAAGCGCGCCTCGCGCCTGTTCAAGTCGATCGGGCAGTACCTGCGTCGCAACGGGCCGGTCATCCTGCGGGCCTACGGGATGTACCGGCCGGTGCAGACCTTCTTCTACGTCGCTCTCTTCTTCTTCCTCGTGGGCGCGACGCTCATCGGCAGGTTCCTCGTCTACTACGTGCGCGACCCCGCCCACACGGGGCACACGCAGAGCCTCACGCTCGGCGTGGGCGGCGTGGTGCTCGGGTTCCTCGTGGCCGTGGTGGCCATGCTGAGCGACCTGCTCGCCGCCAACCGGCGGCTCCTCGAGGAGGTGCTCACTCGCCTGCGCCGGCTCGACGCGCAGCTCGCCGCCGATGCGCGGCGTCGCAACGAGCCGGTGGAGGGGATCAGGAGCACGGGAGCGGCGCCGTGGAGGCCCTCGCTCCCGGCAGCCCCTAGGCCCGTCGAAAGGACAGGGTTTCCCGCACCATGAACGGCAGCCCCACGATCGCGAACGACCACATCGCGACTGCCGAGTATCCCATCGTCGCCGCCAGGACGGCGGAGGCGTCCACGTGCGCGCCCTGCGCGGCCACGAGCGCGATGAACGTCGCGTCGCGCGTCCCCATGCCTCCCAGGGTCAGCGGGGCGATGCCCGCGAGGACGGCGGTGGGCCAGAGCGTCAGCGTCTGCATCAGGGTGACGTCGGCTCCCACGGCGACGAGCAGCGCGTGCGTCACGGCGACCGTCAGCACCCGGATGACCAGCGAGACGCCGGCGATCGACACGAGGCGCATCGGCGAGCGCCGCAGCGACGACAGGGCGCCGAAGAGCTCCTCGACCACCCTGGGCCTCGCGCGGAGCCATGGCAGGCTCTCGAGCCAGCCGCGGCGCGTGACGACGAGCGCGAGCACGACGATCTCGGCGACGAGCGCCGCAGCGAGCAGCGCCCCGAGCGGCCACAGGCCGGAGAACGCGGCACCGAGCGCCGCATACGCGAGCAGGACGAGCAGATCGATCGCCTTCTCGGCCAGGATGCTCCCCGTCCCCACCGCGAGCGGCACCACGTCGCGCACGGCGACGGCCCGCAGCAGATCGTTGGCCCGCGACGGCATGACGAGCGCGAGCGGCCAGCTCGCGAGCACCACCTCGAGCGCGCGGCCGAACCGCAGCGTGCGCCCCATGCCGCCCAGCACGAGCTGCCAGCGCACCGTGGTGAGCCAGACGCACGCGGTGGCCGCGGCGAACGCGACCCCCACCCACGACGGTCGCGCCCTCCGCACCGCCGCCACGAAGTCCCCCGTCCCGCCGAAGCCGCGCACCAGCAGCAAGAGGACGATCAGCGTGAGCGCGAGCGTCACGGCGGCACGCCACCCGAAGCGGATCCTGGGCACGGCCGGCTCGGTCATGGAGGCGAGATGTTAGCCGCGAAGCGGTCGATGTCCGCTACGACCGAGAGCCTCGCCGAGGGCATCGTCACGGCGGCGACGCTCTGGTACGCGGTCGCGCTCTGCTGGTGCCTCTTCGCACGCATCGGCGCCGGCCACGACGCGCTCGACGCGTCGCGCGGGATGATGGCCGAGAACATGCTGCACTGGCACATCATCGGGCCAGTCCGCGAGTACACCATCGGCAAGCCCACGGTCGACCAGTACTACTCGCACCACCCGTATGGCACGTACTGGCTGATCACGACGCTCTCGGCGGTGCTGGGGCGGCACTCGTACGTGCCGCGCCTCGTGAGCGTCCTGATGAGCGCAGCTTGCCCGCCGATGCTCTACGGCATCGGGCGCCGGCTCTGGGGCATCCCGTACGGCGCGCTGTGCGCCGCGGGGTACGTGGTGGTGCCGATGACGCTGGCCTTCGGCAACATGCCGGGGTTCGAGCCGCCGACCGTCTTCGCGGCTCTCCTGACGAGCTGGGGCTACCTGCGCTTCATGGAGGGGTGGAAGCGCCGGTGGATGCTCGTGAGCCTCCTCGGCGTGCTCGTCGGCGTCAACGCCGACTGGAACTACGTGCTCTACCTCGGCCCGGTCCTCGGCGTGCTGGTGCTCGCGGGGTACTTCCTGCCGCCCCGCTGGTTCGGCAGGGTCAAGACGCGGCGCTTCGGGCAGTGGGCGCTCCTGGCGGCGGGCATCGCCGCGGTCTCGGTCGTGGCCTGGTTCTGGTACTTCCACCAGATCCACGCGCTCGAGAACCTGCTCTCGTCGGACGCGAAGCGCTCGCGCGGGTCGGACATCCCGGTCGACGTCGTGCTCGAGGCGCGGAGCTGGTGGATCGACGTGACCTTCACGTCGCTGGCGATCCTCGTCGGGAAGATCGCCCTGCCCCTGTTCCTCATCCGGTTCCTGTTCGGGCGAAAGCTGCTCGAGGTCTTTCCGCTGGCCATCTTCACGATGGCCGCGATCACGTACCTGAAGTTCAAGAACGGCGCCGACGTGCACATCTACTGGCCGTTCGCCTTCGGCGCGTACTTCGCGCTGGCGCTGGGCGTCCTGGCCAGGTCGACGGTCGCCGTCGTCCAGTGGGTCATGAAGCGCTTCAAGCGGCCCGACCGGCGCGAGTTCGTGCCGCTCGGCGGGCTGGTCCTCTTCACGCTCGTTCCTTTCGCCATCCTCCCCGACGGCGTCGACGGCCTGCGCTACGGGAAGGAGACCGGCGGACGCTTCGACGAGAAGGGAACGCGCGCCTTCCGCGACGTGGACAAGGCGC
This sequence comes from Polyangiaceae bacterium, assembly GCA_035499695.1. Lineage (GTDB taxonomy): Bacteria > Myxococcota_A > Polyangia > Polyangiales > Polyangiaceae > Palsa-1150. Next base: position 9,447 of record DATJYG010000506.1, read on the forward strand.
AGGCGCTCGAGTGGATGGGCGCGCGCATGCAGGCCGACCGCATCGTGGGCCTCCACAACGAGATGAAGACGACGTGGGCGAACGACTGGGCGCTCCACCACAGGACCCGCAGCGAGGGGGAGCCGTTCAAGGACGCGCCGCCGGAGGAGCGCTACGCGGTGGCCGACCTGCGCTTCATCGGCTCGGGGCAGATGAAGAACCTCGCCAACGACCACAAGATGTTCGTCGTGGACGACTGGGTCATGGCGGACCGCGAGCAGCCGCACGGGCCGCTCGAGGCGTACGTCTTCGACGAGCGCCAGCCCAAGTGGTGGGAGTGGTACTTCCAGTACGGCACCGAGCCGGTGCGCACCATCCGCCCCGACGCGTGGGCCACCTGGGAGCTGCGCGACGCGCTGGGGCAGCAGCCGAACCCGTATCCGACGGACACGCCCCATACGCTCGAGCAGCTGCGCATCGCGCACAACATCGCGGTCGCGAAGGGGGACACGGACGCGGCGACGGCGCTCGAGCAGAAGATCCTCGGGCAGCTCGACACGCACGTCGCCGCCGCCTTCGACGACGGCACGCGGCTGCTCGGGCAGAAGTACGAGTCGGGCGTCCAGAAGGAGCTCACGCTGATGTTCCGCGCCCCGGGCGCGGCGCACGACGACTGGGAGTTCGCGCTCGACTCGCAGGTCGTGAAGCGGAAGCCCCTGTCGCTGGTCGCGCCCGATTCGAAGATCGAGCAGGGCGGCGCGCCGTTCCGCGTTCCGCCGACCCTGTGGCGAACCGGGTTCTTCTACGCGGAGCACGCCGTGATCCACAAGCGGCCGGGGCGAGAGCACTTCCAGGGGCGCTTCGAGCCGCTGGAGCGGGGGAAGCCCGTGCCGAAGCTGGTCGGGGGCACGGGAGAAGTGTCGCTGCTGGATCTCGACTAGCCCGCGCCGCGGCTCAGCGAACGTCGAGCACCGCGAGCGCACGGTTCGAGTAGACGACCGGGTAGCCGAGCGCAGCCTCGTGTCCCTTCGTCACCACGGCGTAGCTGAGGTGGTACCTCTCGCGAAGCGCGTCGAGCCTCGCTCGATCGAGGGCCTCGTAGCCGGCGATCACGTCGTCGCGCCCGCGCGGGTTGCTCCTGCCCGAGACGTCTTCGAGGCGGCGATACCACTCGAGGACCTCCGCGGGGGCGTACGCCGTGGCCTTCCAGTCGACGACGATGGCTCGCTCGCTGGCCAGGCGGAACCGCTCGAGCCCAGGAGGAGAGAGGAAGACCGCATCCTTCCCGGTGTTCGCCAGGATCCAGCCGTACATGTCCGTCTCGGGTCCGGGCATTCCCGTCACGAGGTTCGAACGCGCTCGTACGCTGTCCAGAGGCCCCTTCACCTGACCGTAGAAGACGAAGGCGGCGACGAGCGCCGCGAGGCGCGGCCCCTGCTGCTGCGCGAGCCTCGGCACCCGCGCGGCGAGCGGCGCGAGCCGCCGCAGCGCGACCCGCAGGGCG
>DATJYG010000507.1:0-5086 GCA_035499695.1 Polyangiaceae bacterium
GAAGCCGCCGGCTCTCACGTCGCGACGCTCACGAAACCCCAGACGCGCGGGGCCGCCACCCCGCCCTCCTCTCGGAGTCCTCTCTGCGGGGCGGCGGCCTCGCGCGCGTGGGTTCCGACAAGTGCGGATCCGGACGCGCCATTGGCTACGCCGCGGGTTCCGATCGTGTCTGGGACTCCGGGCCACCAAGCAACATCGCGCGTGCGGCTTCGAAGGCGTCCGCCGAACCTGCGAGCGCGAGGACATCGCCCTCGCGCAACGCTTCGTGAGGCGACGGATTGGCCGCGCTGCCCCCTTCGCGACGGATGGCGAGCACTGACGCGCCGGTCTTGGCGCGCAAATCGAGCTGCGCGAGGGACTTGCCGATCGCCGGGCTCCCCTTCAAAAGCACGACGGAAACGGCATCGAGGCCCGGCATGAGCGCGCTGACCTCGGCCAGGGGCTCTCGCGAGGCGGGGGCGATGCTGCCTTGGCGCGCGAGCACCTCGACGATCAGCTCCGCACCCGCACGCACGTGCTCATCGAGATCAGCGATGGAACGGCGTGCGAGAAAAGCCACTACCGCGAGCGCTGCGAGCACGACGAGCGCGCCGCCGGGGACGAACGGCTGAGTGATGGCCGCGATGGGAAGGCCGACCACGAGCAACGCGACGAGCTCGAGAGCCATCTCGAATGCGCGCCGCGGGGCGCGGCCTAGATCGCGTTCCTGCTGGAGCAGTGGGATCACTTCGCGCGCCAGCAGATGCGCAAGCCGGATCGCGTGACGGGCGATACCGAAGGCGAAGAGCAGTCCGAGCCCGAGCGCTACCGCGATGAACAGGACGATCGCGGCCGTCGCGTTGACGCCGTACTGCCTGAGCCAGGAGCTGACCCGCGGGCGCGCCCATGCCGCGCCGATCACGACCGCCACGAGCAGGGCCGCGTCGACGAGCGTATTAAGGAGGGGCCGTCGAAGGCGCCGCCAGACAGTGGCGGGGCGTTCGATCTTGCGTAGCCGGCTGATCCAGGAGTCGTAGAAGGAGACGAAGGTGGCCACCGACGTCGGCAGCTTGTGATCGATCCAGGTCGCGATGCGGCCGCCTTCCTTGACTTGGAGAGTGCCGGTCATCGCAGTGATGCAGGATGCGCCAACGACGACGGGCAGGAGGAAGGAGCGCGCTACGTTCGGCCCGGCTGCGATTCCGATTCCAACGGCAATGAAGGACAGCTCGCCAACCTGCGACAGCGCGAGTCCCGCCTGGATCGAGCGCCGCAAGCCGTTGCCCGTCAAGAAGGCGGCGAGCGAGACGCCCGTCGTCTTCGCAAGGACGAGAACGACCGCGACGATCACGGCGGCGAGCCACTGGCCTGCGACATCCGCGGGCACGATGGTCATCCCGATCGAGACGAAGAAGATGGCGGCGAAAACGTCGCGGAACGGCTTGACGAGGTGGTCGACCCTGCGGCCCTCGCCGGATTCGGCGATGAGCGAGCCCGCGACGAATGCGCCGAGCGCCACCGAGTATCCGGCGCGCAGCGCGATGCACACGAAGGCGAAGCACGTCGCGAGGCTCGTCACGACCAGCGTGTCCGTGCGCCCGAAGCGCGCGACGTAGCGGACCCCGCGCGGGACGACGAGCATCCCGAGGACCACCATGCCGACTAGAAAGCCGCCGAGCTTCGCGACGGTGAGGAGCAGATCGCGCGCGGACAGACCGCTGCCGGAGGCAACGCCGGTGAGAATCGCGAGGAGGAGGACCGAGAGCAAATCCTCGACCACCATCATCGCCAAGATGAGCTCCTTGGCCGAAGGCTCGACCGCGTGCTCCTCGAGTGCCTTCACGACGAGCATCGTGCTGGCGATGGCCACACCGAGCGCGACGAAGACTGCCTCGGTGCTCGTCCATCCGAGCAGCCGGCCGAGGCCGAGCATGACCGTGGCAATGAGACTGAGCTCGACGACGACAGTGAGGAGGGTCGCGATGCCGACACGCGCAATCGTGCGCACGCTGAATTCGAGCCCGATCGTGAAGAAGAGCAGGACGACGCCGAGCTCGGACAGCGTGCCGATGAGCGTCGTGTCCGTGACGAGCGCCGAGAGGTGCGGACCGATCAGAAGGCCGGTGAGGATGTATCCGAGCACCACCGGCAGGCGCAGCGCCTGGAAGACGAGCGCCGTGAGTGCGGCGGCGCCGACGACGATCGCGAGGCTGGTGATGACGTGGACGAGCGCGGCGTGCATGTGGGTCGGAGCAAAGGCCTGCTTCAGATGAGGCGATGCAACTCGCGCACGGCGGCGGCGGTGCAGCCGACGAGCACGACCGCCGCCAGCCACTCCTCGAAGTCGCCGTGCCAGCCCGAGCGAAGCCGCAGGCCGGAGAGGCAGGCAAGTAGCAGCTCGATGCCGAGCAGCCAGGGGCCGTAGCCTTCTGGGTCGCGCCTACCGCCAAGTGGGATCGAGTGCCGCATGAAACGCCATCGTGAAGGCGTTGGCGGCCCGACCAACCATCAACCTGTTCGAGGCGCCCATCGCCTCGAACACCCATCGGGATCTTAGGCGCCGCGGACACTCTTTCCCAGGCCTGATCGCCGTGCTCGGCCGAGTCGTTGGCGTCGAGTTCGCCGCCGCCGTGCCAATGCGGGCTCCCTGCGCGATAGTGCTTGCGACCTCGGCAACCGTCCACTCAGATGAATGCTGGAAGCCTCCACCTCTTGTTGCTGCGTGACGGATCGACTCGCGGCTCTGCTCGTTTGCGTCAGGTTTGCGTAAACCTGCTCCCAAGGACGGAACGGCGGGGAACGGGGTGGAACGAGGGAAGGGAGTTACGACGCGATCTCAAGGTCTTGCAGGACAAAGCCGCGTCATCGCTCGAGTTTGAAAATCGCCACACTTTGAATTCAAATCCTGTTGCGCTCGCCCGGCGGCTCTTCGGGTGGCAGCACGTCGTCGGGTAGTCAGTCGAGCGGCGGCACCGGGGATACGACGGCAGATGGGGGCGGCGTGTGCTGCGCCATCGCGTCGGATCCCTGCACGGCCTGCGCTACGGGAGCTACCGGTGGATGGGCCGCAAGTAGCGCCGAGTGCAATCGCAACGGCGGCTGCAACGGACTGACGTCCATCATCGAGGGTCCTCATGGTTGCCTGCAGATCGAACCCGGCGAGTTGCCGGATGCGTCGTGTTACGGGTGCCACTGAAGGCGTCTCCGAGTGGGGGAACCGTCACGCCCAGGTTGTCGTGACCGCGAACCTCTCGACGGCAGCGAGAAGGAGCGTCGCCGTCGGGGGAGTCTCCGAGCGCAACCGCCCTAGAAGGGGCGCCAGGGCATCGGGTGGCCCGAGATCACGAACGAGAACCGCAAGGGCTAGACCCTGCGGCCCACGCGGGGGGCGCTCGAGCCAGTGGTCTCGCAGTCCGGCGTCAGAGACGCGAGCATCGAGGAACGGGAAGGCACGCGTCTCCAGGATGGGTCGAAGCGTACGGCCCCGCTCCGACGGATCCGCATCGCGACGAACCGTCCACCACACGTCACGAGCCTCGGGCAGAAGGTCCCCGATGCGTTGGCGAAGATGGCACGCCGGTTCCGTCGGGACCCCTTTGACCTCGGGGACCCACATGATCTGCGAGAGCGCTCGTCGAACCCTGCCCGAGAAGACGCCTAGGTTGATGGTGAAGTCGAGTGATGCGGCCGTCGCGCTGCGGCTCTTTTGGAAATGCACGATGCCGTAGTTGTCTTCGAGGGCTCGGTAGAACGTGAAGCCCTTCTGCCGGAATCCCCGTGCCTCGAGGACTGGCCGCAGCTCATCAGCCAGAAGTCGCTTGAACGTGTCCTGCGCCGTCACGTGTGTCGGATCAGATCCTACTGCGCACACCAGATTGGGGCTCGCGGGGACCTCGAAGGGTTCCGGGAGCTGATGCTCGCGGTCACGGCGCGCGTCTGGCCGCGACGACGATCTTGAAGTCGCGCGGCGGGCCCGGAAGCGTTCGCACGTCGGTCAAACCCTTCTCGGTGAGCAAGGTCGACACCTCCTCTTGAGTCCTCGGCTGTCCGCCGAAAAGGGCGACCATGAAGCGCATCTGCGCCCCGCGTAAGTCCTCACCTGGTTTGGCGCTGGCGAACAACATCCAGCCGCCCGGTTTCAGCGCCCGATGGACGCGCTCGACGAGTCGACCGAGCGCGTGCTGCGGAACGAAGGGCGCCGGGATCCACGCCAGATCAAACGCTCCTTCGTCGGGCAGTTCTTCGCCCGGCTGCTCGCGAATGTCGATTCGCGCCTGCAACCCGGCGTCGGCGACGTTTTTTCGCGCTAGCGCGAGCGATGGCCCCCACACGTCGAGCCCGACCACGCGGAGCCCGGGCCACTTGCGCGCCATCGCAATCGACAGGCGCGCCACACCGGTACCGACGTCGAGAAACGCAGCATCGGAGGCCTCGAGGCGTGCGCCGAGACCGTCGAGCTGCGGCAGGAAGCGTGGCAGCACGTTCGCGAACCCTTCGGTCACGTCGCCCCCACTCTGGAGCACGGACGCATCCCTGTACGTCCAGCCCGGAGCCCGCTCCGGCGTGAACAAGAAGTCGTCATCGAGCTCCCAGAAGTGTCTGATCTCCGAGACGAGCGGGGCCAGCTCGGCGGGCGTGGTGCCGTCGAGCACCGCGAGCGCGCCGGCTTCACGCAGAACGTCGTCCACGTGGGGCCGCAGCGCCGGATGGATCGGCTTGCCAGAAACCCGCGCCTGCAACTCGGCGCCGAGGACCGCGAGCGCGGTGGTGGACGCGCCCAGACTCGCCACGAGGTCGCGCAGCGCTTCGATGCCCATGTGTTTCATTCCTCCCTTGTCGGCGAGAGTAGTCGTGACGCGAGCGTCTCAGAAGCCCTCCCCGCCGGAATGGATTGTTCCTCGCGCCGAAACAATGACAGTCTCGCGCTCATGGACAGCTTGCAGATGCTGCGCGTGTTCACGCGCGTGGCCCAGCGCGGCAGCTTCGCCGCAGCGGCGGAGGACCTGCGCATGTCCCGTGCGGCGGTCACCAGGCACGTGGCCGCCATCGAGGAGCGGCTGCGGGTTCGGCTGCTGGACCGGACCACGCGAAGTGTCAGCGTGACCGA
>DATJYG010000508.1:0-14395 GCA_035499695.1 Polyangiaceae bacterium
TCGGCGCGCTTGCCGGAGCCCGCGGACCCGACGGCGCGCACCTCGTACCCGTCGAGGGCGCGCAGCAGCTTGGGCTGCGCTTCGAGCGGCAGATCGCCCACCTCGTCGAGGAACAGCGTGCCGCCATCCGCTTCGGCGAACGCGCCCAGCCGGCGCGCGTGCGCGCCGGTGAAGGCGCCGCGCTCGTGGCCGAAGAGCTCCGTCTCGACGAGCTCCCGCGGAAGCGCCGTCACGTTGAGCGCGACGAACGGCCGGCCGCGACGCGGCCCCTCGGTGTGGAGAGCGCGCGCGATGAGCTCCTTGCCCGTGCCGCTCTCACCGGCCACGAGAACCGGCAGCGCATGGCGGGCGAGCCGGCGGACCTGGTCGGCGATCTGGCGCATCGCGATCGACTTGCCCGCGACCCCCGGCAGCGGCTCACCCGGAGCGACCGCCACGTCGTGCCCCTCGGCCGCCAGGACCACCAGCGTCGAGTGCCCGATCGACACGACCGTCCCCGCACGCGCCCAGGCCTCCTTCACGCGGGCGCTGCCGACGAAGGTCCCGTTGCGCGAACCGACGTCTTCGATGGCGATGCCGTCCCCGAGCACGCTGATGGCGCAGTGTCGTGAGCTCACGGTGGCGTCGCGGACCACGATGTCGGCGGCGGACGAGGTGCCGACGACCAGCGGGGCCCTCCCGAGTGGGAAACGCCGTGCCCCCGCCTCGTCCTGCAACTCCACCTGCCAGGCGGCGGGCGCCTGCAGCATGGGGATCTCGAGGGTCGTCGACGACGGTGTGGGCTCTTCGATGCTGTGTGCCATGGGACCGACCTGCCTCTCCACTCCCCTCTCGGCCGGAGGCGGCCGGGAGTTGCGTGGAAAGAGCGCGGCGCGGTCCCTCAGCCCACCGCGATTCCGAGCGTCTTTCGCAGGGCGAAGTACTGCTCGCTCACCGAGAAGACCAGGAGCTCCTTCATCTTCTCGGGCGGCGCCAGATCACCCGGGAGCTGCGGTTCGGCGGCGATGATCTTCTTGGCGATCTCGAGGTCGGCGCACAGGAGCAAGCCCGCGCGCGACGCCGTGATCTCGATGGCCTGCATCCAGCGCTTGAGGTCTGCCTTCGCGCCGTCCTCCATCCACTTCTGGACGACGATGCGGAGGGACTCGCGCTGCACCGGCTGCATGTGCTTCACGAGCTCCGTGGCGGTGGCGTTGACCGCCTGCGCCATCTCCCCCGGCACGGTGAAGTCGGACATCACGATCTTGACGCCCGCGAAGAGGATCACCTTGAGCTCGTTGAGCGTCGGGAAGAGGTTCTTGATGTAGTGCTCCCCGCGGTAGCCCGACAGGTGCTTGCCGACGATGAAGGTGAGCTCCTGCGGCGTGAACCCGGTGAGCACCGTCTGCCCGGCGACGCTGGCCGGCGGCACCGCGGGCACCGCCATGAGCGCACCCGGCACGTCGTTGCGGACGTAGAGCTCGGGCATCTGCACGCCGAGCACCTGCGCCGCCCACCCGAAGGTCTTGGCGAACGTCACGGTGCTCGTCGCCGGGTCCTGGCGGAAGCGGCGATCGAGCGACGGCAGCTGCTTCTGCGCGCGCAGCTGGTTCGTCTTCGCGATGATCGCCGCGGGGGTGAGCATCTCGAAGATCTTGCCGATGAAGAGGTTCTCGTCCTTGTGGAAGAGGTTCTTCACCCACCCCTCGTTGTCGAGGCGGCTCTTCACCTGGATCATCCCGCGCGGGCGGTAGTCCTCGAAGAAGCGCTGCTCCTCCTCGTCGGTCTTGCGCAAGAAGGAGAGCGCCGCGCACATGCACCACGCGCGGTCGTACTCGTGCAGGCGCAGGTACAGCTTGTAGAGGCTCCTGTACGGATCGACGCGCAGCGGATCCTTCTGCAGGACGATCGCGTGCTCGCCGATGGCCGCCTCGGTCTGATCGGTCGCCTCGTACAGCTCGGCGAGGATCTGCCGCTCCACCGCCTCGTCGGGCTTGAAGCGCGTCGCCATCTTGAAGGCCTCGATGCCGCTCGTGATGTCCTTCAGGCGGTCGCGGTAGATGAGGCCCAGGTTGTGCCAGAGGTTGAACTCGAGGTCCGGGTTCGAGATGTTCGCCGTCGACATCCGGCGCAGCATCTTGCGGAACGCGCGCTCGAGCGCCTTCCAGTCCTTCTTGGCCGTGAGGAGCTTGTTGATGCGCTCGAAGGCCTCGAGGTACTGCGGGTTCAGATCGAGCGCCTCGCTGAAGAGCTCGACCGCGCGATCCTGGTCGCCCTCCTTGTCGCGATAGAGCTGCGCCATCGTGTAGAGGAACTTGCTCTTGCGACCCGGGTCCTTCTCGCCCTCGGCGATGGTCTGGAGGGTGTCGATCATCTTCGACCAGTTCTCGGTCGCCTGATACAGCGCGATGAGCTTGTGGAGCAGCCCCGGGTTGAGCGGCTGCAGCTCGCGCGCCTCCTCGAGGGCCTCGATCGCCTTGTGCGCGTTCTTGTCCTGGTCGTTCCAGACGTCGGCGATCTCGGAGAGCATCCGGAAGCGCTCGTCGGCCTCGAACACGTTGTCGAGGATCTGCCTCTTGTAGGCGACGACCTGCTTCCAGTCCTTGAGCTCCGTGTAGAGGGAGACGAGCGCTTCGAGCGTCTGCTTGTGCGCGGCGTCGACCGAGAGCGCCTTCTCGAAGTTGTTGATCGCCTGCTTCGCCTGTCCCTGCTCTCGCTTGACGCAGCCGAGCCGGTAGTAGACGTCCGCACGCTGCGCCGCCTCGTCTTCGCCGAGCGAGGTGAGGACCTTCTGGTAGTTCGTGAGCGCCGCGCCCCAGTCCTTCAGGCGGAAGCACACGTCGGCGAGACCACGGATGGTCACCTGGTCGGTGAGGTCGAGCTGGTGGGCCGCCGTGTACGCCTTGAGCGCCTTCTCGTCCTTGCCGAGCGCGGCGCACACCTGACCGAGCTTGTTCTGCAGGGCATGCTGCTCCCCGCGCTCACGCTTGCCGCTCTTGCGGACGAGCATGTCGAGGAGCGGCTCGGCGCGCGCCCAGTCCTCCTTCACGATGTACTCGTCGACGAGCGGCATCGCCGCTTCTTCGTTCTCGTTGTCGGCCTCGTACGCCGCTTCCCATGCGAGCACGGCGCTCGGGTGATCGCCGAGCATCTCCTCGCGCAGCTTGCCGAGCTCCACGAGGAGCTTGGCGCGCTGCCGCGGCGCCTGCGTGTAGCTCTGTTCCTGATCGAGGAAGCGTGCGGCCCTGTCGTAGTCCGCGCCGTCGACCGCGATCTGGCGGAGGGCGGCGAGGGTCGGAAGGTGCGACGGGTCGAGGTCGAGCGCCATCTCGTAGCGCTCCTGGGCGGCCACGCGGTCGCTCAGCTTCTCGTCGAGCGCCTTGCCGATCCGGTAGAACGCCTCGACGCGCTGCTTGGAGTCCGAGGTGAGCTCGGCGACGCGCGTCATGTAGTCGATCGACTGCGATGCGTCGCCCTGCTTGTCGTAGAGCTTCGCGAGCGCGTCGAGCGCCGGGATGTTCTGCTCGTCGAGGTCGACGATGTTCTTGTACGCGTCGATGGCGCGGTCGGCGTCCTCGACCTCCTCCGCGTACACCTGCGCGATGGCGCCGAAGAGATCGACCTTCGTCTTGCGATCGAGCGTCGCCGCGATGTGGCGATCGTAGGTGTTGATGAGATCGAGCCACTGGCGCAGCTTGCGGTAGTTGCGCTCGAGCTTGAAGTACGCTTCCTCGTTGTTCGGGTCGATCTCGAGCACCTGCTCGAGGCGCTGAGCCGACAGGTCCGCCTTGAGGAAGTGCTCGTCGTGGAGAGTCGCGAGGTGCATCAGCGCCTCGATCTTCTCGCGTTCGGTCGTGACCACCTCGAGCTGCGCCTCGAGCACCGTCACGAGCTCCGACCACTGCTCGAGGACCTCGTAGACGCGGGTGAGGCCACGCAGACCCTGGAGATTCGTCGCCTCGGCGTCGACCACCTCGCGGTACACCTGCGAGGCGCGCGGCGCGTCGCCCAGGCTCGTCTCGTAGAGCTGGGCGATGCGTAGCTTGGTCGTGATGACCTCCGCGGGGTCCTTGAGCGCCGGCACCTTGCGCAGGAGCACGTCGACGAGCTCACGGTTCTGGCCGCGCGCGTTGTAGATGCGCTCCAGGTTCTCGAGAGCCGGGAGGAAGTGCGGATCGACCTCCAGGGCGCGCTGGAAGTAGGTGATCGCCTGGTCGGTCTGCTGCATCTGCGAGTCGAGCAGCTCGCCGAGGTCGTTGAGGACCTCCTTCCGATCCAGGTCGTTCGTCGCGACGTCGAGGGCGCGCGTCAGCGTCGCGCCCATCTGCTGCCAGTTGCTCGCCTTCTTGTAGAGGCTCGCGAGCTGGCGCATCGCGCCGACGTTCAGCGGGTCGAGCTGGATGATCTGCGCGTAGTAGGGCTGCGCGTACTCGGGGTGACCGAGATCGTCGCCGTACCACTTGGCCAGGTGCAGACAGAGACGGATCTTCTCCTTCGGCTCCGTCTGCTGCTTCAGCCAGCCGCTGACCGTCTGGATCACCTCTCCCCAGCGGCCGGTCGCCTGCGCCATGCGCTCGAGGTAGCGAGCCGTCTCGCGGTCGTGGAAGTCGAGCGACAGCGCGTTGACGAGGGCGTCGAGCGACTGGCTCTTGTCGTCCAGCTTCTCCTCGAACACCTTGGCGATGCGCCGGAGCAGCTCGGTCTGCTCGTGGACCTCGTCGCGCGTCTCGAAGCGCGCGAGCAGGAGCTCGACGAGCGGCTCCCACCGCCCGGCCGCCATGTGGAGCTTCTCGAGCTCGCTGAATGCTTCGTCGTGGGTCGCGTCAACCGCGAGGATCTTCTCGTAGGCCGCGCGCGCGCCGTCGGGATCACCGACTTGCTCGCGCCACATCGCTGCGACGCTGCGAAGCTCCTCGATCTGCTCGCTCGGCTCGCCGAGGGCGTCCGCGCGCTGCATCTTGACGTCGATGACGTCGGTCCACTTCTCCTCGGTGCGGTAGATCGCCTCGAGGGCCGCCATCGCCTCGAAGTCGGGGCCGACCTCGAGCAGCTTGCGCCACGCCTCGGCGGCGTCGTACGGCTGCTGGAGCTTCTCGCCGTAGGTCTTCCCGAGCTCGCGGAAGATCTCCTTGAGCTCCTCCCCTTCCAGCATCGCCGCCGCGCGGTCCACGAGCTGGTGCAGCGACGTCACGAGCTCGTTGGGCTCGCCCTGGCGCCGGCGGATGTCCGCGATGGATCGGAGCGCCGCGAGGTTCGCATAGTCGATGTCGAGGACGCGGGTCCAGTCCTCGAGCGCCGACTCGTCGCGCCCGAGCTTGTCGCTGGTGGTGCGCGCGCGACGCGTGAGGATGTTGACGCGGTCCTCGTCGGTCGCCGCGATGTCGTACTCGCGCTCGAGGATGTCGACGAGCTTCGCCCACTGCTGCTGCGACTCGTAGAGGTTCGCGAGCCCGTGCAGCGCCTCGGCGTCCTCGCCACGCAGGTCGAGGACCGACTTCCACGTCTCGATGGCGCGCTCGGGCTGGCCGAGCTTCTCGTGCGCCAGGCGCGCGATCTTCGCCTTGATCTCCGCCTCGGCGGTCTCGCCGGGCGCGTTCTCCAGCTCGCGCTGGTAGACGCCGTCGAGCTCCTGCCAGTTGCCCTGCTGCTCGTAGATGCGCGAGAGCGCCGAGATGGCTCCCTCGTGTGTCTTGTCGAGGTCGTCGAAGATGCGGCGATAGACGCGGATGGCGTTCGCCTGATCGGCGAGCTTCGTCTCGTACAGTTCGCCGAGGCGCGCGTGCAGCTCGACGAGGTCGAGCTGCTCGGCCGTCGCCTTGACGCGCATCTCGAGGATCTGCGCGAGGTCCGGCCACGACTCGAGCGACTGGTAGATCCGATCGAGGTTCGCGAGCGCCTCGGTGTCCTTCTCGTCGACGCTGAGGACGTACTTGTACGTCTCCTCGGCCTTGCCGATGTCCCCGAGCTCGTCCTCGAAGGTGCGCGCCAGGCGGCGCCCGATGGCGCTCTGCACGTTCTGCTCGGTGTGCTGGCCGAGCACGTCGGCGTAGGCGTTGGCGAGCGTTTCCCACCCGCCGTCCACGTTCGCGGCGAGCCGCGGCGCCTCCTCCCCGGACTTCTCGTCGAGCGGGAACTCCTTGATCGCGCGTACGTAGACCTCGAGGGTCTTGGCCGGATCGAGCAGCTTCTCTTCGAAGAGCTCCGCGAGCCGGTAGTAAGCCCCGAGGCGCTCCTCCTGGCCCTGCGTGTGGGCCAGCTGCGCCTCGTAGACCGCCGCGAGCTTCTCCCACTCGCTGGTGGACCGGTAGAGAGGCTCGAGGATCTCGCCGATCTCGAGCTGCTTCTGTCCCGCGCCGAAGAGCCCTTCGAGCGCTTCGAGCGTCTGCTGGTGCTCGGGCGCCGCGTTGATGACGTCGCGGTACGCGGCGATCGCCGCGTCGAGGTTCCCCAGGCGCAGCTGCTGGACCTGTCCGAGCCGGTAGCGTAGCTCCAGCACCTCGTCGGGCGACGGACCGATCTCCGCCTCCCGCGCGAGCACTGTCGCCAGGTCCGCCCACCGCTCGGTGTGCATGAAGAGCCGATCGAGCGCGCGGATCGCCGTCAGGTTCTCCGTGTCGGTCTCCGTCACGCGCCGGTAGTGCGCGATCGCCCCATCGACGTTCTCGAGCTGCACCTCGAAGATCTGCGCGTTGCGCAGCCCGAGCTCGACGAAGCGCTCCTTGTTCTCGCCGTCCGCCAGCTTGTCCAGCTGCGCGTCGTAGAGCTGCGCCACCTGCGGCCACCGGTCGACCGCCATCGCGAGCCGCTCGAGGTTGCCGAGCGTCTGCTCGTTGCCGTCGTCGAGCGGCAGCGCGCGCGCGTACGTGTCGAACGCGGAACCGTGGTTGCCGAGCGCATCCTCGTAGAGACGCGCGATGCGATGGAGCAGCTCCACCTGCTGATACGCGTCGGTCGAGCGCTTGACCTGGACCTCGTGGACCGCGATGAGCTTCGGCCAGTCGCTCGCGGCCTCGTACACCGGCTCGAGCACCGCGGCGGCGCCGAGAGGATCCTTGTCGCCGTCCTTCAGGCCCTCGAGGGCGCGCAGGGTCGGCTCGTGGTCCGGCTGCCGCTGCAGGATCTCGCGATAGAGCTCCACGGCGCGCGGCACGTCGTCGAGGTGCTTCTCGTAGAGCTCGGCGATCCGGTACTGGAAGCTGATCGCCTCGTTCGGATCCCCCGTCATCTCGCTCTCGCGCGTGAGCACGGAGAGGAGCTCGCTCCAGTTCTTGGCCTGCTCGTAGAGGACGTCGAGCCGCGAGAGCGCCTGCAGATCGTCCGGATCGAGCTCGAGGATCTTCGTGTACGTGTCGATGGCGCGCGGCACGTCCCCGAGCTCGCGCTCGTAGACGGCGCCAACCTGGTAGTAGATGCCCTTCTTCTCCTCGACGTCGGCGACGAGGTCCGCCTTCTTCGCGTAGACCGCGAGCAGGTCGGACCAGCGCGACAGGTCGAGATAACGCCGGACCAGCGCGTCGATCGCGCGCACGTCGTCCGAGTCGATCTCGAGCACCTTGTTGTAGACGGCGATGGCCGCCTCGGGCTGGTTGAGGACGTCTTCCTCGATGGCGGCCGCCTGGAACAGCGCGTCCTTCTTCTCGACCGGCTCCTCGAGGATCTCGGACTTGCGCTGCAGGATGACCGACAGCTCCTGGTACCGCTCCGACGCGCGGAACAGCCGCTCGAGGGACTCGGCCGCCGCGAGGCTGAGCGGATCGATCTCGAGCACCTTGCGGTAGAGAGCGATCGCCGTGTCGAGGCTGCCGAGATCGTTCTCCTGCACCCGCGCGCTCGTCATGTAGAGCGCGCTGGCGAGCGTCGGGTCCTCGGTGTGCGACGCGAGCTGCTGGAACACGTTGGCGAGATCGGCGAAGCGCCCGGTCGCGCGCGCCACGCGATCGAGCTGCTGCTGCGTGCCCTCGTTGGACGGATCCTGCTCGAGGGCCCGCGCGAGGGTCGAGAACGCCGAGCTGAGATCGCCGGCGGAATCCTCGTAGAGCTGCGCGATCTGGTGGAGCAGCTCGACGCGGCGGGTCACGTCCTCGCTGCGGCGGACCTGCACCTCGTGGACGCCGACGAGCTTGTGCCAGTCTCCGACGTGTCGGTAGAGCGGCTCGAGCAGGTCGGCGATCGTGAGCTCGTAGCGCGCGTCCTGTCCGAGGCGCTCGAGGGAGGCCAGCGCCTGCCGGTCCGTCGGGTCGCGGTCGAGGATCTGCCGATAGCCCTCGATGGCCGTGTCGACCTGACCCATCTCCCCTTCGCGGAGAGCCGCGAGGCGGAGCATGAGCGCCTGCTGCGCCTCGTCGGTCGCGGCGAGGGCGAGCTGCGCCTCGAGGTTTTCGGCCAGCTCGCTCCACGCCTTCTGGCGCGTGAAGAGATCGTCGAGCGCCTTGAGCGCACGCTCGCTCGCCGGGTCGAGCTCGAGGACCTTCTTGTAAGACGCGACGGCGTCCTCCGGACGCTGCAGGCGCTCGTCGTAGATCTGCGCCATCGTCGCGTAGAAGCTCTCGCGCTCCTTCGCGTCGCTCGTCTGCTCGATGCGCCGCTCGACGACGCCGATGAGGTCCTGCCACCGCTGCGTGCGGGTGAAGAGCTGCTCGAGCGCCGCGAGCGCCTCGGCGTCCGCCGGGTCGAGCGCGAGCACCTTGTAGTAGGCCTGCGCCGCCTGATCGACGTCGCCGAGGCGGTCGTCGATGCCGGCGAGGCGCAGCCAGTAGTCGCGTGCGAGGACCGCGTCGGTGAGGCTCTCGGCGAGCTCGCTGTACAGAGAGACGAGGTCTCGCTGCGCGCCCGACGCCTCGGCGATCCGCTCGATGTCGTCGCGCGTCTCGGCGAGCGCCGGGTCGTCGCGCAGGGCCGACGCGAGCACCGTGAAGGCGTGCTTGAAGTCGTTGACCCGCTCGGCGCTGATCCGCGCGGCCTTGCGCTTGAGGGCGACGCGCTTCTCGATGTCGCCCTGTCCGGCGCTGAGGATCTCGAGCGCCTGGATGAGCTTCGGCCACTCCCCGCGCTCCTCGTAGATCGACTCGAGGATCTGCGCGGCCTCCCCGCGGAGCTCGCCCTGTCCCTGCAGCATCTCCTCGAGCGCGGTGCGCGCGCCCTCGTGCTGCGGGTCGAGGAAGAGGATCTCGCGGTAGTTCTCGAGTGCACCGGCGGCGTCCTCGAGGTGCTTCTCGAGGGTGCTACCGAGGCGGAACTTGAGGTCGATGAGCTCCGACTCGCCGACGTCGAGCTCGATGCGCCGGCGCAGCACGTCGACGTAAGGCTCCCAGCGTCCCAGCCGCCCGTAGAGAACGTCGAGCGCGGCGAGCGTGTGTGCGTCGCTCGGCTCGTCCTCGAGCACCTGCACGTAGGTGTCGATGGCCTTGTCGACGTCCTTGATCTCGTTCTCGTAGAGCTTGGCGATCTCGTAGTTGATCGCCTTCTTCTCCTCCGGAGACGACGACAGATCGCGCTTCTTCTCGTAGATGCCGAGCAGGTCGCTGAACTTCGACGTGTGCCGGTAGAGACGCTCGAGCGCGCCGATGGCCTCGACGTTCTCGCCGTCGTCCTCGTAGACCGCGCGATACGTCTCGAGCGCTTCGTCGATCCGCTGGAGGCTGTCGACGAGCACTCGGCCGAGGCGCAGCCGCAGCATGACGGCGGTCTCGCGCTCGCGGTTCGAATCCGCCGCCTCGATGGCGCGGCGATAGGTGGAGACGACCTCCTCCCAGCGCGTCGTCGCCTTGCCGGCCCTCTCGACGTCGTCGGTCGACCGCGGGTCGCCCGGAGCGATCTCGAAGGCCGAGAGGTAGCGATCGAAAGCCTTTTGCGGGTCCTTGACCTTGCCCTCGTAGAGAGCCGCGACCTCGCGGAGCAGCTCCACTTTCGAGGTGGGATCCTGCTCGTGACCGAGCTTCACCTCGATGGCGTTCGCGAGCGCCTTCGAGTTGTTCGCCGCCGTGTAGATGGGGACGAGCGCCTCGGCGGCCTGCAGGTTGTTCGGCTGCAGCTCGAGGACTTTCTCGTACGACTTGGCGGCGCGATCGAGCTTCTGCTTCTTGTCGGCCCAGAGCTGCGCGACCTTGAAGAGCAGCGAGATCTTCGCCTCGGGGTTGGTCTCCTTGGCCTCCTGCTGCTCGAGGACGCGGATGAACTCGTCCCACTTGCCGCTCTCGGCGTAGAAGACCTCGAGGTCGTCCCACCGGCCGAGGGTCAGGTACTTCTTCTTGAGCGCGTCCTGGGCGCGGCGGTCGTTCGGATCGAGCGTGAGCAGGGAGCGCCACGCGTTGACGGCCCCCTCGTCGTTGTTCAGGCGGTCGCCGTAGATGGTGCCGAGCTTGGTGAGCACCTGGATCTTCGCCGGCGCGTCGAAGGTGATCTCGGCCTGCTGCTCGAGCACCGCCGCGAGCTTCTCGAAGTCCTTCGAGCGCTCGTAGAGCCCCGCGAGCGCCCCGAGCGCTTCGGCGTTGCTCGGATCGCTGGCGATGACCTCTTGCCAGAGCTCGATGCAGATCTCGGGCTTCTTCACGCGCTCGGTCGCGAGCTTCGCGATCTCGAGGAACTTGGCGGCGCGGTCCGGGCCGGAGCCGAGGCGCTCGGCCTCGCGCCGCTGCAGCCCCAGGAGCTTCTCCCAGTCGCGGCGCTTCTCGTACATCTGGCGCAGGTACTCGATGGCCTGGCCGTGGTCGGGATCGATGGCCAGCACCGCCTCGTAGGCCTTCACCGCCTCCGCCTGGTTGGCGAACTTGGTGACGTAGAGGTCGGCCGCCTTCGTGTAGAGCGACACCTTCTCGTCGTGGTTCGGCACGAGCGCCGCCAGCGCGAGCAGCGTCTTGACGTACTCGTTGTATCGCTTGGCGCCCTCCTGCTTGTCGGCGAGCGCGCGCAGCTCGGAGATCTTGGCCTCGTCGGCGTCGACCTCCGCGGGAGGCGGAGGCGGAGGGGGCGGCGCCGCGGCCGGGGGCGTCGTGTCGGCAGGCAGCGGCGCGCGCGGCGTCGGCACCTGAGAGACGGGGTCGGGCTCGGGGGCCGGCGCCCTCCTCGCTTGCGCGGGCGCGGGCGACGGCGTCGGCGCGGGAGCCGCGGGCTGTCCCCGCGACGGCTTGAGCGTCTCGCCGATCTGCGCCTCGAAGGCCCGGAGCTGCGGATGCTCGGGGGACACGGCGCTCAGTCGCTCGAAGGACGAGCGCGCGCGAATGAGGTTGCCGAGCTGCCTCCACGCGATGGTGCCGGCCTGCGCGAGCAGGAAGGTGCCTCCGCCGTCCTCGGAGCGCGTCGCAGCTTCCTCGGCCAGCGTGAGCACGCGGTCCCAGTCGCCGCCCTTCTTGCCGTACGCCTCGCGCAGGTAGAAGAAGGCGCCGTCGTTGTTCGAATCGAGCTTCAGCGCTTCCTCGAGGAAGTGCGTGCCGATGTCGACGTTCTGGTGGCGCAAGACCCATCGCGTCCCGAACGCGAGCGCCAGCCGCGCTCGCTGCTTGCGGTCGCTCGCTTGCGAGAGGATCTGCTTCTGCGTGCTCTCGAGCTGATCGAAGCGACCCTGCTCGCCGAGGATGCCCTCGTACATCGCGGCGATCTGTCTGCTCCCGGCATCGGCCGCGTAGGCGCGCGCGAGCATCGCCTCGGACTCGTCGGGCGCGTAACGGCGCGCGACGCGCGACGCGCGGAGGAGGATGCGAGCCTTGCTCTGCGCATCCTTCGCGTCGTTCGACGCGCGCAGCAGCGCGGCGATGTGCTCCTGCCACGTCCCGGCTTCCACCTGCACGTCGGCGAGACATGCGCTCGCGTCGGGGCTCTTGCCTCCGCTCGTGCCCAGGCTGCGCGCGTACGTCGCGGCGGCCTTCTCCCAGTCTCCCAGGTCGCAGAGGACGTCGCCGAGCTCGAGGAGAAGCTCGCTGGCGCGCGGCCCGTCCGAGCCGGCCTTGAGCTCCAGCTCGAGGAGCTTCTGCACCATGTTGAGCTTCCCGAGATCCCAGTAGACGTTGCGCGCGGCCTCGAGGCTCTCGGTGAGCGCGGGGTTGAGCTTGTACGCGTCTTGGAAGTGCTTGAGCGCCTTCACGCCCGCGAGGAACTTGCTCTCGAGGGTGCGCCCGAGGCGCAGGTGATATTGGGCCTTCGCCGCATTGCCCGCGGATGACGCGATTCCTTTCTCGAGCTCCTCGACCAGGCCTTGCCAGTCGCGGACGGTCTCCAGATACGAAATTCGCTCCTCTAGCTCCATCGATCAGCCTCGGATTCGGTGCATCGCTCGCGTGACGGGAGGCTTCCCGCGCTTCGGGCGGGACAGCCGGCGCAAAGCAAACGGTACCAGAGCGCAACAGCGAAGTGGGTAGCGTTCAGCCACCCTCTTCGACCGCCGACTATACCGCTGAAGGCCCCTTGATCTCAGGCGTTTTTGGTGGGCGCGAGCTCTACTGGAGCGAGCCGCCCATGCGGCGCACGATCTCCTGCGACTGCGCGCACTGGTCGCCGTACTTGGCGGCCAGGGCTCCCTTGCAGGTGATCTTCCAGAACGACTGCAGCTGCTGGATCGCCTCGTTCTTCTTGGGCGGCGTCAGCTCGGAGTAGGCGGACCCCAGGTAGAAGTACGCCTCCTTGTGGTCGTTGCACTTGTTGCTGTCGCACGACTTCTTGGCGGCCTCGTACTCGGCCACGGCGCGTGAGATGTCGTTCTTGTTCTCGTAGATGTCGCCGAGCAGGGCGTGCATGTTGAACAGGTGCTTGTCGTCCTCCTTCGCGAAGGACAGCCCCTCGCGCAGGACCTGCTCGGCCTGATCGTAGAACATCAGGCGGCGGTACTCGTCGGCGAGGGTGACGTAGTACTGGGTCTGGTCGGGCGAGGTCTCGATCGCCTTGCTCCAGTTCTGGATGGCCCCCGCCTCGTCGTCGCCGTGGATGAGGACCCACGCGAGCTCGCCGTAGGCCTGGCCGAGGTTCGCGTCGAGCTGGATGGCGGTCTGGAACGGAGCCTTGGCGTCCGCCCACGGCGCGTCACCCTTCTCGGCGAGCTGCTCGATCGCGTAGCCCTGCCGGAAGTAGTAGTCGGCGTGCGTCTTCTTCTTGTCCGACTTCTCGGCGGCTTCCTCGGCCTTCGCGCAGGCGTTGGCCATCTTCTGCCAGTCTTCCTTCTTCTCGTAGGCCAGCGCGAGCTTCCACCAGATGCGCGCGTTGTCCGAGTCGAGCTTGGTCGCCTGCTCGTACTTGGAGATGGCGCCGTCGACGTTGCCGCCGTTCTTCTCCTGGTCACCCTCGTTGGCGAGGTTCACGGCCTCGATGTTGTTGCGGCTGCAGGCGCCCAGGGCGAGGGCGGCGGCGGCGACGAGGGGGAGAGCGAGGCGGCCTGAGGAGTGAAGATCCGTCAGCATGTTCGCGGCCGGGAGCATACGAGAAGCCCCGGCGCGGCGTCTACCGCTACAAACCTGGAGCTCTAGGGCTTGGCGACCTTCATGACGGTCGCGGGGAAGTTGTTCACCCCGTCGAAGTCGGACCAGTAGACCGCCTGCCCGTCGACCACGATGTACTGCGGATTGGCCTGCTGGCTGGCGAGGGTGACCGGCTGGCAGTTGGCCGGAGAGCACATCATGACCTTGCCGCTGTTGCCGCTGCTGCCGAAGCCGGTCGTGGTCCAGTAGACGTTGGTGCCGTCGCTGACGATGTGCTCGGGGTTCGGCTGGTTGCCGGCGAGCACGTGCGGGTTGGTGCCGTCCAGGCCGGCGACGTTGACCGTCCCCGGGAGCGAGAAGTTCGGGTCCTGCTGAACCCAGTAGACGGCCTGCGAGTCGATCGCGAGGCCGTTGGCCAGCGGGACCGACTGTGCGCCCGAGAGGTCGAGCACGCCGCCGCCGTCGAGGTCCATCCGGATGACGTGCCCGTTGTCCTCGGCGACGTAGAGGTGCGTGCCGTCGCTCTGCACGTCGTACGGGCAGGGGCTGCCGCCGTCCGACAGGACGAGCGTCATCGGGTTACCGCCGAGCTTCGTGGGCAGGCGATACAGGTCGCACATGTCGTCGGCGAAGGTGATGCCCTGGTCGAGGGCGAGCGCGATGACGTCGCCGCCCGAGGGGACCATCGCGAGCACCGTGGGTCCCGCGCCGCAGCCCGTGAGGGTGCAATGGACGATCGCGTTGTCGTTCAGATCCGAGAAGAAGACGCCGGCGTCGTCGAGCCCCAGCGCGTTGTCGCGGAACCCGGAGCTGTCGAGCGGGAGCAGCCCCGTGCCGTCCTTGTTCACCTTCGCGATCTGCCCGTTGATCGTGTCGGTGAAGTAGACCGCGGTCGCGGTGAGCGCGAGCTGCCACGGCCGGTATCCGGCGCTTCCCGGGACGAGCGTGACGGGCTGACACACGCTGGCCGTGCACGCGCCGCCGAGACAGTCGTGACCGCAGCGGCCGCAGTTGTG
>DATJYG010000509.1:0-11042 GCA_035499695.1 Polyangiaceae bacterium
GATGGTGGGCGCGTCTATCCCGGCTTTCTTCATGAGTGAGGCGGCCCTCTGGACGTTGTCGGCGTCGATCGCCTCGAAGAAATCGTCGATCCGCCCGATTGCGGCAAGCTGCTCCAGCACGCGAGTTCCGTCGAAGTCTCTCTCGTCCATCACCCCCCGCCCTCCGTTGTGGACCGACCGTCAGAAGACGCACATGATCATCTCATGAGCCTCGGCCGGCAAGGGTGGTGCCTTCTTCTCGCCGTCTCCTGCATCGCCGCCGCGGCCGCGTGCGGCAGCTCGTCGTCGAGCGCGACGCCGCCCGACGCGGGATCCGGCGACGATGCGGCCGGCGGCTCCGACACCGGCGGCCCGCGACCCGAGGGTGGAACGGACTCGAGCACCGATGCCGCCACGGACGCGGGCCTCGTGTCGGTCACGTTCAACCCTCCGTCGCTCCCCATGAGCGGCCCGGAGCTGAGCAACCCGATGCGCGGGCAGTACCTGTGGCTCGGGAGTGCCGCGTATCCGGCGGGCTGGCCCGACGTCGACTCCTACCAGCGGTGGAACTGGGCCCAGCTCGAGCCGAGCCAGGGCAACTTCCAGTGGGCGCTCATCGACGATGAAATCGCCGCCGCCAAGGCGCGCGGCGGCCGCTTCGGCATGCGGATCATGGCGCTCTGCCAGGGGTGCGCCGACCACACGTACATGAACGCCCAGACCTCGATCCCCGACGATCTGGCCGCCGTGGTCAACCCGCTCATCGGAGCCGCGCCCGGCGACTCCACGCAGTACCTGATCCCCGACTGGAACAGCGACGCGTACTTCTCGCGCCTCACCGAGCTGCTGACGGCGATCGCCGACCGGTACAAGAACGACCCGCACTTCGCGTGGATGGACGTCTCCAGCTACGGCAACTGGGGCGAGATGCACCTCTACCCCTTCACGCAACCGGGTGGGCCTTACTCGACGTCGACGCAGACGCCGATCACCGACGCGAACGCGCAGCGGCTGGTGAACCTGAACACGATGCTCTTCTCCAACAAGCTGCTCGTGGTCAACGCCGAGCAGCAGGCGGCGCTGACCACCGCGGTCGCCAGCGTGACGCCTCCCGTCGGCATCCGCGTGGACTGCCTCGGGTCGGACGGCCTCGCCGGTGGGGGCACCGCGATCGCCGCCGTCACCGGAGCCGCGAACCGGTGGCAGACGGCGCCGTTCATCACCGAGTGGTGCCAGACGAACCTCGGGACCAGCGGCATGGACCTCTTCGTCCAGGGCGAGTCGCAGGTGCGCCAGTACCACGTGTCGATGCTCTCCTCGGACAACTTCTCCACGGATCCGACGACGGCGGCCGAGACGACGGCGTTCCGCCAGGCCAACGTGGAGGCGGGGTATCGCCTGCGCGCCCAGAGCGTATCGGTCACCTTCGATCCGACCCTCAGGGGCGCGCTCGCCGTGGACGTGTCCTGGATGAACGACAACGTCGCGCCGACGTACCTCGCGTGGAACGTCGTCCTCGGCCTCCGCGGTTCATCGACCGTCGAGAGCCCGCTGAAGGTGGACCTGCGCAAGGTGTTGCCCGGGACGCCGGTGAAGGATGCCGAGCAGGTCACCTTCTCCGCGGCGCTCGCCGCCGGCTCGTACGACGTATACCTGCGCGTCGAAGATGCGCAGGCCGTCGCCGTTCCGATGCAGCTGGCGATGACCGGACGGGACAGCGCCGGCAACTACGTGCTCGGAAAGCTCGCCGTTCCCTGTCGCTTCCCGGCGTTGATTCTCAACGGACCGAATGTAATGGATCTTGTGAGCACCGGTCGTGGCGTTCTAGCGCTCGTCGTGATGCCTCCCTTTCATGGCTTCGTGGACGCGCACGCCTGGTTCCGCCGGCACCAAGGCACGGAGGAGCCCGGGCCCAAGACCGAGGAGATCGAGACCTTCACGCTCACCGTCCAGGGCGTGACCTCGTCGGTCGTCGGCTACCACCCGACCGACCCGGACTCGTACTTCAGAGCATTCGTCGACGCCTGCAACGAGCTCGAGCCTCGCGTGGCCCGGTCGACCTGACTGCCCCGCGCGCGGCCGCGCTTGTGCAACGCGCCCGGTCGTGCTCCGGTGCGTCCCCCATGACCCGTACCTCCTTCGTCTCGCGCCGCGCGCAGGCGGCGCTCGCCCTCGTTCTCCTCGTGACGCCGGCCGTGGCCGCTTGCAAGGGCGGCTCGTCCGCTGCCGATGGCGGAACCCGTGAGGGAGGAGGCCCGAGCGCCTCGGCGTCCGCGACCGGGTTGCCGGCTCCGCCCGACGTGGCGGCGCCCCCCGCCGACGCCGTGAAGACCGCGGATGGCCTCGCGAGCAAGGTGCTCACGCCCGGCACGGGCGCAGACAAGCCCCTGCCGAACGACACCGTGAAGGTGAACTACACGGGCTGGACGACCGACGGAAAGATGTTCGACAGCTCCGTCGCGCCGCTGCAGCCCGGCCGCAGGCCGCAGCCCGCGGAGTTCGCGCTCAACCGGGTGATCCCGGGGTGGACCGAGGGCGTCGGCCTCATGGTGGTCGGCGAGAAGCGGCGCCTGTGGATCCCGCAGGAGCTGGCGTACGCGGGCAAGCCCGGTGCGCCCGCGGGCATGCTCGTGTTCGACATCGAGTTGCTCGGCATCACTCCGGGGCCGAGGCCTCCGGCGAACGTCGCCGCAGCGCCCGCGGATGCGCAGAAGACAGCGGACGGCCTGGCGAGCGTCGTCATGCAGCCGGGGACGGGCAAGGATCACCCCGGGCCCAACGACGGCGTGAAGGTGAACTATTCGATCTGGACGCCCGACGGGAAGCTCCTCGACGCCTCCAAGGAGGGGATGCCGATGGCGCGCGCCGTGACCGGCATGTCCGACGGGTGGGCCGAGGCCACGCAGCTCATGGTCACCGGCGAGAAGCGCACCTTCTGGGTGCCCGCCGCCCTCGGTCCGAAGGCGCGCCCCGGACTGCCGCCCCCGCCCTCGCAGGACACGACGATGGTCATCGAGCTCGTCGACATCCTGAAGGGCCCGAAGACGCCGCCCGACGTGAAGGCGCCCCCCGGCGACGCCGTGAAGACCGCAAGCGGCCTCGCGACCAAGGTGCTGACGAAGGGAACGGGCACGACGCACCCGACGGCGACCAGCCGCGTGCAGGTGAACTACGCGGGCTGGACGACCGACGGCAAGATGTTCGACTCATCGTACGCGAGGGGCGAGCCGGCGACCTTCGGGCTCAACGCGGTCATCCCCGGCTGGACCGAAGCGGTGCAGCTGATGGTCGAGGGCGAGAAGCGCCGCATCTGGGTTCCCGAGAAGCTCGCCTACGCGGGCAAGCCGGGCGCACCGGCGGGGATGCTCGTGTTCGAGGTCGAGCTGCTCAAGATCATGCCGGGGCCGCCGATGGGCGGGCCGATGATGCCGCCCGGGATGGGTGGCGCGATGGGTGGCGGCCCGGGCGGAAGGCCCATGCCCGTGCCCGCATCGCATCCATAGCGAACGAGCTACCCGGCGGGATTGTGTAACATCCCGCCGGTCACGTGCAGTTGCTGCGGCTGTACCTCCGTGTCCTCGGCCGGCTCGGCCCCGAGCGCCGCCTGGGCGCGCTGCTCGGCGTGGCCAACATGCTGCTCGCCGCCGTCGCGTTCGCCGAGCCCGTCCTCTTCGGGCGGATGATCGACGCCCTTTACGTCACGGGTCGCGAGCCCGGCGAGCACGGGCCGCCGACGCGGCTCTTCGTGGCGTGGGGAGCCTTCGGCCTCTTCACGATCGGCTCGGGCGTCTACACCGCGCTCCACGCCGACCGCCTGTCGCATCGCCGCCGTCTGGCGGTCATCGCCGACTACTTCGAGCACGCCCTCCGGCTGCCGCAGTCGTTCCACGTCGGAACGCACTCCGGGCGCGTGCTCAAGGTCATGCTCGATGGCGCCCACGCGATGTGGTGGTTCTGGCTCTCGCTCTTCCGCACCCACCTCGCGGGGCTCGTCACGGTCGTCGTCCTGCTGCCACTGACGCTCCTCATCGACTTCCGGATGGGGATGCTCCTCGTCTGCCTCGTCGCGATCTTCGGTATCGTCGCGGCGCTCGTCGCCCGCAAGACGGAGAAGCTGCAGCGCAAGGTCGAGGAGGTGCACACCGAGCTCGCCGAGCGCGCCACGGACACCATCTCCAACATCGCCGTCGTGCAGAGCTTCGCGCGGATCGATGCCGAGGTCCGCGCCCTGGGTGACATGATCGTCCGCGTCCTTCGGGCGCAGATCCCCGTCCTGTCCTGGTGGGCGGTGGTCTCGGTCGCGACCCGGACGGCGTGCACGCTGACCGTCCTCGGCATCATCTCGCTCGGCGTCGTGCTGCGCTTCCGCGGCGAGATCTCCGTGGGGCAGATCATCACGTTCACGACGTTCTCCACGGTGCTCATCGCCCGGCTCGAGCAGGTCGTGGACTTCGTCAACTCGGCGTTCTCGCAGGCGCCGAAGATCCGCCAGTTCTTCGAGGTGGTCGACACGATCCCCGCGGTGCGCGACTGCGCGGGCGCCAGGGACGCCGGGCGCGTTGCCGGCACGATCCGCTTCGAGGGCGTCTCCTTCTCCTACGACGGCAGCCGCCAGGCGGTGCAGGGCCTCTCGTTCGAGGTGAAGCGGGGCGAAACGCTGGCGCTGGTCGGGGCCACCGGCTCGGGCAAGTCGACGACGCTCTCGCTGCTGCACCGGAGCTTCGATCCGCAGTCCGGGCGGATCCTCGTCGACGGCGTCGACATCCGCACCCTGACCCTCGAATCGCTCCGGAGGAACATCGGCGTCGTCTTCCAGGAGCCCATGCTCTTCGCGCGGACGATTCGCGAGAACGTCCTCGTCGGTCGTGCAGACGCGACCGACCTGGAGGTCATCGCCGCGCTGGCGCGCGCGCAGGCGACCGACGTCATGCTGCGCCAGCCCGAAGGGCTCGACACGGTCATCGCCGAGCGTGGCCGGTCCCTCTCGGGCGGCGAACGCCAGCGGCTCTCGATCGCCCGCGCGCTCCTCAAGGACCCACCGATCCTGATCCTCGACGAGGCCACGTCCGCGCTCGACGCCGCGACGGAGGGGAAGGTGAAGCGCGCGCTCGACGACGCGATGGTGGGACGCACCGCCTTCGTCATCGCGCACCGGCTGTCCACCGTGCGCAACGCCACGCGCATCGCCGTCTTCGACGAGGGTCGCATCGTCGAGATGGGCACCTTCGACGAGCTGATCGCCCGCGACGGTCGCTTCGCCGAGCTCGCGCGCGCTCAGTTCATGGTGCCCGACAGCCGCGCACGAAGCGCGGAGTGACCCGCCCAGCCTATTGTCCGTCGATGATGTGCGCGAGCTGCGCGCGCGCGGCCTCCCAGTCGTCGGGGTTGTCGCTCCAGGTGGGAGGCGCGTACGAGTACGAGCAATCGTTCGTCGGATCGTGGCACTGCACCTCCCAGAGCACGCTCGGGACGATCTTGGCGACGATGGTGCCGACGGTCTTGGAGTCGATGGCGCTCGCCAGCGTCAGGTAGTCCACGTCCTGGACGCCACGGCGCCAGTGCTTGAGGCGCAAGCTGGCGATGGGACCGGCGATGCCGTACGAGCTCGCCGGGAAGAGGGTGTCGGTGCCCGGGTACATGAAGAGGCCGTTTCCGTTGGCGCCCCCCGTCGTGCCGTAGCTCGCGTCGGTCGTCGCCGTGCCGAAGGTGTTCGCGCTGTTGAACAGGTCGACGGTCCCGAGCCCTTGCTGGTTGTCGTCGTAGTAGGTGGCCTCCCACCAGAACCACCGGTCGATGTGCTTCTTGTACTGACCCCACGGCTGCTCGCGCAGCGCCACGCCGTCGTCCTCGGTGGCACACGAGCCGGCGCCCGGGCGCTGACCGTTGTACGAGAAGAGCCTTCGGGTCGGCTCGGCGGCGGTGACGGCGTCGGCGGCAGTCTGGTCTGCGGCCGTCGTCCCGCCGGTGGAGGTGCCTCCGCTCGAGACGCCCTGGCTGAAGGGCCAGCTGGACGTGGGATCGCTGAGCGTCGTGGGCGCGTCGAGCAGCGACTGCGTCGCCAGCGTGTGCAGCTTCGCGCCCACGCCGCTGATGGCCGACCACCACTGGAGCTGCGTCGCGAGCGTCGGGGTGCTCTGCGTGCAGTCGATCTCGTCGCAGAGGTAGACGAAGCGCTCCGTCTTGGGAGAGTTGGCCTCGAACCAGGTCTCCCAGCCGTCGAACACGCTGGTGAACTGCGTCTGCGTGGAGCCCTCGGTCAGGCCCCCGTAGGTCCCGATGGAGTAGACGTCCTGTCCCGTCGAGGTTCCCGGGCCCGCGTAGCCGTTGGCCGACGTGAAGAAGGTCCCGTCGAGCACCGAGACGTAGTCCGCGCCGGGCTGCGTGCCCGACTGGTTCGTGTCGTCGCCGATGAGCGAGAGCTTGTGCCGGTGCGCCATCAGGCGCTCGTTCTTGATCGCCGTGGCCGTCAGGCTGTTGCCGTAGCGCGGCGAGATGTCGCCGGACGACGTGAAGAGCATCGTCTTGGCGCTCGGGGCGTCGGGCAGCCCGAAGTTCCGCACCCTGAGGCTGACGGGCACCTTGTGCGTGACGCTGCCGTTCTCGCTGATGGAGAGGATGGCGCCGTATACGCCGGAAGGCGCGGTCTTCGGGATGTACACGTCCGCCCAGACCGACTGATTGGTCGACGCCGCGACGTCGAAGGTCGGCACGAGCTCCATCGGGACCGCGATGTCCGGGTAGAACTTGTCCGCGACCGGGCGCTGCGCCCAGGGGCACCCCGTTCCGGTGGGCTTGGAGTCCGGAGTGGCCTGCATCATCCCCGGGCACTGCGCGCGCCTCGGAAAGGTGGCTTCCTGCCAGGTGGCCATGGTGCCGTACGCCTGCTGGCTCAGCCCCTTGATCTGCAGGTATCGCACGTAGAAGAGCTCGACCTCGGTCGTGGTCCAGTCGAACAACTTGTCGGTCGTGCGAGGCGCCGAGCGAATCACCGTGCCCCCGGGCCCCGTCAGGTTGCCGAGGCTCACGGTGACCTTCGAGGCCTGCGACTTCGCGGCCTCGAGCACCACGTTGAACGACACGACCTCGTTCTTGGCGCCGAAGACCTTGATGCAGTGCCCGTCCCACACGCTGTTCGCGACGGCGGTGGCGCTCGTGCTGGCGCGAAGCTCGTCGCGCGTGACCTTGTCGCCGCCCTCGTTGGCCCACACCGCTGTGAGGGCCGACGTGCCCGACGTCCCGCCCGTGTCGGCCGCACAAGGATCGCCGGCGTCACCGCCGCCGCCGCCCTCGGTGCCGACGGGTCCGTCGCCGTTGTTCATCTGCCCGTCGCCGGACTGCGCGCCGTCCCCGGGCCCACCGTCGCCGGGGCCGACACCGGATGACTGCTGGTTCGAGCCGCCGCCGCACGAAGCGATCGACCCGACGACGACGGCAACGGATGCAGACAGCGTCGCGAGCGCGAGAACCGCGGATCTCACGCGTTTCACGCTGAACGATCCTGCGCCCGAAGTCGAGTGGGAGAGCGGTGCCTCGGTGCCGACGCGAAGATCATTCATCCCCCGCCTGCGAGCACGACGCGGGCCAGGTTGGATCTCCGCGGTAAACCGGTATCCCGCAGGATCGCGGCGACGGTCCGGTGTCGCATTCGGGAGACGCGTGTATCGCCCGGGAGACCATCGATTCTCCCGTCACATCCCGGTCCGGTAGGCTGATCGCATGCGCCTCGTCGCGATGACCGCGTTCGAGGCCTACGCCCTGCAGTTCCTCGCGGCTCTGATCGCGGCGGGCCCCCGCGGGCGGAGGATACTCGCGCTGGTCGTCGCGCTGCCCGAGCTCGCCCTCCCGTGGCAGGTCCCTGCCGAGCACACGCTGTGGCGTGCAGCGCTGGCGTTGATGGGTTTCGTCTGTTGCGTGCGCGTGCTCGACCTGGTGCTGGCGCGGAAGGAGCTGTCGCCGTTGCGTCGCATCTGGCACGCGTTCGCGTTCGTGGACACGATGCGCCTGAAGTACGCGGGGCCGGCGCTCGACGGCGCGGCGGCTCTTCGAGCGTGCGCGTACGGTGCTCTCACCGTGGGGGCGGCGTGGGCCTGCTTCGTGTTCGCTCCGGGGCTCGCCGATCCAGCGCGGACGCTGACCCGGTTGGGTGCGGGTGCGGCGTTCATGGTCGGGCTCACCGATGCCGCCTACGCGGCGGCGACGCTCGGCTTCCGTGCGATGGGCGTCGTCGTCTACGACCTTCACCGCGCCCCGGTCCTCTCGCGCACCGTGCAGGAATTCTGGGGCGAGCGGTGGGCGCGCACCGTCAGCATGTGGCTCTTCGCCCGGATCTTCAGGCCGCTCGCGAGACGACGGTTGCCCGGGCTCGGTCTCGCGGCCTCCTTCGCGGCGAGCGCTCTCCTCCACGCCTACGTGATGCTGCCGGCGCTCGGCTGGTGGGCCGCCGGGATGTGGGGCGCGTACTTCATGGTGCAAGCGGGCCTCGTCGTCGTCGAGCGCGCCCTCCGGGTCCCGCGGTGGCCGCGGCCCCTCGCTCACACCTGGGTCGTGGTCGTGATGCTGGCCAGCTCGCCGCTCATGGTGGAGCCCATGCTCAGACTGGTCGGCCCTGGTCAGATTCACTCTTCGTCGGCGAGTTGCCCTTGCGCCTCCTGGAAGGCGCGATCGACGGCCGGTGCCACGAACGCGTTCGCGAGGGCGTCCACCCGGTATGCGTCCCCCCGCGCGGCGAAGCCGGTGGCCACGGCATCGAGCTTCACCGAAGCCTGCACCTGCTCGAGTGTCTTGCCCTTGGCGACCGCGTCGCGAACCTGGGAATCGATGCGTACCAGCGCATCGCGAACGCGCCGCGCGTAGGTGAAGTCGTGCATGACCGGCCCGTGCCCCGGCACGATCGTCGTCGCGTCGATTGCCGTGAGGGCGTCGAGCGTGCGCGGCCACTCGCGGACGTACGAGCCGAACGCGAAAGGCGTGGGGGCGACGAGCAGATCCCCCGCCGCGAGCACCTTCGCGTCCGGGACGTAGACGACCGCGTCACCGGCCGTGTTCCCGCGTCCCAGGTGCATCACGCGCACCTCGCGCCGGCCGAGCTGGATGGTGACGCCGTCGCGGAAGGTGACGCTGGAGGGGACGAAGGTCGCTGCATCGACTTCGGCAGGGTAGAGGCGCATGTCCGCGAGGAAGGCGTCGAGGTGCCGGCGCTGGTCGGCCCGGAGCGGTGCCCCACTGCGGCCCTTGCCGTGTGCGAGGAGGGCCTCCACTGCCGCGATTTGCTTTCGCGCGCTGTCGGTCGCCTCGGCGAGCTCCTTGAGCCCGTTCTTCAGCTCGAGGCGGCGCGTCTCCTCGTGCGCGAGAAACACGGCGTCCGGGAAGGCCTCGCGGTAGGCCACGTTGCCCATGTGGTGGTCGCCGTGCCAGTGGGTGGTGACGACGTAGCGCACGGGCACCGGCGTGATGCGGCGGATCTCGGCGATCTGGCGTCGCGTGAGGGAAGGGAACTGTCCGGTATCGACCACCAGCGCCGCGTCGTCGCCGACGACGAGCAGCGTGTTCGAGTTCACGATCCCACTCTCGTCGTCGGGCGCCACGAAGGCGAAGACGCCGGGGGCGAGTACCTCGGTCGAGTAGTTGGTGAAGGGACTGCTCGTATCGAGAACCGCGGCGAGGACGACGGCCAGAAGCCAACCTTGCATGACCGGACGGTTCGTCCCGACGGCCGGAGAAATTTCGCGCCCTTGCCGGACGAAGGGATCCCTTGACGATGCCTCCCTCATCCCCTCCGTCTTCGTGGCTCGTGGCCACCCTCGCGTCTGCGTTTTCAGTGGTCCCGGGATGCGCGGGCGCGCCCGCGAGCGCGACTCCCGCGTCGTCCCCGTCGGTCGTGGCAACTCCGCCACCGGCTCCGCCCCCACACCGACCCCTGGCGGACGGGTACGACCGCATCGAGGTAGCTCGAGGCGTGTACGTCTTCCTCGCGCACGAGTCCAAGACGGCGATCGTCACGGGCAACTGCGTCGCCGTCGTCGGCGACGACGCCGCCCTCGTCGTCGACACCGGGCAGTTCCCGGAGCTCGCGGGTCGCATGATCGCCGATCTTCGTGCCGTGACCGACAAGCCGGTGCGCTACGTCGTGAACACGCACTGGCACAACGACCACGTCTTCGGCAACGCCGTCTACCGGCAGGCGTTCCCCGGCGCGACGCTCATCGCCCACGAGGAGACCGCCCGTCTGCTCGCCAAGCACGGCGCGGAGCAGGTCCACGCCTACAAGACGCAGGTCGGCCCCTTCGTGGACGCGCTCCGCTCCTCGCTCGCCTCCGGCAAGAAGAAGGATGGCACGCCACTGGGCGACTTCGATCGCGCCTACATCGCCGAGGAGATCGCCGACGGCGACGCTGCCGTCGCACTCTGGAAGGACGTCGAGCTCGCGCCGCCGACGCTCACTTTCAAGGACGAGATGACCATCGACCTCGGGCACCGCGAGGTGACGCTCCTGCACTTCGGCCGCGGCAACACCGCCGGGGACGCGATGGCGTACGTGCCCGACGCGAAGTTCCTGGCGACAGGGGACGCCGTCGTTGCGCCGATCCCCTTCGCCATGGGCTCGTACCTCACGGAGTGGACCGCGGTGCTCGAGAAGACGCGTGCGGTGGACGCGACCACCATCGTCCCCGGCCACGGACCGATCTTCCACGACTTCCGGTACGTCGACGACCTGCGGGTCCTGCTGCGGTCCGTGGTCGACCAGGTGCGCGGCGCCGTGAGCGCTGGAACGCCGAAGGAGAAGATCCTCGAGCGGATCGACGCTTCCGGTTTCCCGGCGCGCTTCGCGAGCCGCGATCCGTTCCAGGCCATCGTCTTCCGACGCTACTTCCTCGAGCCAGGTGTCGACCGCGCCATCCAGGAGGCCAACGGCAAGCTCGAGGACGAGTGAGTCGCTATAGACACAGCCCATGACGACCAACGATCGCGTCCTCCTCTCCGTCGAAGACGGCGTTGCCCACGTCCGCCTGAATCGCGGGGACAAGCGCAACGGCCTCGATCGCGCGATGTTCGAGGCACTGGTC
>DATJYG010000510.1:0-5162 GCA_035499695.1 Polyangiaceae bacterium
GTCGCCGTCGCGTGCCTCGAGCACCCTGCAACGAGCAGCGCGAGGAGGCAGAGGAGCGCCAGCGCGAGCCAGCGCCGACGCATCAGATCAGGCCGTACTTGTGGAGCTTCTCGATGAGCGCCGGGCGCGAGACGCCCAGGCGCCGCGCCGTCTCGCTCTGGTTGCGGCCGGCCGCCTCGAAGGACTCGGCGATGAGCGCGCGCTCGAAGGCTTCGACCCTCGTGCGCAGCGGGTGGCCCGGCCCCGGGTCGCCCGCGGCCGACGGGGTCGCCGCGCTCGCGGCCGGCCCCTCCGAGAGCGATCTCCAGAGCGCCAGCGTGATCCTCTCGTCCGGCGCGAGCGCCAGGAGGCGCGCCACGGTGTTCTCCAGCTCGCGCACGTTGCCAGGCCACGCGTGCGACCGTAGCGCTTCCACCAGCCCGGGCTCCACCTCTACCCCGCCCATGCCGTACCGGTCGGCGTACTGGCGGACGAACGTGTGCACCAGCGGCTCGACGTCCTCCGGCCGCTCGCGCAGCGGCGGCACGCGCAGGGGCACCACGTTGAGCCTGTAGAAGAGGTCCTCGCGGAAGCGCCCCGCCTTCACCTCGGCCGCGAGGTCCCGGTTGGTCGCCGCGACGAGCCGCACGTCGACGGTCTCGGGCCGCCCGCCCACCTGCTGCACCTCGCCCGACTGCAGCGCGCGCAGCACCTTGGCCTGGATGGGCGCCGGCAGCTCGCCGATCTCGTCGACGAAGAGCGTCCCCTTGTTCGCCTGCTGGAAGTACCCCTGCCGCGCCGACTGCGCGCCGGTGAACGCGCCCTTGGTGTGGCCGAAGAGCTCCGCCTCGGCGAGCTCGCTGGGGATCGCCGCCGCGTTGAACCGGATGAGGGGCTTCTCGGCGCGCCGCGAGTGCGCGTGGATGACGCTGGCGACGATGTCCTTGCCCGCCCCGCTCTCCCCGGTGAGCAGCACCGTCACGTCCTTGGGCGCCACGCGCGCCACGACGTCCATCACGCGCTTCATCGCCGGGCTCTGGGCGACGATGGCCCGCCCGAGCGCCGCCTCCGTGCGCAGCCGCGCGTTCTGCAGGCGCAGGTCGCGCCAGTCGGTCGCGCGCTTCACCGCGAGCACCAGCTCGTCCGGGTCGAAGGGCTTCGGGATGTAATCGAACGCCCCCGCCTTCATCGCGCCGACGGCCACGCGCTCCGAGCCGTGCGCCGTGAGCATGAGCACCGGCACGCTCGGGTCGCTCGCCCGCAGGCGCTCGAGCACCTGCATGCCGTCCATGTCGGGCATCGCGAGGTCCGTCAGCACCACGTCGGCCCCGCGCGCGTCGAACGCCGCGAGGCCGCTCGTGCCGCCGTCGCACGTCTCGACGCTCAGCCCCGCGTCGCTGAGGACCGCCTCCAGCGTGAAGCGCAGGGATGCGTCGTCGTCGAGGACGAGCACTCGGCTCATGCTGGTCTCAGCGTACGCCGGCCGTCGCGGGCTGCGGCTCCGGCTCGGCGGTCTCGTCCCTCGCCGGGGAGGCCTCGTTGCGGAGCGGGTTCGGCAGCCGCATGCACGGCTTGGCCTTCATGGGCAGCACGATGGTGACCGTGGTCCCCTTGCCCGAGGCGCTCTTGATGTCGAGGCGCCCGCCGTGCTGCTCGACGAGGCCGCGCGCCACGGCGACGCCGAGGCCCGTGCCGCCCTCCTTCGTCGTGAAGTACGGCTTGCGGATGCGGTCGAGCACCTCCGGCGTCATGCCCACGCCGTCGTCGCGCACGGTGATGCGCGCCCCCTCGCACTCGCGCGAGACCGCGACCTGCACCGACGCCCCGCGCGGCGACGCCTGGATCGCGTTGAGCACGAGGTTGAGCAGCGCCTGGCGCAGCTTGCGCGCGTCGGCGTCGACCACGAGGTTCCCGTCGCCGTTGACGACGAGCGTGACCCCCGCCTCCTCGCCGCGCGTCTCGAGCAGCACCGCGAGCTCGCGCGCGACGTCGTACGGCTTGATGGGCGCCGGCGTCAGGTCGTCCAGCCCGCGCGAGAAGGAGAGGAAGCCCTCGACGATCGACTGCAGGCGGTCCGCCTCGGCGGCCACGATGGCGAGGCGCTCGGCCGTCTTCGGGTCCGCCGCGTTGCGCGCCATGTGCGTCGACAGGCCCTTGATGGCCGCGAGCGGGTTCTTCACCTCGTGCGCCAGACGGGCCGCCATGCCCTCGAGGGCGCGCGAGCGGTCCTCGCCGGCGCTGCACAGCTGCTCGCGCCTCTCGGCGAGCTCCAGGGCGACGTGCTCGTAGCCGCGCGTCATCACGCAGCCGGAGCGGTAGATGCCCATCATGGTGAAGACGGTGGCCGCGAGCGCGGTGCCCACGTACGCGGGCGCCGGCCACGTCCCGGCGCCGAGCGGCGCGCCCAGCATGCCGATCGACGTGGTCGAGAGCAGCGCGAGCCCGACGAAGCCGACGGCGAAGACGAGGAACATCACGCCGCGGACCCAGCGCGGGTCGGGCGTCGTCGTCGCCGCGTGCCACATCATGATGGCGACCATGATGAGGAGGGGACTTCCGAGCCCACCCGTCGTCGCGATGAGCGCGAAGTAGCAGCAGGCGCCGACGACGAAGGACAGGGCTCTCCCGGTATCGCTGCGGATCACGCCCTTCATCGCGGAGAGCGACGTCACCACGACGAGGGCGGCGACCTGGATGGCGAGGCGCGTGCGCGACTCACCGCCGTAAGCCAGCCACCCCACGACGAAGACGTGGAACGGGACGAGCCACTTGAAGCGCCAGCGGGCGCTGCCCGACGCCATGTCGTCGAAGACGCGCCGGCGGACCGCTTCGAAGCGGGCTCGGTGCTGCGCGTCGCGCGTGGCCGGGGCCCCGGGGGCCGTGGTCTCGGGCTGCAGCGCAGTGTCCATCGCCGTTGATTTCAGCAAATCCCGTGCGAACGCGCCACCCGGCGTCTTTTCAGGGGTTTCGCGGCCCTTTCAGGGCTTTCCGGGCCCCCGGAGCTGTCGCTTTCCCGACAGATGGACCCCCTGGCGACGCCGCCACCGCAGGCCGAGGGCCGCAGCCATCAGGGTCGTGAGGGCGATGAGCTGGCCGGGCGAGGGCTTCCCGGGGGCCACGGTCGTGCTGGCGCAGCCGGCGTTGCCGCTGCTCGGGCTGCTCGGCGTGTCGACCGCCACGGGCTTCGAGGTCCAGGCCGG
Source organism: Polyangiaceae bacterium (assembly GCA_035499695.1). Classification (GTDB taxonomy): domain Bacteria; phylum Myxococcota_A; class Polyangia; order Polyangiales; family Polyangiaceae; genus Palsa-1150. Next base: position 3,180 of record DATJYG010000510.1, read on the forward strand.
GACGACGTAGCCGCCCATCGCGGCCGCCTTCTGCGCCGCCCCGATGAGCAGGGAGCCGAACGCGTCGAGGCGCGTGTACACGGCGGTCGAGCACGTGGTGCCCTGCGTCGCGCCGCGCGAGAGCACGCCGAAGCTGATCCACCTGCCCTGGCCCACGGCCTTCTGGTCGAAGGCGGGCGACCCCGAGTCCCCCTCGCACGTGCCGTCGCCGGACTGGAACTCGTTGGCCGACATGGCGCTCTTCAGCGCCGAGTCGGAGAAGCAGTCGTTGAAGGACGAGTCGTTCGGGATGCACACGAGGCCGACGTTCTCCCGGATGCGGCGGACGCCGGCCGAGTTGTCGTCGGTGGTGCCGTCGAGGCCGTAGCCGATCTCGGTGACCGACGTGGCGTACGCGTCGTGGTCGGTCATCGGCGGGTTGATCGACGGCTCGGCGTACGTGCCGATCTGGATGGCGCGGCCGAGGATGAGCACCGCGATGTCGTTGCCGCAGATCGCCTGCGACTCCGGCGTCAGGATCTGGGCGACGGGCACGAGCTGCGAGGGATCGGGGTTCGTCTGGTCGAAGGTCGACGTGTCGATCACGTTCACGGCCGACGCGGAGACCTGGGTGCCGAACGTGGCCGACTTGCAGTCGACGGTGGTGCCCGAGGGGGGCGCGATGCAGTGGCGCGCCGTCACCACGAGGTTGGGCGCGAGCAGCGTGCCGGTGCAGAGACCGCTCACGCCCTTCCCGAGATCCGCGAGGACGCCGGTGACGAAGGTGTGCGTCGTGTCGGCCTGGCCGCCCTGGATCGCGCTCGACGTCGAGGACGTGCGCTCGGCGGGCGGAGGGGCACCGCACGAGAGGACCAGGAGCGCAGTCGGCGCGAGAAAAGCGAAGGCCCTCACCATCCCAAGCGTACGGTGCAGGAGCCGCACCGGCTAGGGCGCGAGTTCCACGCGCACGGCCGAGTCGAGCAGCCCGGCCGCGTGAGCGCGGGCGTAGAGCGTGTCGATCGCAAGCACCACGTCGGGCGGCGGGTCGAGCGTGTCGGCGTTCGCGTACATGGCGAGGTAGCGGTCGAGCATCGCGCGGTCGAGCCCCACGTCGGTGCGCGTCTCGCGCTCGAGCAGCGCGGCCATCGTCTCGTCGCGGTGCGCGAGCGCCCATGCGATCGAGGCGCGGCAGAGGCGCGACACGTGCGCGACGGTGTCGGCGCCAAGGGAGCGCCGGATGGCGTTGCCCCCGAGCGGAAGCGGGAGCCCGGCCCCCCCGGCGAGGGGCGAGGCCCCCCGGGCGAGGGGCGAGACCGTGAGGGCCGCCCACGCCTCGCCGATGTCGCAGACGCGCGCGAAGCCCTCGCGCTCGTAGGTGAGCCGTCCCTCGTGGATGAGCAGCGCCGCGTCGACCTCGCGCGAGCGCACCGCCTCGAAGACGCGCGCGTACGGGGAGATGGGCACGACGACCGCGTCGAAGCGCGGGAGGAGGAGCCGCAGCACCATCGTGGCCGTCGTGCGCAGGCCGGGCACGGCGATGCGCGCGCCCTCGAGCGACGCGAGGTCTCGAGCTTCGGTCGCGACGACGACCGGACCGTACCCGCGGCCCACGGACATGCCGTGCGGGAGCAGCAGGTACTGGGCAGCGATGGAGGGCCAGCGGGCGATCGAGACGGCGACGACGTCGAGGTCCCCGGCCTCGGCGCGCGCGTTGAGCGTCTCGGTGTCGGCGCGCTCCGCCTCGAACACGAGCCCCTCGGCGTCGACCTTGCCGGCGAGCAACGGCCAGAACATGAAGAGGTCGTCGCTGTCGGGGCTGAACGCGAGGCGTATCGGCGCGGGGCTCATCGGCGGTCCGTTCTACTTGGTGTACCTTGCTTGGGCCATGCGATACGGCGTGCTCCGGACGGCCGTAGGGCCGAGATTCGCGAGATTCGAGGGGGACACGGCTCACAAGCTGGACGCCGCGCCGTGGCTCGGCGGCAAGGAGACCGGGGTGACCCT
>DATJYG010000511.1:0-2502 GCA_035499695.1 Polyangiaceae bacterium
AGGCTCGCCGACCTCGAGCAGTGGTCGACCTACTTCGGCGTGCCGCCGAAGGCCGACTTCGACGCGTACGACGTCGGGTCGGCGTTCTTGTTCTTTGTAGAAGGCAAGTACGGGCAGGACAAGCTCAAGGCGCTGCTCGTCGACCTCGGGCGGACGCGGGAGCTCGCCGCCTCCGCCCGCGCTGTCCTCGGCCTCTCGGCGGACGAGACCGAGGCGGCGTGGGAGCAGTACCTGCGCGCGGCCGGCGTGCACGTCCCGGCAGTCACCCTGATGGTCCCCGCCGACGGCGAGGCCGATGTCGCGACCGACCTCCGCGAGGTGCGCGTCACGTTTGACGCGGACATGCAGCCGGGCATCTGCGTCATCACCGACTGCCACGACGGCCTTTGCTACGACCATGCGCGCTGGGCGGACCCGAGGACGTTCGTAGTCGCCGTTGTCGGGTCGCTACTGCCCGCGCACGACTACATCTTGTCGCTCGGCGTGCCCGGCCGCTGCCGGCTCAAGGATCGGCACGGCGTCGAGGCGCCGACCACGCCGTGGCGGTTTCGGACGAGGTAGGAGCTACCGGCCTACGCGCAGTCCGGACCGTCCGGCAGGCCGACGAGCTCGCGCGCGTCGCCGCACCCGAGGCCGGTCGGGTCGCGATCCAGTAGCGGCACCATTCGATCGTGAGATTGGAATACGCCTGAATCGAGAAAAGATCGTGGCAGCGGAAGAGGTTGCGAGAGCCGGCGGGAGCGTGGTGAGTAGCGTTCATGAGCGAAGGGCGAGAAGACTTGGGCAGTGGGGGCTGGAAGTCGGTGCTGACCGCACGCGTGACCGAGTTTCGTCGAGAGGTCCGGGACGAGCTGGCTCGGATGGTCCGCGGCGGTGTCGGCGGCGACGGGTTCGGGTTGAGGGCGGAGCGACAGGTACAGGACATCGTCAACGAGGTCGGGCGCGCCCTGATGCGCGAGGTCTTCGCGGCGGCCGACACGGCGGCGCCGGAGGTCACGGTGAACGGCGAGAAGTGGGGCAATCGTCGCGCGACCAACGGGACGTACGAGACGACGTTCGGCGAGGTGAGCTTGCCGCGGGGCACCTACCAGAGGTCGGGGCGAGGTCGGGTGGTCGTCCCGCTCGACCTGCGACTGGGCATGGTCGAGGGGCGATACACGCCCCTGGTGGCGCGGATTGGCAACCGGGCGCTGGCGTCGATGCCGACCGACGAGGGGGAGGCGTTGCTTCGAGAAATCGGCGTGTGCGTTCTGAGTCGCTCGACGCTGCACCGCCTCCCGCAGACCATGTTGGCCCGTGTACGCGACGACCTGGACGTGATCGAAGGCAACGTACGCGCGACGGACGCGATCCCCGCGGAGGCTTGCACTGTGCAGGTCGCAACCGACGGGGTCATGGTGCCGACCGATGGGGAAGATGCTGCTCCCCGAGGACGCAAGACGGAGAGGCCAGAGCCTGCCCGTCATGAGCAGCGATACGGCCCGAAGGTGCAGGCTCCGGCGGTCGTCGCAGCGGCACCGACGGACGCGCCCGACGACGACCCGACCGAAGCCCCCGCCAGCGACACCAAGGGCCTGGCGTGGCGCGAGGCATCCGTGGGTACGATCTCCTTCTGGGACAAGGACGGCGAGTGGCTCAAGACGATCTATCTGGGCCAGATGCCCAGCTACCGCAAGCTGGGCTTGATGACGCGCCTGGAGAAGGAGTTCGCCGCGGTCCACGCGGAGAGGCCGGACCTGCGCGTCGTGCTCGCCAGCGATGGAGCGCCTACGCAGTGGGAGGAACTGCGGTCCATGGCGGACCGCGTCCTCGGCGACAAGCCTCGCACCGAGTTGCTCGACTTCTTCCACTGCGCCGCGCGCCTGGGGACGGCCGCCAAGGCCATCTGGGGAACGACCGAGGATGCGAAGGTCACCGGCGAGTACTGGAAGACGGTCCTGCGCGAGAAGCTCCGCGGGGCGACGGCGGTCCTCAAGGCCCTGGAGTACCAGCGAAGCGTGGCCACCCCGACGGCCGCCAAGGAGATCGCCAAGTCTATCGCCTACATCACGCGTCACAAGAAGGAGGGCCGCCTCGCGTACGCCGCGGCCAAGCGCGACAAGCTCCCGATTGGCACGGGGGTCACCGAGGCCGCCGCCAAGACGCTCGTCAGCGTCCGGATGAAGCGCTCTGGCGCGCGTTACAGTGACCATGGCGGGCACACGATCATCACCCTGCGAGCCGCACTTCTGTCAGGCCGCTTCGCGGCATTCTCCGAACAGTTGGAGGCCAGCTACACGGCCGCCGTCGCCGCGTGATGAATGCCCGTCGTGGATATCCACCCCGGCCGGGGAGGCTGCACGATCGCGTTCCAGGACTCGGCGCTGTGGACGCTGCTCAGTCAGACGGACAAGCTCGCCCTACCCGCGGGCCTCACGGCCACCGCCGCACGCGCGGCCCTCAAGAGCGCGGCCGCGAACGTCGGCTTCAAGCCGTCGGCCGGCCGCTTCCGGAGCGGTGCTG
>DATJYG010000512.1:0-2098 GCA_035499695.1 Polyangiaceae bacterium
GCCGCGCCTCATCAAGGTCGCCCTCGTGGCGATACACGCGGTCTACACGGTGCCCGGGCACCCCGAGTTCATCTGGGGCAGCATCCAGCACGCGAATCTGCAGGCGAGCGACGCAGTGGCGACGGCCGTGCAGGGTGCGCCGATCATCGGCGCGCCCGACTGCCAACCCGACACGACGCAGCTCCCGGACCTCGCGCACGATCCGGACAACATTCACGTGTCCACGGTGGTCAGCCCGAACAGCTACCTGCTCTACAAGGGCGGCACGCCGGAGAACGTGGCCAACGCGGCTTACGCCGACAATCAGCTCCAGTTCGACGAGGCGACGCAGTCGTTCAAGAACCCGCCCACGTCGGTCTACCGCATGTTCCCGGGCTCCAAGTCCGATCAGATCGGGCCCGACACCGCGGTCGTCTCGCTCAACGCGAACCTGACGGCTCTTGCCGCGAAGCAAGCCGCGCAGAACGGCGGCAAGATCGACACCCGCCTCAACTACCACCTGGTGGCGGCCGTCTGGATGGACAAGCCGCGATTCTTCGCGCTCAACCAGACGCTCGAGAATGACTCGACGAATCCGCTCCTCGCCGGGGCCGTTTCCGGGAACCTGTACCCCGACGTCAACGAGGGCAAGACGTGCGGAACGCCCCTCGGCCCCAACGGCGGAAGCGGCGACGTGACGGGGGCTTTGAACACCGTCCCGGGCTGCGTCACGCGGGCTGACGTGCTCGCGGGCGGCAGCGGCAGCCCCGCGGACATCGTCACGAACGACCTCCTCACCAGCGGCACCGACAGCCCGTTCTCGCTTCTCGGCGGCGAGGACCGGCTCTCGAGCACCTCGATGGAGACGTTCACGCAGGGGCCCGACTCGTTTCCGAACTGCTTCTCGTGCCACAACACGCAGCCCGTCACGACCAACGGAACGCCGCAGGCGCGCGACCCCTCGAGCACACTCGTCCTCTCCAAGCCGGCGCTCATCAACGTGAGCCATCTCTTCTCCGAGTTCGTGCTCAGGGAGATGGGGCAATGATCTCGCGCGCCGTACCCGTGCTCCTGCTGGCCTGCGCGCCCTGCGCGCTGGCCGCCTGCTTCCAGGAGCTCGACACGGGAGCATCGAGCGACCCGCAGGGGGGCTCCGGCGAGGCATCGACGCCCGAGCCCGAAGCGGGGCTCGACATCTCCGGCCTCACGGCCTGGCAGATCTGTGGGAGCCCGTCGTGCGACGATCTCAGCGGGACCATCCCGTTCATGCAGCAGACTCCCACCATCTACCTGCCCGACGGGGGCACGACGGACGATCCGTGCGTCGACGTCGAGGCGATGTCGATGTCCGTTCGCCAGACCTACTGCGCGAACTGCCACGGGCCGGGGACGGGGGCCGGGCAAGGCGGGTTCAACTACGTGCTCGACGATCCGAGCCTGACGGGGAGCGTCACGAGCAACGCGACCTTCACGCACTTCGTGGTCCCCGGCGATCCCGCCAGCTCGTACCTGTACGTGAGCATCGCGACCGGTCAGATGCCGCCGCCGAGCATGGCGGGCGCCCCTGCGAATCCGGTGCCCACCGCCGCGGACTTGTCGGTGCTCTACGGCTGGATCGTCGCGTGCTTTCCCGACGCTGGCGGCTACGTCAACGGCGGAGGCTACTGGGGACCCAGCGCGGACGGCGGAACGAGCGGCGACGCAGGCGCGAGCGGGGACGGTGGCGCGGGCGGCGACTGAGCGCGCCCTCGCTCAGTGCGGCGAGAAGACCGACTGCGCGATGGCCACGAACTTCTTATCGGCGTCCGGCGTGAGGCCCGTCTGCTGATAGGGCCACTGGAAGTTGAACGCCTGCACCTGCTGGCACGAGAGCGAGACGAGGATGTTCGCGGGCGTCGGGTTGCCAGGCTGCGCGATCGAGATGCCGAGCTCCGCGTACATGCAGTTCTGAGACGGGGTCATGAAGTTCGACTGGTGCCCGAGCACGTCCAGGATCTGACCCTGCACGTTCGAGTCGGTCACCGGCTGCCACGCGATGATGGGGAAGCCGTTCGGTCCCATCTCCGGCGGGAAGCGCTGGACGTTCGTGGCCGGCGGCGGCGGCGCCGACCCCGGGATG
>DATJYG010000513.1:0-4098 GCA_035499695.1 Polyangiaceae bacterium
CGCGCTCGACGAGCCCGATCGCCTCGAGCGCCTTCAGCATGCGCGTGACGACCGGTGCGGTCACCCCGAGCGTCTTCCGCAGGTCGCTCTGCTGGACACGCCACGAACGCCGATCGCCGCGTGCGGTGAGCAACGCCGAGAGCAAATCGAAACGCGCCGCCGTCAACCCCATGGATGCCAGCGGCTTCCGCGTCACGCGCAAGAACCCCTGAAACGCGCGCTTCGTCCCAAACGTGATCGCATTCATGGCCCCGACGCCTGAGCACCACCCGTGCCCAGCGTCGGCGCCTACCTCCCTCCCGCAAAAGCACCGTCAGAAAACGCCGAGATCATTAGCAAGACAATGATCCACCCTGTTTCGGTCGAGCCCCGGGCGAAGGAGGGGCACCTCGCCGACCCCCTGTCCCGGACAGATCAAGGGGTGTCCCGGGACAGTTGCTCGGGATGACGAGGTCAGATCGGTCGGAAGGGAATGGGGCGGGCTATGCTCGTGGCTCGTGAGCGCGGGAGCGGCTGCAGCCACGGGATCGATGTTCGCGGGGATGGGGCCGGAGTTCCTGGCCGATCCCTACCCCGCCTACGAGCGGCTGCGGGCGCTCGACCCGGTGCTGTGGGTGCCAGGCATATTCGGCATCGGGGCGTGGGTCGTCACCGAACACGCGACGTGCAACGCGGTGCTGCGCGACAAGCGGTTCGGGAAGCAGGCGAACAAGGTCCTTCCTCCGGAGGCGATCGCGCTCATTCCCCAGGAGGCTGCGGCGATCGTCGAGCGGCGCAAGCACAGCATGCTCTTTCGCGATCCGCCGGATCACACGCGGCTTCGCGGGCTCGTGAACCAGGCGTTCACGCCGCGCACAGTGGAGCGGCTGCGACCGCACATCGCCGAGATCGCCGGGCAGCTCGTCGACGCGCTCGAGGGGAAGCTGCGCGCCGGGGCCGGCAGCGTGGACCTCATTCGCGAGCTCGCGTTCCCGCTGCCGATCATCGTGATCGCCGAGCTGCTCGGCGTGCCGCCGGAGGATCGGGACCGCTTCAAGCAGTGGTCCACGGTCCTCACGCAGGGCCTCAATCCAGGGGCGGGCGCGGATGTCTTCAAGCGCGTCGGCGCCGCCGCGCGGGAGCTCGACGACTACCTGGCCGTGGTCATCGACGCACGCCGGCGCGAGCCGCGCGCGGATCTCATCAGCGAGCTCGTTCGCGTCCACGAGGGCACGGACCGGCTGAGCATCGACGAGCTCACCGCGACGTGCCGGCTGATTCTCACGGCGGGTCACGAGACCACGGTGAACCTCATCGGCAACGGCACGCTCGCGCTGCTGCGCAACGAGGCGCAGCGGGATCTCCTGGCGGGCGATCCCTCGCTCCTGCAGGGCGCGGTCGAGGAGATGCTCCGGTTCGACAGCCCGGTGCAGATGACGAGCCGCTTCGCGTACGAGGACTGCCACATCGGGGGCAAGGACGTCCCCCGCGGCGCCATGATGCTGCTGCTCCTCGGAGCCGCGAACCGCGATCCGGGCGTCTTCCCCGAGCCGCAGCGCTTCGACGTGCGACGCGAGAACGCCCACGCGAACATCGCCTTCGGCGCGGGCATCCACTACTGCCTCGGGGCGCCCCTCGCGCGCGTCGAGGGCGAGGTCGCGTTCGCCGCCCTGCTGAGCCGCCTGCCGCGGCTCGCGCTCGCCGGAGGCGCGCCGCCGCTCGAGTGGCGCGAGAACGTCGTGCTGCGCGGGCTTCGAGCGCTCCCTGTCACTGGCTGACGCAGTGTCCCCCGACGTCGGGGATGTGCCCCAGGTTGCAGTGGTAGCCGACCGGGCACTCGTGCGGGTGGACGATGAACCCGCCGCACACGATGTCGTCGACGTTCACCATCTCGCACGCGTGCGTGAGCTTGTTGCACTCGGGGACGCGCGTGTCGTTCACGATGTACATGGGACAGATGGGGTGCGCCCGGGTGCACGCGCCGCCCTTCTCGTAGACGTCGACCTGGGAGCGGACGACCGCCTCCTTCCACCCGTTGTTGCAGCAGCCGGCCTGCGGTACCGCCACGCAGTCGACGTCCGACTCGCACGCCGACGACCCGCCGCGCCCGGTACTGCACGCGCCAGCGTCATTACCGCCACACGATGGGGCCCGGATCGGGGCACGGATGGTGGGCAGGCGGTCACCGATGAGCCCCAGGTCTTCCTCCTGCGACCCGGAGGATTCCTGCGACGAGGAGCAACCGGCGAGCACCAGCGCGCACGCAGCAAAGACGCCCGGGAGGGCCATGGCTGTGTTCATGGGGCCCTCTGCCATGCATCTCCGGTTCTCGTTTCCGGACGAGCTGCCCCCCGCAACTATGACCGGCCGTGCACAGACGCCGTGGCATCCGTGCCATGCCGAAACCCCTCGCTGACCGCCCAGTGAGTTTCTAGAATCACGGCCCGTCCAACTGAGGCCGAGGCAAACCATGACAATACGCACTTCCTTCGCAGCGCCGCTCACGATCGCCGCGCTCACCGCGCTCGCAGGCCTCGCCACGAGCGCGTGTGGCGGCAAAGAGTACGTGCGCGGCGCGAACGACCCGAGCATCGATCAGCCGGCCATGAGCACCGGTCTCGACAAGGACGACATCGAGCGGACGCTGCAGACTCTGCTCAACGAGATGCGCGCGGCGCCGATCATGGACGACTGGCGCGTCAAGGCGGGCCAGAGCAACAAGCAGACGGTCGCGATCGCGCCTTTCCAGAACGAGACCGACGAGCACATCGACTCGCAGCTCGACGCGATGCTCTCCGAGACCGAGACGTGGCTCGTCAACGCGCAGATCACGCGCGTCGTGGATCAGTCTCGCCAGGCGGACATGATTCGCCAGGTCGAGGGCGCGCAGCACCCGGTGTTCGATCCGCGCCACATCCCGCAGTACGGCAAGCAGCTCGGCGTGCAGTTCTACATCACGGGCAAGGTCGGCGCGTCCGACGAGCGCACCGAGGACGCGCGCCGCGTGCAGTACTTCATCTTCATGCAGGTCATCGACACCTCGACGAGCGAGATCAGGTGGCAGCAGAAGGCGTACATCACGAAGGCCGTTCGGTGATCGATACGCGGGCGCTCTCGCTCGCGGTGGTCTGTACGGGGCTGCTCCTCGAAGGCTGCGCGACGCACTCGGAGATCACGCTGCCGGTGCGCCAGGCGCTCGACGCCGGCAATCCGCACGCGGCGATCGCCGTCCTCGACGAGCAGATGGAGGTCAAGGCCCCGACGGACCTCCCCGCCGAGATGGATAGCGAGAACTCGCTGCTCGTCCTCGACCGCGGGAGCATCCAGCAGAGCATCGCGCAGTTCAAGGACTCCAAGCGCGACCTCGAGGCGGCCGACAAGGCGATCGACATGCTCGACCTCGCGCACGACGCGAAGGACACGATCGGCACGTACATCTTCTCGGGGTCGGCCGGGAAGTACCAGGCGCCGCCCTACGAGAAGCTCCTGGTCAACACGCTCGACATGGTCAACTACCTCGAGCTGCAGGACCTCAACGGGGCGCGCGTCGAGGCGCGGCGCCTCGCGGTGATGCAGAAGTACATCTCCGACGACCTGAAGGAGAGCGACAACCCGGTGCTGGGGCTCGGCGGGTTCCTGGCGGGGCTCACCTTCGAGCAGAGCGATCAGGTCGACGAGGCGCTGCGCTGGTACGACCAGGCGCTCCAGTTCGCGGGGTTCAACTCGCTGCGCGATCCGGTGCGCCTGCTGCTGACGAAGGGGCAGTACCGCTCTCCGCGGCTCAAGGAAGTGGAGGCCGCGGGGGGCCCGGCGCCGACGGCGCCGGAGGACCAGGGGCAGGGCGAGATCGTCTTCGTCGTCGGCTACGGGCGCGTGCCGCACAAGATCCCGCATCGCATCCCCATCGGCCTCGCGCTCACGTGGTTCTCGGGCGCGCTCTCGCCGAACAACGTGGACGCGGCGAACAAGCTGGCGGCCCAGGGGCTCGTCACCTGGGTGAACTACCCGACGCTCGGGCCCGAGCAGGGGAAGTACGCCGTGCCCGCGGCGATGATCGACGGGCAGTACGTGCAGCTCGAGGAAGCGGTCAACGTGACCGATCAGGTGCGCACCGAGTGG
>DATJYG010000514.1:0-4437 GCA_035499695.1 Polyangiaceae bacterium
TAGGAACAGGGAACCACCCTGCACATAGGGAGTGCAGTCTATGGAAGTGTCGCAGCCCACGCTTTGCAGCGTTTCGTGGGAGTGGACATTGAAGGCAATGCCGGAGTTCGCCGGGACGAAAGCGGCCTTTGCCGACACGCCCTGGCCGTCGAAGTCTTCACACCAGGCCCAGCTCACTCCACCCTGGCTGCAGAACCCGTCCGCAGGATAGCTGATGGGCACGGGCACCGGTGCCGGGGTCGGAGTCGGAGTCGGAGTCGGAGTCGGGGTCGGCGTGGGCGTCGGGGTCGGGGTCGGGGTCGGAGTCGGGGTCGGGGTCGGGGTCGGAGTCGGGGTCGAACTCGGACTCGGCTCAGTCGACGTCGATGCCTTCGGTCGCCTTGAGGTGACGCTTCACGAAGGAGCACACCCAGTCGGGCCGGGAGAGCTCGATGTACACCGGGTGGCCGTGCATGCGCAGATCGTCGAGCGCGGGCTGCAGGTCGGTCTGCAGCTCGGTCTGGAAGCGCTTGATGTCGAGCGTCGTCGCCGTCGGCAGCTCGTCGACCACCGGCGCGTCCGGGGAGCCTCGCACGCGGAACAAGCGGCTCTTCGTCCCGGCGCTCAGCACGACGTACGCGCTGAAGGCGCGGATGCCCGCACCCTTGGGCGCCTTCACGACGCCGCCTGCGAGCACCAGAAGCTTGCTCATCCCAGCTTCGCCGAGGCTACCACGCGACGCGAGTCGGAGTCGTGCGGCGCTCCTTCGTTCCGTCGCCGACTTGACCCGCAGCATTGCTCCCCCAGCACGTGATGACGTGGTCGCGCCCGAGCGCGCACGCGTGGTCCGCGCCCAGCGCGACCTCGGCGGCGCCCGTGACCCCTTGGACCGGGCCCGGGAGCAGCGGCGGCCCTTGCGTGCCCCGGCCGAGCTCTCCGTCGCCGTTCGAGCCCCAGCACGTCACGCTGCCGTCCTCGCGGATCCCGCACGCGTGGGACTCGCCGGCCGTGACGGAGACGACGTGGTCGATCGGCACGGGCAGCCCGTCGGCGTGCCAGTCGTTGTCCGGATCGCGCCCGAGCTCGCCCTGGTCGTTGCGCCCCCAGCAGGTGACCGTGCCGCTTCCGAGGAGCGCACACGCCATCTGGTCGCCGGTCGTGACCTGCTTCGCGTTGCTGATGCGCGGCTGGGCCAGCGAGGGGGTGCCCACTCCGTTCCACGGCGAGTCGCCCCAACAGCGGACGCTGCCGTCCGTCATCCGGGCGCACGCGTGCGCGGCGCCGGCGGACACCTCGGTCGCCCCCGCGTCCGGCGGGCGGCTGGCGCCGGGCGGCGACGTGTCGCCCTCGTCGCCCCAGCACGTGACCTTGCCGCTCTCGAGCAGCGCGCACACGAGCAGGCCGCCCGCGTCGATCTGCGTCGCGCCGGCGACTCCCTTCACCGGCGTGGGCGGGACGTTGGTGCGCGCGACGCCGTCGCCCCACACCTTGCCTGAGCCCCAGCAGGTGACGGTGCCGTCGCCGAGCAGCACGCAGGACGCGTTCGCGCCGAGCGCGAGCTGCCTCGCGTCCTTCACCCCCGCGACGAGCACGGGGGCCGAGCGGTTCTCCGTCGAGCCGTCACCGAGCTGGCCCTCGGCGTTGCGTCCCCAGCACCGCACCGTGCCGTCGCCGCGCAGGGCGCAGGTGTGGAAGTCGCCGCTGGCGACGTGCACCGGCGCCGCGGGATCGACGGGGGCCGACGGCTGCGCGCCTGCCGGTGCAGGCGCAGATGCGGGCGAAGAGGCCGACGCGCCACACGCCGTCAGCACCGGAATCGCGAGCCACGCGAGTCTCATAGGCGGATGTGCTCCCGGGGGTCACCCTTCTGGAACTTGGACAGCTCGTCCACCAGGCGCGTCAGCTCGGACTCGCCCTCGGTGGGGACCTGGATGAGGAAGTGCACGTAGAGGTCGCCCGGCGTGCGGCCCTTGCGCGCCACGCCCTTGCCGCGCAGGCGCACGGTCTGCCCGCTCTGCGTCTTCTCGGGCACCTTGAGCGCCACCGAGCCGTCGATGGTGGGGACCTTCACCTTCGCCCCGTGGAACGCCTCGGCGATGGTCACCGGCAGGTCGAGGTGCAGGTCGTCACCGTCGCGCCGGAAGTACGGATGCGGCGTGACGTGAATCGTGAGCACGAGGTCCCCGCGCGGTCCGCCGCTCGGCGAGGGGGCTCCCTGTCCGGCGATGCGCACGCGGCTCCCCTCGTCGGCGCCCGCCGGGATGCGCACGGTCACGGGCTCGCCGCCGAGCCCCTGAGGTCGCAGCTCGAGCATGGTGCCCTTCAGCGCCGACGCGAAGTCGATGGTGATCTCGCTCTCGAAGTCGGGCCCCTTCACCGGCCCGCGCTGGCGGCGGCCACGGCTGAACAGGTCCCCGAAGAGATCCCCGAATCCGCTCGCGCCGCCGGCGCCGCCACCCTGCGCGAAGAGGTCCTCCAGGTTCACCTGCTCGCCGCCGCGCGCGTAGCCGCCCGCTCCGCCGCCGCGGGCGCCCTGACGGGACGCCCAGTCGCGGTAGGCGCGCACGCGCTCGGCGTCGAACCCGTCGCGCAGCCCCTCCTCGCCGAACTCGTCGTAGAGCTTCCGCTTCTTCGCGTCGCTCAGCACGTCGTAGGCGTGGTTCACCTGCTTGAAGCGCTCCTCCGCCTTCTTGTTGCCGGGGTTCTTGTCCGGATGGAGCTGCGTCGCGAGCTTCCGGTAGGCCTTCTTGATGGCATCCGCCTCGGCGGTCTTGCCCACCCCGAGCACGGAATAGAGGTCCTCGGCCATGACCGCTGTTTCTAGCGCACTGCGCCCAGCACGTCTTCGGCGTGCGGGACCGACAGATACAGGCCGCGCGCGTACAGACGCCGCCGCTCGCGATCGTCCAGGTCGCCGGGGCGGCCGTGCGTGGCGACTTGCAAGAGGATGGCCGCCGTGACGCTCACGTTGAGGCTCTCGACGAACCCGCGCATCGGCACGCGCACGCGCCCGGCGCACGCGCGGGCGATCTCCTCGCGCACCCCTTCGCGCTCGTTGCCGAGGACGAGCGCCACGCGCGGCATGGCCCGGAGATCCTCCGGCCCGAGCTCGCCCGCGGCGTCGGCGGCGACCAGGGGCATCCCCGCGTCGCGCGACCACGCCAGGACCGTGGCCGGGCCCGTGTGACGGACGAGGTCGATCCACTTCTCCGCCCCGCGCGCCACCGAGTGCGCCATCGCGAAGGGGGTCCCCGTTCGCTCGACGACGTGGAGCCGCTGCACGCCGAAGGCCTCGCACGTGCGCACCACGGCGGCGCCGTTGTGCGGGTCGTAGGGCCCGTCGAAGACGGCCGCGACGCTCCAGAGGCGCCGCCCGATGACCTCGAGCAGGCGACCGCGGCGCTCCTCGGTGACGAGGGGCTCGAGCACCCGGATGACCCTGTCGGCGTCGTGACCCTCGGCACGGGCCACCCGTGCGTCGATGGTCTCCTCGGCGCGCACGACGCCCGGGGTATTTCGCCTCATATCCGGCCGGAGGCTACAGTCAGTTGGATGGCTGCGCACACGGGAGCCCCGGGCGCGGAAGCGCGCGAGACGGCGCTTCCGGCGGTGCGCCGGAGGCGTCGCCGCACGGACTGGGGGAGGGTCCTCGCCCGGGTGCTCTGCGCGGTCCTGGCCCTGGTCGGGATGGTGCCGTTCGTCACCACGGTCGTGCTTCGGTCGACCTGGGCGCGGACGTGGGCGGCCCATCAGACCGAGCGCCTCCTGCGCGAGCAGGGGGTGGTGGCGAGCTACACCCTCGCGCTGCACGTCTGGCCGCTCGCCGTGGAGCTCGACGACGTCCGCGTCGAGTCGAGCGACGGCGGGGCCCCGGCCCTCACCTGCACCCGGGCGAGCGTGCGACCGCGCATCTTCGCGCTGCTGGCCGGGAAGCTGGCGATCGACCAGGTCGAGCTCGACGAGCCGCACGTGCGCGCCGTCGTGAAGGACGGGCAGATCGCCAACCTCGCGCTCAAGCGCAGCAGCACGGCGCCGTCTTCCGCACCCAAGTGGCCCACGCGGGCGCCCTTCAACGGGTTCGCGCTCACCGACGCGGCGCTCGATCTCGACATCGAGGGCACGCAGGTCGTCGCCAAGTCGCTCGATCTCGACGTCGTGGCCGACCAGGGAGAGACGGAGCTCCCGGCGTTCGAGGTCTCCGTTCGCGCCGGACAGGCCACGGTGCACCACACGCACGCGCTGCCGAGCGGAGGGGTGGCGACCGACGACGACGCCCTGTGCTCGATCGAGGGGCGGGCGCGCATCGAGTCCACGGACCTGCTCGTCCGGAGGCTCGAGGGCGTCGGCTCGGCCGACCTCGAGCCGGCGGCGGGGACGACGCCGTCGTGCGATCTGCCCGCCGACGACAAGCGTCGCGTCGAGCTCTCCCTCGGGCACCTGCACGTGGGGTTCCCGGGG
>DATJYG010000515.1:0-5615 GCA_035499695.1 Polyangiaceae bacterium
TCCTGAATCAGCAAGGTGGGCGCGTTCTCGAGGTCCGTCGCCTCGACGGCGAGGTGGAGGCGAGAGATGCCGAAGTCGGTGACCACGGCACGACCGCTCTCGGCGCGAAGGAGGATGTTCGCCGGCTTCAGGTCTCGGTGAGTCACCCCCGCTGCATGCGCGGCGGCCAGCGCACGCGTGAGATCCAGCGCGAGGGCGATGATCTCGCGCGAGTCCATCGGGCCAGTGCGCTCGAGGCGTTCATCGAGCGACTTGCCGTCGACCCACTCCATCGACAGGGCGAAGCGCCCCGGCATCTCGACGAGGTCGTAGATGCGCACCACGCCGGGATGCGTGATCTTGCGCGCCATCTTCAGCTCGCGGCGGAAGCTACGGAGCTTCGATTCGGAGCTCGAGCCCTGACCGATCAGCTTGAGAGCCACGACCACGTCGGCTTTCAGATCGACGGCGCGAAGCACGACGCCCTGGCCGCCCCGCCCGAGCTCCTCGACCACCCGGTAACGCCCCCCGAGGATCTCCCCCACGTTGAAACTCGGAGGCAGCGTAGGCACCCGCCTCGACGGCGCCGGTTCGGCCATCTCGGTTTCGGCGATCTCGGGACCGCTCGGCTCCGGTGCTGGTACGCCTCCGGAAACGGTCAGAGCGCTCCCGAGATCCGTCGTCGTTCCCCCGCGAGGCGGAGGACGCTCATCGCGTTCTCCCACACCGAACAGGCTACACGACAGCGCGAGCGTGCGCGCGTGTCACAGGTTGGTGTCGTCCGCGCCACCTCGCAGAGCTCGTGAGTGCGTGCTCTGGGAGGCGAGAGCATGTGTCGAGGCCGACAGCACCTCGGATGAAGCCGAATTGAGGTGCGTGAACGTTCGCTAGGTGAAATGCCCGGATACGGGTACCCACCTGCGGGCGTTCGGCCGGCGCAAGTGAGCGTCAGAATCCGGTGCAGAAGCCGTTGATGCAGGACATGCCGGTGCTGAAGCCCGTGCCCCAACCGCCGCCCCACCCACCAAAGGCCGGGAAGCCGAAGGCGCCGAGGCCGCCAAATCCGGCGGCACCAGGCCATCCAAAGCCGCCGACGAATTGCTTCAACTGGCCGAGCTGCTCGGGCGACGGCGGCGTCGCGGCCGCGGCGCGCTGATCCGGCGTCATCTCCGCCGCGAGCTTCTGCCCCGTGGCGATCACGCGATCGATGTGCTCCTCGGCCCCGGCGCGAGCCGTCTCGGGCATCGCCTGAAGGACGTCGTTGATTGCGCCCGTCAGCGCACCGCGATCGATGCTGCCTTGCACGAACTGGTCGGAGAACGCCTTCTCCAGCCTCAAGGTCGTGGCGGCGACCTGCCCTTGCGAAACGCCTTCCGGCGCTGCTCGAGCCACCGACCCGAGCGTCACGGCGACGGCGACGATGGGCAACACGTGCGAAATTCTGGTGAGCTTCATGGGCAACTCCTCGAGAGTGCCGGGTAGCAGGCGGCGGGCCAGCGAGCGCCGGGGCGGAACGGCCCTTCTCGACCGTTCCTCGAGAAGCGCGACCGCGAGCGAGCCGTGACCGCGGCCTGCTGGTGATCCGCGCCAGCGCGGGCGCCGGCGGCAGCGTCAGGTTCAGGGCACGTAAGCGTATCCCCGTACGTGGAGGAAGGGCCCTCCGTCCTTGGGGTCCGAAGGCCCGGCCTGGAAGCTCACCGTGTGCGGGCCCGAGTCGGGCCACCGCCACGCGAACAAGACGGAGTCCGGCACCTGCCCGAAGGCGTTCGACTCGTCCTGGTGGATGCCGGTCTGATCGAACGTCTCCACGCCGTCGACGAGCACCGTCGCCTGCCCGAGCTGGGTGGACGTCTCTGCGAGGGTGCCGAACACGGCGATCGCGCGGCCGGTGAACCGGATGGAAGAGGGCAGGGTCGGCAGATCGTCCGAAACGTACACGGCACTCTTCCACGCACCAGCGTTCGCGGTGGCGACTGCCGTGGGCCAGAGGGCGCCCGCGACGAAGGCGAGGGCGAGACCGCCGTTCGATTGCCACTCCGTGATCTGCCCGGTCGGGGCGGGGCCGTCGAAGAAGCGCCCGTAGGCGCCGTCGACCGCGCGGTCCGCGGCCATGGCTTGCGCGTTCGTCATCAGCCAGGTCCGAGCGAACGCCTGGTGCTGGGTCGTGGCGAGCTGGTACATGCCCTCGATGAGCGGCTCGATCACGTCGTCGTCGGTCTGCAGGTCGGCGTATGCGCCGGCGGCGTCCGACAGATATCGGCTGACCGCCTGCCCGGTCGCCTCCGCGTCGGCGAGGTACGTCGCGTCGCTCGTCGCGCTGGCGAGCGCGATGCCGTTCCAGATCATGTTGCCGTTCACGCTCGCGTAGAAGCGCCTCGGCACCTGCGTGCAGCTCTGCCCGTCGTCGAGGACGTAGACCGTGTAGAGCGCCACCGACGGGTCGAGGAAGTACTTCCGGACGGCCGCGTACTTGGTTTGCGCCTTCTGGAGGTACGAGGCCTTGCCGGTGATCTGGTAGAGGAGCAGGGCCGCCTTGACGTAGTTCGAGTCCGTCTCGAGCGTCTTGACGACGCTGCCGCTGCCGTTGCCCGCGGGCTGCTGGAAGTCGATGGTCGGGCACGCGCCGAGCGCGAACTCGGTGGCCGTATCGACGAACGCGAACGCCCCCTCCGCACGCTGCAGAGCGCGGCTCGCGCCGGTGACGAGGTGCTCGTGCGACGCCGCGATCGAGTCCCAGAGCGGCACGTCGCTCCAGCCGAGACAGTTCGGCGTCGTGCAGCTCGAGTACGTCGCGCCGTTCGCGTCGAGCGCCTTCATCATCGGCACGATGCTCGCGTCGCCGGCGATGCTCCAGCGCAGGTAGAGCGCTGCCGTCATCGAGTCCGCGCCCCAGTCGAAGTCGTCCGAGGGCAGGATGGCGCTGCACGCCTTCGGGACGCACATCTTCCAGTTCCCGTCGTCGTAGAAGACGTTCTGCAGGGTGGCGAGCGCGTCGTCCGACACCTGCCGGAAGGTCTCCGTGGCCGGGGCGCCCTGCTGGGCGGAGGAGGAGGAGCACCCGAGCGCCACGACGGTCGCCGCCCCGACCCATGCCCGCTTCGACCTCATCGCGCCTCCGGCTGCTGCGCCCCGCCGCGCGCCGCAGTAAACCATTGGGGAAGGACGCGATGAAGAAGAAACGGACCCCGCCCGAGCCCAAGAAACGACCGCGGCAAGAACGCTCGCGCGCGACGGTCGACTCGATCCTGCAGGCAGCCGCGCAGATCCTCGGGCGTGACGGGCCGGACCACCTCAGCACCAACCGCATCGCCGCGAGAGCCGGCGTCGCCGTGGCCTCCGTGTACCAGTACTTCCCGAACAAGGAGGCGATCGTCAACGCGCTCTTCCAGATGCAACTCTCGGAGGAGCGCGCCGAGGTCGCGAGCCGCTCGGCCGGCCTCGAGGGTCAGCCCCTCGCCGAGGCGATTCGCGTCGGGGTCCGCAGCACGATCGCCGTCCACGCCACGAAGCCGAAGCTCGTGAACTCGATCCTCGAGTCGATGCCGCTCGTGGGCGGGACCGAGGCGCACCAGTTCGCCCGCGAGCAGGTCGTCGAGCTGGTGCACCACGCCATGCGGCAGCGGTCGAGCGAGATCCGCTCGCCGAAGAACCTCGCCATCAAGGCGTTCCTCGTCGTGCACGCCGTCGAAGCCGCGATTCACGATGCCGCAAACGAGCATCCCGAGTTCCTGACCGATCCGGCGTTCGCCGACGAGTTGATCGACATGGTCGAGCGCTTCCTCCTCTGAGTCACGAGGCGAGCGCACCTTCGCCGAAGATCATCGTCTCCGACCCCGTGACGAAGACGATCTCCTCGGTCTTCGCGGCGCGATCGAGCTCACGGTCGACGAGCAGGGGTTCGATGACCCAGAGCCCGCGCATCGAGGTGGTCGAGCCGGGGAGCAGGAGAGGGGAGCCCATGAGCAGCAGGTGGACGGTGCCCACCTCGCGGAAGAAGGGCCAGCTCGCCGGGAGCTTCGCGAACCGGTGCGCCACGGGGCTGATCGGGAACTGGCGCAGCTCGTAGGGGCACTTCGACTCGATCTCGGTCTTGATCCATTCCCAGGTCCGCCCTGCGTGCATGTCCTCGCGCAGGTGGGTGGAGATGTGGCGCGTCAACGTCTGGGCGGCGTCGATCATGTCCCGCAGCCGATCGTTCTCCCCGTAGAGCTGGGTGAGCGTGAAGTCCGACGGGTAGCCCTCGAACATCGGCGCGATGTCGAGGAAGAGGACGTCTCCCGGCGTGAGGATGCGCCGACGAGCGCCGAAGAGGCAGCGCAGGAAGCGCCCCGCGCTCGTGAACTTCGTGCTTCCCTCGGCCACGCCGACGAGCGGCATGTGCCAGTGCCGGCGGACGCCGTGCTCCCGGAAGACCTCGTGGGTCAGGGCGGTGGCGTCGCGCTCGGACATCCCGATCTCGACGCGCGACGCGACGGTGGACGCGATCCTCTTCGCGAAGGACTGCGCGCGGTCGTAACCGCGCAGGTCGGCGTCGGAGGGGTAGCGGGAAGGATCGGAGGGGCGGAAGGTGGTCAGGGGAGCGTTCGCGTTCGTCATCGGGGCACCGCGCGTAGATATGACGCGCGGAAGCGGCGCTAGAAACTCACATTCCCGTGCGTGCGGACGACGCGCGACGAGGCGAAAGTGGCCGGTCCGGAAGCGGAGGGCTCACATTCCATGACGCCACGCCGCATCTTGGTCCGCGTCGCCATGTCACCGCGGCGCGATCGTTCGTAGACATGTCCTAGCTACGGCAAGCAATCTGCAGTGGGAGGCCGCCAGCGAAAACACGCGGAGCTCATCCTGCGGACCATTGCGGGCCGACCAGCCGCGTCTTACTATCGTCTTACCGTGAAGACTCGCCTGTCGAGCAAAGGCCAGCTCGTCCTCCCGAAGGTGCTCCGTGAGCGGCACGGTTGGAAGGCGGGCACCGAGATCGAGGTCGAGGAAGTTCAAGGGGGCGTGCTGTTGCACCTCGCACCGCAGGCCGGCACTGCCTCTCCCGACGACCTGCTGGGGTGCACCGGTTACCGGGGTCCGCGTCGCAGTCTCGCCGACATGGACGCTGCCATCGCGCGCGGCGCACGGGCCATGGCGGGTCGCCGGTGATCTCGCTCGACACGAACATCCTGGTCCGCATCGCCACGAACGACGACAAGATGCAGGCGCAGCGTGCCCTCCGCACCATGCGTTCCGACAGGGCGTTCGTGTCTCGCACGGTGATTCTGGAGACGGCGTGGGTGCTCCGTCATGCTTACGGCCTCGACGACGCAGCCATCGGCCGCGCTCTCTCGACGTTGGCGGCGATTCCCAGCGTGGAGGTCGAGTCGCGCGCAGACGTGCTGCGCGCGCTGGGCTGGTACGCGCAGGGGATGGACATCGCCGACGCCCTGCACCTCGCGTCGAGCCGCGCGGCGAGCGCTTTCGTGTCGTTCGACCACGCCCTCGCCAAGCGTGCGCGCAAGCTTCGGGCGCGCCCGCGCGTGGAGCAACCCTAGCGAAAGTCACATACCGCCGGCCTCGACGGGCGCGGGCGGTATGACGCACGGGAAAGGTGCGACGCATATGGCCCCGGCGTCGAGGTCGAGAATGGCACC
>DATJYG010000516.1:0-6437 GCA_035499695.1 Polyangiaceae bacterium
CACAGCAAGGGCAACGAGACGCCCCGAAGCGCTCGACGCAGGAAGCGGCCGCGTGGGTGGCTGTCTACGCGGCCGACAGCAAGGGCAACGAGACGCCCCAAAGCGCTCGACGAAACCGCCCGGCAGATCGCCACCTGGCTCAAGGCACAGCAAGGGCAACGAGACGCCCCGAAGTGCTCGACACCAAGGCTCACTCGGGGGAACGGACAGCAAGGGCAACGAGACGCCCCAAAGCGCTCGACACCAGACTCGAGGGAAGGGCCATTTTTACGGGGATTCACAGCAAGGGCAACGAGACGCCCCGAAGCGCTCGACGGACGTCGGGCGGGTAATGCCGTCGACTAGCCCGTAGTCAACGAAGGATCAGGCTCCACAGTCGCGCGTGCGCAAACCCGAGCGCATGCGCGACCGCGAGCCAAAAGAGGCGACTCGTGACGATGCGGCGCAGGTAGTGGCCGACCCGGCGATCGAGCCACCGGGCGGCCGGTGGATCACTGCTGACCGTATGGGAGCCGGTCACTGCCTCGATGAGATCGGGCACGGAAGGACGGCGCGAGGCGGGCATCAGCGTGGCAGGACGTCAGAGAGCGGAGCTCCACGTGCCGCGCCGAGAAAGAGTTCCACGTTGGCGGCGTTGCGCGCGGCGCTGCCGTCTCGGATGGGACACTCGGCGGCGCAGCGAGCCCAGTCGGCAGCGCGGGCTGCCTCCTCAAACCGAGGGAAAGCGAAGTAGGCGCCCATGGCCCAGGCCATCGAGAGCAGACCGAGCTGCGCGGGCGAAGGCCACGCGTCCACGTCAGGGAAGCGACCCAAGAGCTGCGTCCAGAGCTGCGTGCGTTTCGCCGCGGTGAGGCGATTGATGTCCGACAGGTACAGGCGGACGCTCGTGAGCGATTCGCATCGCGTCGACTGCGTCGCGGGCCAGGCGCGCTTGACCGCCCAGTAGGCCTCCACAACCTCTTCGTCCGTGGCGATCGTCGCGTCGCCCGTGGAGCGATGCCAGCCGAGG
Organism: Polyangiaceae bacterium; assembly: GCA_035499695.1. GTDB lineage: Bacteria > Myxococcota_A > Polyangia > Polyangiales > Polyangiaceae > Palsa-1150. The sequence goes on from DATJYG010000516.1 coordinate 1,010, forward strand.
CCGAGCGCCATGCTCGGGGACGCACCGACGAGCGATTCGCGCGCGCCGGGGTCGATCAGGTTCCCTCGACCCGTCGTCACGAGGCCGTAGATGTCCGTGTACATGTACCCGACGCGGCCTTCGAAGCGATCGGTGAAGTCGTCGAACGCGTCGATCACTTCGGGTGTCACGAAGTGCACCCTTCGGGAGGTCCGCACGGGATCGTGTCGCGCTCGTCATCGGCCTTGCCTCCGACTGAGCCAGCGCCGAAACGTGGGGATGTCGATCGACTGGCGGCCTTCGCAGAGGCGACAGCGGACATGGCGTAACCCCCCGTCACCCGCGATCCGGAGCGCCCCGCCTGCGCCCGCGCAGTCTGGGCATGTGACCCACGGTCGCGCCGGCTCCGTCGGCTCGTCGTCGTCATCCGGCGCCACCGCCGAACTTCGCCTGCTCGAGGGCGTCGGCCGCGGCATCGGCCGCGCTCATGTTGGCGGGTGGGCTGGCTCCGCCGGCGAGCGCCACCTCGAGGAGCGCGACGGCGAGCTTGGCGACCGCGACGGCGCCGCTCACGAGCCCGGGGCCCTCTGGGTCGACGAGGCTCGACACGGCGAGCTGCAGGTCCGACAGCAGGTCGTCGACCGCGCTCATTCGAGACCCCCGTCGCAGGCCGCCGGGAACGCCTTGCAGAAACCCTCTCGACTGACCTGACGGCACTCGTCGACCGAGGCGCGCGCGTCGTAGTAGCCGACGCAGGTGGCCTGCTCGTCGAGCTCGAGCTGCGGCAGCGTCAGGTCCGCAATGACCGTCCCGCAGGCCGAGAGGAGCACGAAGGCGAGGGCGATCGCCGCCACGATGCGGGTCACTGCAGTGCCTTTCCGAGCTGTTCGGCGAGCACGTCGATCCGCGCCTTTGCCGCGTCGAGCTCGGCCGCTGCCGCAGGGCTCAGTCGGGTGAAGGCCACGATGGCTGTGAGCGCCGAGGCGGCGCCACCGATCCAGTGCGCCTCGGGAAAGGCGTCGACGAGCCGGGGGAGCTCCTCCGCGGCGAAGGCCAGGACGCCCCAGCCGAACATCTCGAGCCAGCGCAGGGTCATGCGGTGAAGTCTACCGCGCGGCGCTCGTGCTCGCTACGTCAGCTCGCGGTGCTCGAGCCGGGCGCCCAGCCCTGATCGGTCTCGACGAGAGCCTTGATGATGCCGACGAGCGCAGTCTGCTGCGCTGCGGTAAGCGTGCCCGCGATCGTCCGCCCGCTCGTGTAGTACACTGTGTAGGTGGCGCTTCCGAGGGCGATCGTCATCTGCGAGATCACGGCCGCGACCGCGGACTGCGGCGCCGGCACGGCCGGATTCGGCGTCACGTTGGCGCTGTTCGGTCCGGTGAACGTTTCGCCGGCGGGGTTGACGGGGAGCGTGGGGTTGGCCACGTGGCTACCTCCAGTTCATGGGCTTATCTCCACAAATGCGAGACTATGATCGCTATCGCCGACCCCACGGCGACCCACGCCGCCGTGACGTAGTGCCTGCTCGCTACACTGACGCGGCAGGCTCTCCGGTTCTTCCGGACGACGAAGGACGGGTTGCCGAGGTGATCGGCCAGGCAATGCATGCAGACCTGCAGATGTGACCCGTCGGCGATGTTGGTGTGGTGGGTAACAAAGTCGCCGCCACATTGCGGGCAACCGATGGGGGGGAACTCGACCGGGCTCATGCGAGCATCACTGCCGTTCCCGTCGCAGCCAGGGCGAAGAGGTGACCGCCAGATGCGTAGAGTAGCCCCCCGCCGGAGGGATTTGTCGTCGGCGCGGTGCCCGCGTTTTGGACAGCGATCAGGCCCGAGCCTCCGCCGTACCCGACGCTGCCACCGATGGCGAGGCCGGGCAGTGGCGAGACGATGCGCAGGCCGTTGGTCGAGTCCAATTGGACGAGATTTCCGCCGACCCCGTCGATCGAGAACGTGTAGCCGCTCGACGCGGAGTTGAGCGTCATCTGCGGGCCAAGGCCGGTGATCGTGTTGCCCGCGGCCTGGCCGGTGGTCGTCCCGTCGAATCGCAGGCGCCCGTGAGAGCCGTTGACGATCTCGATCTGCGCGATCATGGTGCCCGCGCGCTCGACGGCAAAGACCGCGTCCGAGCCGCCGTTGACGGGGGCCGACAGGTTCACGACGAGGCTCCCCGGCGTGCCGTTGGTCGCGTTCGTCGCGCTCGGGTCGGGCGCCTGCGGGGCGATCGTGAGGGTCTGCGGAGCGCTCCCGGGAAGCTGCGCCGACTGGCCGAGGTTCGGAGAGACGACCCCCTGGTCCCAGATGTTCGACGCTAGGCTGCTCAGCCACGCGCCCACGACTGCGCCTCCGATGAGGAAATCCCACCACGGCTCACGCAGCGGATGCATGTGCACGTGCAACGAGTGACGAAGCTGCGACCGAGACACATCACGCCCCGAAAACGGTCCCGCTCTTCGGGAAACTCACGATCCAGTAGCGGATCGTCGCGGTGCTCGTCGCCCCGTTCTTCGTCGCGTACGCCATGTACTTGTCGACGTTCGGGTTGATCTCGAACTCGCGGTCCTGGCCCGCGGCGATGTACGAGCAGACCGTGTTTCCGCTCGTTGCGGCGCTGTTGACGGCCACGTTGCTCGACGTGCCAAAGAGGACGTAGATGTCGTTGCTCTCGGCCTGCACGCGAAGGAGCGCGGTACCGTAGGACTGCGGCGCGCCTCCCTGCATGAACTGGAACACGTCGTTGTCGAGCTCGACGTTCGCGCTCGCGTTCGTCGCGGCCACCGCTCGCACCGTGGCCGGTCGCGGCGGCACGACGCGAGACAGCCACTCGAGGTACAAACTCATCGCCCAGCTCTCGGGCGAACGATGCTGCTCGCCCCTCGCGTCCGTTGTGTCATCGGGAGGCCTCCGGCCCTGATTCTACCCGATCCGCCGACGATTGGATGGACGAGAGGTCGATGGGCTTCGAGCGGCGGCTCTTGGCCGCGCCGGACTGCGGCGGGGACGACGGCGGCGCGGGGGCGTAGATCGCCTGGCGAGCCTGGACGTAGGCCGGAGCCAGCGTGGGACTAGGTAGCTGCAGCAGCAAGCCCAGGCCGATGCGCTGCTGGCGCGTGAGGGGCTCGGCGGATCGCGAGGCGAGCGCCGACAGGGTGGCCTGCTGCACGTCGGCGTAGAGGTTGGGGTAGACTTGCTGCATGACGCGCACCCCCTCGACGTTGACGCGCCCCGCCTGCAGGTCCTCGAGGACCGAGTGGGGGTCGGTCACTGCCCTGTAAGTGCGCAGAAACGCGAGCTTTTGCGAAGGCGACGGCTCCGGTGTGGGCGCGTCCGGCGCCAGTGGATCGCGCGGCGGCTCGACGGGCAGCGCGTGCTCGAGCGTCGCGAGTCCGGTCACGCTGATGCGACCGAGCGCGCGTGCGAGACCGGGGGAGAACTGGTGGACGATGGCGGTCTGCCTCTGCATTCGGTCGACGGTGTCCGTGCGCGCCGACAGAGCGCGCCGGGTCCTCGCCGCGAGGCGCGGGTAGGCGTCCACGGAGAGGCCCTTGCTGGTCGCCTCTGAGCCGCGAACGAAGCCGCGGAGTGCGCGCCCGACCGTCCCGCGCGATTTGCGGACCATGCCTTCGATGCGTGCGAGCGCCATGATCGTGTCGGCTGGACGGGTGACCATCCGGACCACGCGGCCCGCGATCGCCATGGGGAGCGCCGCGTGCACGCCGCCGGCGAGATAGGCGGCGCCGGCGAGATAGTTGTGGGCGTGGCCCGTCGCGTCGGCCCGTAGCCTTTCGAACTGATTTGTGAGCGCGAGCGACTTGGCCGTCTCGTCGAGCGTCGAGCGGAACCTGTCGGCCGCCTCGCCGAGCTGTTTGACCTGCGCGATCTTCTCCGGCGGCAGCTCCCACTGCTCCGCCATCGAGTTGGCGAGCGCGCGGGTGGAGTCGACGTAATCGACCACGGCCGCGTGGGTAAGGTCCTGATTCGGGTTGAGCAGGTTGCGTACGTACGCGTCGCTCTTGGCCGGGTCGACGCCGCGAATGTTGACCCAGGGGTTATTCGGGTCGCGCCCGACGTACGTCGTGAGCGCGCGGTGGAAGCGGTCGCTCGCTTCGATCTGCCGTGACCAGGCGTCGTTGATCGCTTTCTGCGCGGTTCCGGCGGCCTTCCAGGTAGTCTCGTCCTCGAGGCCCGCGCGGAGCGTCTCGTAGAGGTCCTGCAAGTGCGCCGCGCGCGCCTTGTTTTGTAGGTAGGCGAGCTCGTCGACGGCTGCGCGCGGCGAGAGTTGCGACGCCCCGCGCGTGTACTTGCCGATGCCCTTCTTCAGGTCGTCGAGCAGCGCGTATTGCTCGCCGATGTCGCCCGATGTGATGGCCGATTCGAGCTTGTCTCCGATCTGCCGCGCGACCGTCCACGCGCTCTTGAGCGGCGCCTGCCCGCCAAACTTCTCCGGGTCGGCCATCATCGACTGAAGAACCGACGCGGTCTGGTCCCACATGTTTCGTGCGGACTCCGCGGCCTCGGACCGGTCTACTTCCGTCACGAGCGCGTCGATGTGCGAGCGCTTGATGCTGCGATCGCCCTCCTCCATCACCGCCCGCGAGGATTTCAAGATCTGGTCGACGTTCTCGCGGATCGATCGGCTCGCATCGTCTCGGGCCTGGTCCGCTTCGAGCAAGCGCTGGCGGTTCCGGTACTCCGCGCTCTCGGGATCGAACGCGCCTCCGATAAAGCCCTCGATGTCCTCGGGGGCCTTGCCGCTCACGGCGCCGGAGAGCTGCGCGTACCAGCGCTTGACGGCCGCGCCGAGGCCTGTCGCAGGCGTGGCCTGCAGCCCCTTTCCCGCGACCGCCGCGACGTCGTCGGATGAAGGCGAGCGCGCGTCGGTCAGGGCGTCCGTGAGCGGGCCTTCGAAGTGGGGCGTTTCCTTGTCGACGATCGCCCAGATGTTCGGATAGCCCGCCTGCTCCGCCGCGTTGAGCCGGTGGATGCCGTCGGCGACGGAGTACCCATCGTGGACGCCCGCCTCGCCGCCGAGCCGGATCGGGGGCATTGCCTCGCCGGCAGCCAGGCGCGCTTGCGCGTCAGCGAGCTTGTCTGCGCTCCACACGTCTCGGTTGTCCGTGACCGAGGCGATGGGGACCTGGCGCATCTCGTAGAGATCCGAATTGAAGCGCTCGGGCCGGATGGCGGGCGCGCGCTTCGGCTCGTCCGGCGAGGCGTCCCCTTCGTCCGTGAGCCCCTCGATGGCCTGCCGCGTCGACTCGCGGCCTGCTCCCTCGCCATAGGCCCTGGCCACCTCGGGCGCCCCGCGGATCCGTTCGAGCGCGGAGCCGAGCACCCCCTTGCCCGCGCCGAAGGCGCCCCCGAGCGCTCCGCCCCAGAGGGCATCCCCGCCGACCTCCGCCAACATATGCTCGGCGGTGAGCGGGTGCTTGTCCGGGTCGAGCGCG
>DATJYG010000517.1:0-18606 GCA_035499695.1 Polyangiaceae bacterium
AGGGATGACGGAGGTCACGCGTGCCTTTTAGCACGCTGACGAGGACCTCTACCGCAAGCGTTCTTCGACTTACTGCGTCGGACCGGGGTTGGAGCTGCCGGACCCGCCGCTGCAACCGCAGCCGCCGTAGTCCTGCTGCCCGTCCTGACAGTTGGGGTCGACGCCGCAGCCGCCGCAGAGGAAGTCGGCGCAGCCCGGGCCGTCGGGAACGAGCGCCACGGTGCCGCCGTCGGGGCCGGACACGCCGCCCGAACCGCTGTTCGAGCCGCCGCCGCTGCCGGAGTTGCTGCCGCCGCCCATCGTGCCGCCGCCGCCGCTGCCCGAGCCGCTGTAGCAGCCGCCGTCGTATCCCTGCATCGGAGGAGGCGGAGGCGGAGGAGGCGGATTGCAGGTGCCGCCGTCGTCGCCACCGCCGCCGCTGCTCGACCAGCCACCGGAGCCGGAGTTGCTGCCGCCGTTGCTGCTGCCGCCACCGCTGCTCGACGAGCCGCCGGAGCCGCCGCCGCTGCTGTTGCTGCCGCCGCCGGAGCTGGTGCTACCGCCGCTGCTCGTGCTCCCACCCGAGCTGCTGCTGCCGCCGCTGCTCGAGCTGGGGTGACACTGCGTCTGCATCGGGGGCGGGCTGCACGAAGCGACCGAGAGGATCCAGTCGCGCAGGTACTCGACGCGGTCCACGTAGATGGTGCCCGTCTGCACGCCGCGGCTCGAGACGACGCCGTAGAGGGTGTTCGACTGCAGGTCCATGACCGCGCCGCCCGTGTCGGTGTCGCCCTCGAAGCCCGCGGCCTGCATCGTGTACGCGAGCGGGAAGCCCATGTCGACGCCCGTCCGGACCGGCGCCTCGATGGACTGGAACTGCGTCGCATCGAGCGAGCTCGCGTTCGCGCGGCGCAGGCGCGAGAGCGTCGCGCCGTCGTCGGCCACGTTGCTGGCGATCTGCGGGTAGCTCGAGATGAAGAGCGGGCGATCGAGGAGGAGCACCGCCACGTCGGAGTGCGCCGGGTGGCTCCAGGTCGACTGGAAGTCACGCCACGTCGACCACCAGAGGGCGCCGTTGGCCTGCTGCCCGTCGGCGGTCTGCACGGCCCACCCGTGCGCGGAGACCACGCAGTGCCCCGACGTGAGGACCGTCGTGGGGCTGACGAGCGTCCCGGCGCAGGAGCCGATGTGCTGCCCGCTTCCGTCCTTGAGGTCGAGCGTCACGCTCGCAGGATTGGTCGACTGCGAGACGAGGGGCCCACCTCCTTGCCCGCCTCCGCAGGCAACGAAACCACCGAGACCAGCAACCATACCGACGACACCAACCAGCGCGCTGCGATTGATCATGGCTCTCGCGAGCGAGTGCATGCGCGGGGCCAACCGCCCGCGACGGAAAACGGACACCGCGCCGCGAGTTCTCTGCGGAGCGGCGAGCCGTGTGACCCAGGGGGATGCGTAATTTCGGCATCACCTTGGATCCCCGAAGGCCCAGCAATCAGTGGGAAAATCGGTATTCCGGGAGGAAATTGACAGCCCGCGCGTACGAGTCCGCCCTCACGGGCTGTGCAGACTTCTTGCTTAGGAGGACCGTCGCCATGCGTGCCCTCTCAGTTGCATTCGTGCTCGCCTCGCTCGCCGTGTGTGGGTGCAGCGGGGCTGACCCCAACACATTCCCATCCGGTCCGAAGGACGCCGCGCCGCCGCCCATCACCAATGGTGATGCCGGCAGCTTCGGCACCGAGGCCGGAAGCTTCGGCAACCCGCCGCCCACCACGACGGAGTGCAACCCGGCGAGCGTCAGCGGGTTCACGCCCAAGTGGACCCCGCCCGAGACGTGGAAGCAGAAGGCCTGCAACCCGAAGCAGATCTCGGACTTCTACGCCGCGTGCCTGACGCCGCCGATCTCGGCGCAGACGTGCTCGACCTACGTCACGGCGAACACGAGCTGCGCGACGTGTCTGCAGTCGCAGGACACCGACGCGAAGGCGGCGGCGATCGTGTGGCACGAGCACGACGCGTACTGGACCGTCAACGTGGCCGGCTGCATCGCCGAGGCGATGGGCGATCCGAGCGCCAACGGCTGCGGCGCGGCGTACTCGGCGGCCATCGCGTGCCGCCAGCAGTCGTGCAACGCGTGCTGGGCGGCGCAGGGGACGAGCGCGACGTTCCAGCAGTTCTCCACGTGCGAGCAGCAGGCTGGCTCGTCGACGTGCACGTCGTTCGCGAACGCGGTCCCCGCGGCTTGCGGCGACATCGGGACGGGCCCCGCCGGCGTGTGCATGCCCAATTCGGGCGCGACGGCGCAGGACGCATTCATGCAGGTGGCGCCGCTCTTCTGCGGTCAGTAGCCTGCGGCGCGGCATGACCGCGCGCTTCGTCATCGTGGCAGCAGGGGTCCTCGCGGCGGCCGCGGCTACGGCTTGCACGGCGACCGCGAAGCGCGAGGCCGACACGCTCGCGTCGGCCGTCGAGGCCTACCGTCGCACCGAAGGCCCGATGAAGCCGGCGCGAGCGCGAGCCGTATCCGAAGTGAGCTGCTCGGACGCGCGCGTGTGCGACGCGAAGGCCCTGTGCGTGGCCGCCGTGGACGCCACGACGCAGGCGCTGGCGCTAAAAGACGAGGTGGCCGCACGCGTGGGCGACATCGAGCATGGCACGCTCGATCGCACGTCCCCCGAGGCGCAGGCGCTGCCCGGGAAGCTCGACGAGGCCGAGCGCCTACTCAAGGAGGGGCGCGACAAGATGCGGGCGTGTGACGAGAAGCTCGCCAAGCTGCGGCTAGAGGTCGGGGGGTGACGCAACTCGCGGCGCCAGCGGCCGACAAGTGTGTGTGAAAGAAGATCAAGAAGATCAGAAGATCAAAAGCTTTGGGGATGGGTCCGACCGGGTCATCGGGGCGTTGATCGAGGTGCACAAGACGCTCGGCCCCGGGTTGCTCGAGGCGGCGTACGAGGCGTGCTTCTGCCGGGAGCTGCAGCTGCGCGGCCTCTGGTTCGAGCGGCAGCGGGCTGTGGCGCTCGTTTACAAGGGCGTGGCTGTCGACTGCGGCTTCCGCATGGACGTGCTCGTCGAGGGTCGCATCCTGGTCGAGCTCAAAGCCATTGACTCCCTGCTTCCCATCCACTCCGCCCAGCTGATGACGTACATGCGCTTGACGGGGGCCCCCGTCGGCCTCCTCGTGAACTTCAACGTCCCTTCGCTCCGCCGCGGCCTCAAGCGCCTCTACCTCCCCACCCCAAACCCTTCTTGATCTTTTGATCTTCTTGATCTTCTCCAAAAAAACACTCGTCTCACTCTGGCGCCCCTGGCCAGTCCCCGCGTCTCACTCTGGCTCCCTCCGCCGAGCTCCCATGCTCTTCCTCTAGAGCCGGTCTTCGGGCCTGCCCTGTGCTAAGCCCCGCCTTCACGCCATGTTCGACGCGCTGTCCAAGGGCTTCAAAGCAGCGAGAAATCGCCTCGCCGGGCTTACCGAGCTCACTGAGCAGAACGTCGAGTCGGCGCTTCGCGAGGTTCGCCTCTCTCTGCTCGAAGCGGACGTCGAGCTCGGCGTGGTCAAGGCGTTCCTGGCGCGCGTGAAGGAGAAGGCGCTGGGCGAGGTCGTCCGTACGCGCACCAAGGGCGGCGACGGCGGGACGGTGAAGGTCGCCGCGAGCGACGTCTTCGTGAAGATCTGCCACGACGAGCTCATCGCCTTCATGAGCCCGGGCGAGGGCCCGCCGCTGGAGATGGCGCCCAAGGGGCAGACCACCGGCATCATGATGGTGGGCCTCCAGGGCTCGGGCAAGACGACGACGTGCGCGAAGCTCGCGCGCTGGCTGCAGAAGCAGGGACACTCCCCGATGCTCGTCGCCGCCGACATGCAGCGGCCCGCGGCCGTCGAGCAGCTCAAGATCCTGGGCGAGCAGATCGGCGTGCCGGTGTTCAACGTGCCCGGCGCGAGCCCGCTCGACATCTGCAAGCAGGCGCTCGCGCAGGCGCGCGGCGCCGGCAAGAACGACGTCATCGTCTACGACACCGCCGGCCGACTCGCGATCGACGAGCCGCTGATGCAGGAGCTGCACGACATCAAGGGCGCCGTCGAGCCGCAGAACGTGCTGCTCGTGGTCGACGCCATGATCGGCCAGGACGCCGTCAAGACGAGCAAGTCGTTCCACGATCGCCTGGGGCTCTCCGGCGTCGTGCTCACGAAGCTCGATGGCGACGCGCGCGGCGGCGCAGCGCTCAGCGTGAAGGAAGTGACCGGCGCGCCGGTGCGCTTCGCGGGCGTCGGCGAGACGCTCGACAAGTTCGAGGAGTTCCGGCCCGAGGGCATGGCGAGCCGCGTGCTCGGCATGGGCGACGTCGTCGGCCTGATGAAGGACTTCCAGGAAGTCGTCGACGAGAAAGAGGCCGCCGAGAAGGCCATGAAGATGCTCGAGGGGCAGTTCTCCCTCGACGACTTCCTCGAGCAGATCCGGATGATCCAGCGCATGGGGTCGCTCAAGGACCTCATCGCCAAGATGCCCGGCATGAGCGACATGATGCCGCCGGGGGTGAACATCGACGACAACGAGCTGGTGCGCATCGAGGCGATCATCCAGTCGTTCACCAAGTTCGAGCGGCGCGATCCCTATGCGCTCATCCGCGAGCCGGGGCGCGTCCAGCGCATCGCCGGCGGCTCGGGCCAGCCCGAGCAGCAGGTGCAGGAGCTGGTGCAGAAGTTCCTCTTCATGAAGCAGATGATGGAGGGGCTCGGCCAGAACATGGGGATGATGGGGAAGATCCCCGGGATGAAGAACGTCGCGATGGCCAAGCAGCTGCGCAAGCAGATGGCGGGCGGCGGCGGCGGGATGGGCGGAATGGGTGGGTTCCCAGGGATGCCCGGCATGGGGTTCCCCGGCATGGGGATGCCCGGGATGGGCCTGCCTGGAATGGGCGGCCTGCCCGGCATGGGCGGGATGCCCGGGATGGGCGGCCCGGCCGACAGCATGACCAAGATGCGGCCCATGTCGGCGGCGGAAAAGAACGCCAAGAAGGCCCAGCGCAAGCGCGAGAAAGAGGCCCGGAAGAAGAACCGGCGCTGACCGGCCCGTACGAGGTCGCTCCCGTCTCGGGAGGAGTTGCTCCCAATCTGGGAGCGGCTATCTTGATTCCTCGTCGCGTAGGCGGATGTGGATCATCAAGGAGAGTCAGCTCAAGGAATTCTGGACGGTGCATCCCGAGGCCAAGGCACCCCTCGTCGCGTGGATCAGGGAGACCGAAGCAGCCCGCTACGAGAGTCCTGCTCAAGTGAGGAGCAAGCACCGTTCAGTCGACTTCGTGAAGGACAAGGTCGTCTTCAACATCGGAGGCAACAAGTACCGGCTCGTGGTTCGCTTCAGATACGCGCGGCCCTCGGCAAAGCCAGCGCTCAACGGGATCGCGTACGTCAGGTTCATCGGCACGCACGAGGAGTACGACGACCTCGACGTGCAGGCTCTCTGAGCACCTGGAAGGTTCGGGCATCATGGACATCAAGCTCATCACCTCGGACAAGGACTACGAGGAGGCTCTCGCAGAAATCGAGCGCTTGTGGGACGCCAGGGCCGACAGCGCCGACGAGGCCACGCTCGAACTTCTCGCGATGCTCGTCCACAACTACGAGCGGTCACGATGGCCCCTTCCAACACTCGATCCCGTGGAGGCGATCGAATTCAGGATGGACCAGCAGGGCCTCACACGGAAGGACTTGCTCCCCGTGTTCGGGACGTCGGCTCGGACCTCCGAGGTTCTGAGCGGCAAGCGCAAGCTCACGCTCGACATGATCCGCAAGCTTCACGAGCGTTTCGGGATCCCCCTCGAGTCCCTCATCGGCCCGACGGAGGCGCCGAGAAGGAAGCGCAGGCGTGCGAAGCGCCGTGGCGCTCCTCGTGCAGGAGCTTCGGCGCGCGGAGCTCGCTGAGCCCGGCCGTCGGGGGCGGGGTCGCGGTCCTACCCCCGTGATGCGGCACACGGTTTCGGGCCCGGCCGGGCCTATGGTAGAAGGCCCGCCATGCGTCGCATCCAGGGATTCGTGGCGATCATGCTCGCGGGAATCGTCGCCGGCGGCTGTGTCGGCGGCAACAAGGGTCTCAGCTCGGACGACAAGGAGAAGCTCAAGCCCTACGTCCTCGACGCGCTCCCTGCGGACGTCCCGCACAAGCTCGACGTCAACTTCGAGAACAAGACCCACCTCATTGGCTACAAGATGGAGCCCGAGTCGGCCAAGGGCGGCCAGGACGTGAAGCTCACGTACTACTGGCGCTGCGACGACACGATCGAAGACGGGTGGCTCCTCTTCACGCACACCAAGGACGACGGGAGCGGCAAGATGGGCAACCTCGACTTCGTCGGGCCCATCCGCGACCAGCGCAACGGCAACCACCAGGTGCTCGGCCCCGAGCGCTGGGAGAAGGGCAAGATCTACGTCGACGAGCAGGACTACAAGGTGCCCGACGACGTGACCGGCCCCACGGTCACCGTCATGGTCGGCATCTGGAAGGGCGACGCGCGCCTGCGCGTCATCAGCGGCCCGAACGACGGGGACAACAGCGCCATCGTGGGCAAGATCAAGGTCTCCGGCACGGCGCCGGCGAAGGACGAGCACACGGACAACGCCAACGCGGTGCCGTCGCTGCTCGTGAACAAGCTGGCGACCAAGGGCGCCATCAAGGTGGACGGCAAGGGCGACGAGCCCGAGTGGGGGGCCGCCAAGAGCACCGGCCCTTTCGTCGACGTCGGAACGGGTAAGCCGAACACCGCGTTCCCGGTCAACGGCTCGGCCAAGATGCTCTGGGACGACGACAACGTGTACGTCCTCGTGCAGGTGCAGCAGGCGGACTTCTACACGGGGTTCACGGACGCCAAGTCGCAGCCGGGCGACTTCACGGCGGCCGGGCAGCCGAAGCTCTGGACCAAGGACACCGTGGAGATGATGCTCGAGCCCGACGCGGACGGGACGAACACCAACTATTACGAGCTGCAGATCAACCCGCAGAACAAGATGTTCAAGTCGCAGTTCGATACGCTGCAGCAGCCGAACGGCGGGGCGAACGGACCCTTCGGGCACGAGGACTGGGACCCGAAGCTCAAGAGCCAGGTGAGCATCCAGAAGGGCGCCGACGGCAAGAACACCGGGTACACGGTGGAGGCGGCGATCCCCTGGACGGCGTACAGCAAGGCGAAGCAGTCGCCGCCCAAGCCGGCGGACGTCTGGCGGGTGAACTTCTACGCGATGCACCAGAACGCGGGCGTCTCGTGGTCGCCGATCCTGGGGCAGGGCAACTTCCACAAGGCGTCGCGCTTCGGCAAGATCACCTGGGCCATCCCGGGGGCGACGCCTGCGGCGTCCGCGTCTGCGGCCGCAGCACCGTCCGGCAGCGTCGCGGGTGGGACCATCATCCCGGCGCAGGTCCCCGGGCGGATCATGCTTCCGCCGGGGCGCATGCGGCCCATCCAGCCGCAGAACGTCCCGTAAATTCGCCTGGGGGGCGAGCGGTGCCGTACGATCCACGGCATGCGGAAGAAGTGTGCGGCGGCGGGGGCCATCGCCGTGGCGCTGGCGCTGGGGCTCGTTGTCGGGGGCAGCGGAGAGGCGCGAGCGCAGACGCAGGGGGGCGCGGCGCAGGGCAAACCGCAGCAGCCGCTCATCTTGCAGAAAGTGCAGCTCGGCAGCGCGGGGTACACCACGGTCGCGCGGGCGCGCATGCGCAACGGAGACTGCGCGGGGGCCGTCGATGCGTTCGACGAGGCCGTGAAGCACTCGATCGACCCGACGCTGCGGCGTGACCGGGGGCTGTGCCACGAGCAGCTGGGGCACCCGTACCCGGCGATCGACGACTACCGGGTGTACCTGGCGGCGGAGCCCGATGCGCCGGACGCGCAGAGCATCCAGGCGAGGCTGGACCGGCTGGAGCAGCAGACCACGGGGCGGTCGGAGTCCTCGGAGGCGAACGACGACACGTCGGTCCTCCAGGGGTCGGTCAGCGTGAATGGATCCACGGCGACGGCGAGCGAGTCGGCGACGACGACGCCAGTGACTCGCGACACGATGGATTACGTCGAGCACGACAACGAGCAGCTCCGGTCGCCGCTGCGGCGGGGCAAGGGGTGGTCATTCGCGCCGTTCTTCGCGGAGCGCAAGTGGTTCATCACGGGAACGAACTTCGGCGACGCACAGACGTGGGCCGAGGCCGTGGGGCTGCAGTTCCGGTACTCGTTCGGGCACGTGAGCACGCTGTTCCTCGAGGGCGGCTACACGCGGTTCAACTCCACGGCGGCGACGGCGGGGCTCTACACGCTGCAGGGCATGACGTCGCAGCTGGGGCTGGAGTTCAGGTTCCCGTTCGACCCGGAGTACGACAACCAGCTCATCGTGGCCCCGGGCCTGGGCTTCGAGTACTGGGTGGAGACCGCGAACGTCGCGGGCGCGTCGTCGGTGGACATCGGGATGATCATGCCGCGCGTGAGAGTCGGCTGGCGGCACATGCTCGCCGTGTCGGCGGCGCTGGATCTGTCGCTCGACGCGGGGTTCGGCAAGCCGGCGCAATTCAGCAACCCGAGCAACTTCCCCTTCGGGGGGAACGCGGACATGGACGAGCTCGTGGCGCTGAACGTGGGGTTGGTCTGGGGGCTGTGACGGAGAGCTTCGGCAGCGTCCAGCCCCAGAGGGGTGGGCCGAGCGGCTCAACGGAAGAAAGCCAGCGTTCGGTCCACGACGTAATGGATCTCTGACTCGGTCAACCCCGGGAAGATCGGGAGCGCCAAGGTCTGCGCGGCCGCACTCTCCGACTGCATCAGGTCATTTCCAGAACGACGCAGGTGCTCGAAGCACTTCTGTGCGTGCATCGGCACCGGGTAGTAAATCTCCGTTCCGATGCCTTGCTCGGCCAAGGACTCGCGTAGACGATCACGCGTGCCTTCGCCCGTCAGACGAACCACGAACTGATTGTAGACATGCGTCTCCTGGCATTGCACCGGCAGCCGGATCTCGCTGTCGGGCGCGGGGTGCGGACGGCGTCCATCACACAGTCCTGCCGGCCCGGGCGCGGCCATGCCGCTCGCTTGAAAGAGCCGCGCATACAGCGCTGCGTTCGCGTTCCTCTGGCGAGTCCACGAGTCCAGGTGCTTCAGCTTCACGCGCAGGAAGGCCCCTTGAAGGGCATCCATCCTGAAGTTACCGCCCACTACGGCGTGGTAGTATTTCGGTCTTCCGCCGTGAGCGCGGAGCGTAGCAGCCTTCTCCGCCAGCTCGTCGTCATTGGTGACGAGTAACCCTGCGTCGCCCAGGGCTCCGAGGTTCTTCGATGGGAAGAAGGAGAAGCAACCGAACGTTCCCAGCGATCCCGCTTTTCGGCCCCGATAGGCTGCTCCGATCGCCTGCGCAGCGTCTTCGACGATTGCAATCGACTTTCCTTGGACGAGCTCGAGGAGGGGCTGCAAGTTTGCGCACTGCCCATACAGGTGCACGGGCACGATCGCCTTCGTCTTCGGGCCGATGAGCGCAGCGACGCTCGAAGCGTCGATGTTGTAGCAGCACGGGTGAATGTCCGCGAAAACAGGGGTTGCTCCAAGTCGAGCTATTACCCCTGCGGTGGCAAAGAACGTGTAACTCGGGCATATCACTTCGTCGCCCGGACCAATGCCGAGCGCCATCAGAGCGAGCAGTAGTGCATCGGTGCCGGATGACACTCCCAGCGCGTGCTTCGCCTCGACATATTGCGCGCAGTCGCGTTCCAGCGCTTCGACCTCGGGGCCAAGAATGTAGTGGCCGCTCCTGAGAACGCGGTGAAAGGCGACTTCGAGCTCCGCGTCGAGCCGATCGGCATCGCGCCGTAGATCCAGCAGGGGAATGCTTCTCGTGGTCACTTGCGAACTCCCGCCTTGTCCGGCGGCAAGGGGGTCTCTTCGGCGAGATCCATGCATCGAAGCTGACCGCTCTCGATGCGATATCGGTAGCCACTCTCCGGGCACCGCATGATGCCCTCGGAATCCGGCTCTCGCAGTCGATGGCCATGGCGACTCATCCACCCGACCCTTCGGGCGGGAACACCGGCCATGAGCGCATAATCGGGCGCGTCCTTCACGACCACCGCGCCGGCGGCGATGAAGGCATACCTGCCTACGGTCACGCCGCACACGACGGTCGCATTTGCTCCGATTGTCGCTCCCCTCCGCAGAAGGGTGGGTTCATAGAGGGCCTTCCGGTCTACTTGGGACCGCGGATTGCTCACGTTGGTGAGGACGCAGGAGGGCCCGAGGAAGACGTCGTCCTCGACCATCGTCCCCGTGAATACGGAGACGTTGTTCTGGATCTTCACGTTGTCGCCGATCACGACGTCCGCACCAATGTTGACGTTCTGTCCGAGCACACAGTTCTTCCCGATGCGCGCCCCGGCCTGCACGTGGGAGAAATGCCAGATCTTCGTGCCGGCGCCGATTTCGCAAGGCTGGTCGACGTAGGCTGACTCGTGTGCGAAGTACTTGCTCTCTGAGCTGGACATCTCTGGCTGCTTGGCCTCGCCGTTCACGGTGGTGGTTGCAACGCCTTTGGGCGGAAGCAGCGTAGCGGTTCCCGTATCGCCTCGCTGCTCGCTGTCAGTGGTCGCGTCCGCACCCGACGACGACAAGGTCGACGCGGAAGGAGTACGACAACCAGCTCATCGTGGCTCCGGGCCTGGGGTTCGAGTACTGGGTGGAGACCGCGAACGTCGCAGGCGCGTCGTCGGTGGACATCGGGATGATCATGCCGCGCGTGAGGGTCGGGTGGCGGCACATGCTCGCCGTGTCGGCGGCGCTGGATCTGTCGCTCGACGCGGGGTTCGGCAATCCGGCGCAATTCAGCAACCCGAGCAACTTCCCCTTCGGGGGGAACGCGGACATCCCCGCGCTTCCGCAGGTGGCAGCTCGTGCGCTGCGCAAGCTGGGGCCGACATCTCGGCGGCGCGCCGGCGCCGTCGGATCCCCATGGAGCTCATGGCCCGAGCGCTCGTCAGCCGAAATACCATCGCGCGCGTCGAGAGAGGCGACCCCCGCGTGTCCATGGGGATCTACGCAACGGTCCTCTTCGTGCTCGGCATGGCCGAGAAGCTCGGCGAGATCGCGGACGTGTCGACGGATCGGGTCGGCCTCGACATCGAAGAGGAGCGCCTGCCGAAGCGCGTTCGCTCGCATGGAGCGTGAGCTCCTCGTCTACGTCGATCGCGCCAAAGCCCCCGTCCTCGCCGGGCGCCTCTGGGCGCGAGTCCGTGCAGCGAAGGAGAGCGCCTCGTTCGAGTACGACGCCTCGTGGCTCGACCGCCGTGACGCGTTCGCGCTCGATCCCGAGCTTCCTCTCGCACGCGGCGCGTTCCACACGGGACGGTCGCTGTTCAACGCGTTCACCGACACTGCGCCGGACCGCTGGGGCCAGACCCTCATGCGACGCAACGAGCTAGCGCGCGCCCGCCGAGAGAAGCGGCAGCCCCGCACGCTGTTCACCGTGGACTTTACGAGTCGGACACCACGCTCTCGGACGAGGATGAAGCGTTGCCCGGTCGACTCAATCCCAGATGCAGCGCACGAGCCGCGAGTCGCGGATGGTCTCGTCGCCTTCTTCCCGAGTCGCTGCGGCTTGGACAGCCACCAGAACCATGCGTGCGTGTCGAGGACGATCACCGCAGGGCGTCCCAGTCCGCATCGACGGGGCCCATGGCGCGGCGGGCACGACGGCCTCCCGATGGGGTGCGCGAGACGCCTTGCGCTTCATGGTCACGAAGGTGGTGCGTCGTGACCAGTTGGGCAACGTCACGACAGCAGGAGCTCGAGGTCCTCGCGCCTCAGGCCACCGAGGGCGGCGCCGCCGTCGCCGAAGAGAGCGTCCGCCAGCTCGCGCTTCTGCTGCTGCAGCTCCGCGACCTTCTCCTCCACGGTGCCGCGCGCGATGAGCTTGTACGCGAACACCGTTCGCGTCTGCCCGATGCGGTGCGCGCGATCGATGGCCTGCGCCTCGACGGCCGGGTTCCACCAGGGATCGAGCAGGAACACGTACTCGGCGGCGGTCAGGTTGAGCCCGAGGCCGCCCGCCTTGAGACTCACGAGGAACACGCCGCAGCGCGCGTCGGTCTGGAAGCGCGCCACGCAACGGGGGCGGTCGCGCGTCTTGCCGTCGAGGTACTCGTGCACGATGCCGCGCTCGCGCAGGCGATCGCGCACGATCGCCAGCGCGCTCGTGAACTGCGAGAACACCAGCGCTTTCTGCCCCTGCGCCCGCACCGTCTCCAGATGCTCGAGGAGCACGTCGAGCTTCGCGCTCGGCTCGCCGCGGCGGGCCTCGTCGACGAGCCCGGCGTGGCAAGCGGCCTGCCGCAGCCGCAGCAGCGCCTCGAGGATGTGCACCGTCGATCGCCCCACGCCGTCGCGCTCGACGCGCCTGGCGAGCGACCGCCGGTAGTGATCGGCCAGCTCGTCGTACAGCCGGCGCTGCTCGCCCTGCAGCTCGCACGCGATCGTCTGCTCGACGCGATCGGGCAGCTCGGTGGCGACCTCTCGCTTCGTGCGGCGGAGGAAGAAGGGACGCACGGCGCGCGCCAGCACCTCGCGGGTCGCGTCGTCGATCTTGCGGCCGCCCTGCGCGAGCGATCCGAGCGCGCTCGAAGCACCCAGCACGCCGGGCTCCAGGAACTCGATGAGCGACGCCAGCTCACCGAGATGGTTCTCGAGCGGCGTGCCCGTGAGCGCCAGCTTGTGCGCCGCGCGCAGCTGGCGCGCCGCGACGGCCGCCGCCGAGCGCGCCGTCTTGATGGCCTGCGCCTCGTCGAGCACCACGTAATCGAACGCCACTCGCGACAGCGGCTCGACGTCCTTGCGCAGCAGGCCGTAGGTGGTGAGCACGACGTCGTGCCGGCGGAAGTGCGCGCCCGGCGCGGCGCGGTCGACCCCGTCGTGCACGTGCACGCGGAGCCCGGGCGTGAAGCGCGCGGCCTCGGCGGCCCAGTTGTGCAGCACCGAGCGTGGCGCCACGACCAGTGACGGCCCCGGCGCCGGGCGCTCCTGCCTGCGCGCGTCGAGCATCGCCAGCACCTGGACGGTCTTGCCCAGGCCCATGTCGTCGGCCAGACACCCGCCGAAGCCGAGCCGGCGCAGCGCCTGGAACCACCCCAGCGCGTAGCGCTGGTAGTCGCGCAGCTCCCCGCGCATCGTGGAGGGCGGATCGAGCGGCTCGACGCCACGGAACGAGTCGAGCTCGGTGCGCAGCTTCGCGAACGCCTCGTCGACGACAGCCACGCCCTCTTCGCGATCCACGAGCGCCGCGACGAGCGCCGTCTGCGCCTTGCGGAAGCGCAGCGCGTCGTCGCGCGCATCGGCCATGGCGGTCCAGCGCTGCAGCCGCTGGACCCACTCCTCGGGCACTTCCCCGGTGGACCCGTCGGCGAGCACCACGGTGCGCCTCTTGTGCCGCAAGGCGGCGAGAAGCTCGGGAAGCGGGGCCGGCACGCCGTCGAATCGCGCCTGCACGTGCACGTCGAGCCAGTCGATGCCGGTGGCCACCTCGATGGCGAGATCGCCCCCCTTCCGGCGCAGGCTTCCGTCCACCTCGACGCGCCACCCGCGCTCGACCAGCGCCCGCACGGCGCCTTCGAGGCGCCCCGCCGCGACGCGATGGGCGAAGGTCGCGCGGCTGCCGGCGCGCTGCCACTGCGGGAGAGGACGCACTCCCGCGGCCTCGAGCGCCTCCCGGGCGAGGGCTTCCCTCTCCGCGTCGCGCAGCACGAGGCGCCGCCGCGTGCGGTCGAGCAGGGCCCGCCCGTGCGTCTCGAGAGGCGCCCGGATGCCGCCGTAGTCGACGCCCGCCTCGACGGCGAAGCCGCCGTCGATCCAGCCGTCGCGCTTGGTCCAGAGCAGCGCATAGGGTGAGCCGTCCACGGACACCTCTTCGAGCGCGCGATCGGGCGGCAGGCGCAATCGCGGAGCGCTCGGCGAGCGGTGCAGGGCCTCGACCAGATCGTCCAGCTCGCGGGCGGGCACACGCGCGGGACCGTTCGCCCGCTCGCTGACGATCCACAGGAACTGCCCCCGATCGTCGAACGACGCCACGCGATCGGGCCAGAAGGCGAGACCGCCCGCGAGCAGGAGCGCCGGCTCGGTGACGGCCACGCGCTCGTCGCCGCGCTCGAGCCGCGCGTGCAGGGCGAGCGCCGTTCCGCGTCCGCCCGGCACGGCCTCGAGCACGAGATCGTAGGACGTCGCGTCCCACCGGAGCGCCGGCCCCTCCGGGTCCTTCAGGTGCGCACGACCGGTGGCGCACAGGCGTTCGACGAGCTCGCGCGCGACCTCGGTCCGGACCCGAAAATCGGATCGAAGCGCGTAGTAGCCGCCGCTCGAGCCGGTCGCCTGGAGCATCCCCACGAGGAGGGCGTCGGCAGGAGCCACGAACGAAGAGACCGGCTCTCCGGGCGTCGCGGATCTCCAGGGGGAGGCTCCCCGACGCCCCGCCCGCTGCAGCACGCGCACGACGAGGGATCCGCCGGTGCGCGTAGCGTCGGGATCGATGACGTAACGCAACTCGGGGCCGCGGCCCGCGACAGGCGCGGCGGACACACCGGTCGCCGACAGCACGTCGCGCCACGTGGTGGATGCGGATGCGCCTGCGCGTCGAGCGCGCGGCGGTGGCGGGATGACCACCGCGGGCTCCCCGTCGTCGTACTCCTCGTCTTCGGCCTCGACGCCGTCGAAGTCGAACTCGATCGTCCGGACCTGCTGCGGCAGCACGAGCGCGTCCTCGCGAAGGGCAGCGACGAGCGTGGCCCAGACGTGCTTGCAGGGCTCGAATCCCGCGAAGTACGGGCACGTGCACGATGCGCGGAGGACGGCGCCCTCGCCGCAGTCCAGGTCGACGGCGTACCGGCGCGAGCCGCGCACCGAGGCGAGCAGCCAGTTGTCGGTCGCATCGACGATCTCGACCCGACCCTCCCGGGCGTACTGAGCGCCGCGATCGCGCGTCCGACTCGAAAAATGCTGCTGAAAGAGGCGAAGCGGATCGACCGACGCCGCGGGCGAGGTGCGGTTCACGGGACGGCGCGTACAGTGCACCCGTGTTCAGCCTCGGTCAAGAGGGGTGGAGTCCGGGAATCCAGCTCGCACCGAATCACGAATGCTCTAACTCGACATAAGTGTCGAATGATCGTATTTGCTATCGCCATGCCCCCGCTCGGCCCGATCTCGGACCGCGATGCGGTCGAGGTGTTTCACCTGGCCTTTCTCGCCGGTTTCGGAGCTGGGTCGGACAAGCGCCCCTTCGTCGTGAAGGGGGGCGCCAACCTGCGCTTCTTCTTCGGCAGCCCTCGCTACTCCGAGGACATGGACTTCGACGTGACCCCGGGGTTCGAGACGCATCAGGTGCGCGAGCGCGTCGACAAGATCCTCACCGCTCCGGCGCTGAAGTCGACCCTTCGCGCGCACGGTCTGTCCGTCGCGCGCGTGAGCGCACCGAAGCAGACCGAGACGACGCAGCGCTGGAAGCTGGGCATCGAGGTGGCCGGCCGCGGGTTTCCGGTGGCGACCAAGCTCGAGTTCTCCCATCGGGGCGTCACCGGGGAACACAAGCTCGATCCGGTGTCGAGAGACGTCGCACACGCGCACGGGATGGTCCCTCCGCTCGCGCAGCACTACTTGCTCTCGGCAGCCGTCGCCCAGAAGATCCGTGCCCTGGCGCATCGCTCGGAGACCCAGGCACGCGACGTCTACGATCTCGACCTCCTCTTCAGTCGCGCCGGGCCGACTCGGAAGACGGTCCTCACGACCCTGCGGCCGCTGCCGCCGCACGCGCAAGAGCGTGCGCTCGCTCTGTCGTTCGACGAGTTCGTGGGCCAGGTCGGAAGCTTCCTCCCAGCCGAGGCGGCATTGGATCGCGACGCCTGGGAAGCGATGCAGCTCCGGGTCGCCGAGATCCTCTCGGAGACCCCGACGTGAACGCCGCAACCGCCCTGAGACTGCTGCGGGGGCTCGGCGTTCCGGTGGTGTCCACGGCCGACGCAGTTGCGCTCCTCGACCAGTCACCCGCCACGGCAAGCAAGACCCTGGAGCGACTCGCGGCGGCCGAGCTGGTGCGTCCCATTCGCAAGGGCTTGTGGTCGCTCGAGCCGAGCGTCGATCCCTACCTCGTCGCCGGATACCTGGTCGCCCCGTACCCGGCGTACGTGTCGCTCTGGTCAGCCCTGTATCTGCGTGAGCTCATCGAGCAGATCCCTTCATCCATCTACGTGGCGTCGCTCGGGCGCGCTCAGGAGATCCGCACGACGGTGGGGACTTACTCGATCCACCACCTCACCCCCGAGCTCTTCGGCGGGTTCGAGATCCAGGAGCCGAGCGGGGTCAAGCTCGCGACCGCCGAGAAGGCCATCTTCGATCTCGCCTACTTCTCGTCGGTGCGCTCGCGCCGCTTCGCGGCCGTGCCGGAGCTTCACTTCCCGAGCCGCTTCCGATGGAGCGTCGTGGGCGAGTGGGTGGCGCGCATCGCGGCGCCGGCGGTGGCGACGCGGGTGCGGCGGCGACTCGAGGGCCTTCGGGGGTAGGGACGCGCCCGGTCGGGAACGAATGCGCCCGGGGCTTGACGGGACACTTCCTCGTGCCACGGCCGGCTCCGGCTCGGAGTCATCGGCAGCCGGCGAACGGCAGCTGCACGCGGACGTCCGCACGATCGCCGAGCGCTCGCACGAGCAGCTTCGTCAGGCGGGTGATGCTGTAGGCATGAGGCTCGCCTCGTTTCCTATCGCGATGCCGCGAGCGCGCCGAAGAGAAGCGCTCGGCGCGCGGGTGCATTGAGCCGTCGCATCCGCGGAGGGGCTCCGGCGCGAGGCTCTAGCTCCACGACGGCGGCGACATCGAACGCAGTGCCGGAGGGGGCGGCGCGTCCCGGGAGCACGTGCACCATCGTTCGAGGCGGCCCCGACTTCGTGGGGATGGTCGTCCTCCAGGTCGTATGTCCGGAAGAGATGCGCGCGAGGAGGTCTGGCTCGATCTCGCTTTCGTCGAAGCAAACGGGCCTCGGTACGGCCAGCACCTTGCCCTGCGCGTCGAGCGGCGCGAACTCGTCGGAGAGGTACGTCCAGCCGCGGTTGCACAGCGTCAGGGCGAGCACGCTCTTGCCAGCGCCGCTCGGGCCCATGAAGAGGACGGCCCGGTTGCGACGCGCCAGGACGGACGCGTGCAGGACGGCGAGCCCGCGCTCGGGGAGCGCCATCCGCCGGTAGAGGAAGGCCTCGAGCGCCGGCATCAGCTCGTCCACGGCGTCCACGTGCCGAACGAAAGCGCCCGGACGTTCGATCGAGGGCGCTCCGGGGCCGCGCGTTCGGACCACGAGGCGCGTCGGGTCGCGTGTCTCGCCGTCGAGGAGCGTGGTCCACCGCGCGATCGACTGGCGTAGTGCCTCGTCGTCGCACTCGACGACGTAGCCGTCGCTCGCGACGCGGAACGAGACTCCGCCGCGGCCGCCGCGGTCAAGCAAGGAGCCCGAGCCCGGCGAGCTGCTCGAGCATCGCCCGTACATCGGCTTCCACCTGGGATGGCTCGGCGGCGGGGAAGGCGTCCAGCAGCTCGCGCGCGATCACGGTGGCGTCACGGTTGCCGTCGCAGAGGTACCAGATCGCGGCGGCGGTGGGGTTCAGGCTCACCACGTGGCCCGTGGCCGGATCGAGGATGGCTGTCTCTTGGCCTTGCTGAAGCTCTCCGACGACGAGCTCGGCGCGGCGGCGGGGCAGGGCGGCGTCGTTCGTCATGCGGGCACCGTTCCGAGCGCAAGTGCCGTCAACCGGCAGTCGAAGCATGCGAGCTGGTCGCGGGTTGCGTCGACGTCGACGATCCCCGTTGCACGCCGGTTCCGAACGCGATCGAGGATGGTGGCGAGCGGCTCGCGGGCGACGTGCCCCAGCTCCGTCCGGCGCGAGAAGATGCACGGGTAGACAGCTCCGGTGTACGCGACGCAGAGCTTGCCGGGCCACCGTGGGGTCTCGCAGCTGCTCTCGGCTCCCGAGTGGTTCCCGCGCGTCTCCTCGACGGGAGGGACCGGCTGCGGCGCGCGCCGGAGATCGTGCAGCGCGCCCGCACCGCGGCCGACGCCTCGCACGCGGTCGTGACCGATGCTTTCGGCGGGCACGCCCAGGTCGACGAGGTACGCCGTCGTGGCCTCGAGGTGTTGACCGTTGGCCTCCATGAGGATGATCGACACGCGCGTGTGCAGCCCTCGCTTCACGGCACGAGCGATGGCGTCGCTGGTGCGTCGATGACTGCCGGGCGTGCGTGTGATCGCATCGTGAACCCCGGCATCGTGCGAGTAGAAAGAGAACGCGAAGCTTGCGCCGTGCTCTGCGAGCGACGCCAGGCGGTCGTCCGACAGCGCGAGGCCGTTGGTGTAGACCTCGATGCTTCCGAAGCCTGCTGATCGCGCTTCACGCGTCAGGTCGGGCAGGAACGGGCAGAGCAGGGGATCGCCGCCGGTGAGCTGCAGGCGCTCGAACCCGAGGGTGGCTCCCTCGCGGATGACGCGGACGCATGTATCGACGTCGAGCGCGTCGCGAACCTCGGGGGCCGAGTCGGCGTAGCAGTGCACGCACCGCTCGTTGCATCGCCCGGCGACTTCGAGGAACAGGGTCGATG
>DATJYG010000518.1:0-6981 GCA_035499695.1 Polyangiaceae bacterium
GCCTCTTGGCGCGCGGACCCGCCTGGTGCACGGCGCGCGCGACCATCTCCTTGCCGGTGCCGCTCTCGCCGGTGATGAGCACCGGCACGTCGGTGTCCTTCACGCGGTCGATGAGCGAGTACAGCTTGCGCATCGGGGCGCTCGTCCCGACGAGGCCGGCGTAGCCGAAGTGCGAGCGCAGCTCGGCGCGCGCTTGCTTGAGATCGCGGCGCGCCTCGGCGAGCTGCTCGGTGCGCTTGCCGAGGCGGTTCGAAAGCTCGTCGCGCGCGGCCGCCAGCTCCACGTTGGCGCGCGCGAGCTCCTCGGCGCGCGCCCGGTTCTCGGCGAGCAGGCGCGCGTTCTCGATCGCGATGGCCGCCTGGTCGGCGAACGCCTCCAGCGTGGGGAGCTCCTGCTCGAAGCGGATCCCGGGGCGCGCGCGCGTCTCGACGTAGAGCGCGCCGATGGTGCGGCCGAGGGGAGGGGCGCCGCGGATCGGGACGCAGGCGATCGACTGGATCGAGAGCTGGTGCACGCTCACGGCCTCCGCGAGGCGCGCGTCGTCCTTGGCGCTCACGGTGACGACGGGCTCGCCGCTGTCGACGACGCGGTCGGCGACCGACCGCGAGAAGCGCGCGTGCGGCTCGTCGTCGCCCGAGCGGACGCGCGCGGCGTGCGCCTCGAGCTCGCCCTTGTCGCCGATGAGCACGACGAGCCCGCGCTCGGCGCCGAGGAGCGCCACCGCGTGGTCGGTGACGCCCTGGAGGAGGCGGAGCATGTCGTGCTCGCTCGCGAGCTCGCGCGTGATCTCGAGGATGCGCGCGAGGCGGTCCTCGGCGAGGCGCGGGCCGGTGTAGATCGAGGTCACGCCGGAAGTGGAGGAGCGGGGGAGGCTCGTCGCATGGCCGGTGACGGAGCCGGCGAGGGTGGGGACCGCGACGGTCGTCGTGTGCGCTTGCCGCAGCGAGCGCCGGCGCGGGTCGTCCCAGAACACCTCGCGCAGGTCGCGCGGGAGCTTCGCCGCGGTCTCCTCGAGCATCGAGAGCGCCGCCTCGGTGTCGCGGCGCGCGGTGGCCACGCTGCCCTGCGACGCGGCGAGACGCGCGCGCAGGTCGAGCGCCTGCCACGCCTGCTCGCGGTGCCCGGCCTTGCGCGCGGTGTCGACGGCGGCGTCGAGCGCGCGGCGTGCGGCGTCCTCGTCTCCCGCCGCGAGGGCCACGGCGCCGCGAACGAGGTCCGCGAGCGCGGCGTGCTCGCCGAAGCCTGCGGCGCCCATCGCGTCGCGCACGGCGTCGAGCTGCCGGGCCAGTGCCGTGGAGTCTGCGCGCGGCTCGCGCGCGCGGAGCAGGAGGCCCTCGAGGCGCGACTCGGCGGCGTCGTGCGTGCGGTTCTGCGCATCCCACGCGAGCGCCGCCTCCTCGTAGAGCTTCGCGGCGCGCGCGGCGTCTCCGGTGCGCGCGGCGTGCTCCGCCTCGAGGCCCGAGAGCTGCGCGCGCGACGCCGGCGCGAGCTCCTCGCGGCGCGCGACCAGCTGGTCGATCGACCCGCGCGCGCGTGCCCAGCGTCCGAGGTAGAGGTCCAGGTTCGCGAGGTTCAGCAGCGCCTGCGTCACGGCGACGGTGCTCCCGGCGCGCCGCCCCATGTCCACTGCGGCCTCGAGGTGCACGAGCGCTTGCGCGAAGTCGCCCTCGAGGCGCGCGAGGCCCGCGAGGTTCAGGCGCGTCGCCGCGACGGTCGACGCGTCGCGCGCCCCCTCGGCCGCGGCAAGGGACGCCTCGTACGCCTCGCGCGCGTCCGCGGTGCGCCCGGCGCGCTGGTGGGCGATGGCGGCCGAGCCGAGGGCGACGGCCTCGATGCGCGGCTCGCCCGTGAGCCGCGCGACGCGCACGGCCTGGTCGAGCGCCTTGCGCGCCAGCGTGTCCTCGCCGGTGAACGCGAGGGCCACGCCCCGGATGCTCAGCGCGTCGGCGGCGAGGGCGTCGCTCGCCTCCGCGTCGACCACGGCCTTCGCGAGCTCGATCGCCTCGGCGTACTGGCCGGCGCGCAGGTGGGAGCGCGCCCTCGCGGCTCTCCACGCGCGGCTCGCCGGGCTCGCGAGCGCCTCCTTCTCCACGGACTCGAGCTCGGCGACCGCCCGCGCCGTGTCCCCGCGTCCGAGCGCGACGCGCGCGGCGGCGATGCCGATGCGTGCCCGCTCGTGCGCCGAGCGCGGTGCACCCAGCCCCTCGACGGCCGCCGCGGCCTCGTCGAAGTGACCCATCTGGACGGCGCGCTCCGCGTCCTCGAGCGTCCGCTCGCGCGAGGCCGACGCGGGCGGCGCCGACGGCTTGCTGTGCGAGCCCAGGATCGCGTCCACGTCTTCCTTCGAGACCAGGGGCTTTCCCGCGAGCGCTCGCACCGCGCCACGCAGCACCCCGGGCCGCCGCCCGACGCGCTCGACGAGGTGCGCGCGGAGCGCGTCCGGCAGCGACGGCACCGAGCGCTGCACGAGCTCGGTCGCGGCGCGGGCGTCGAGCGCCGGCACGACGAACGCGGTCACCGGCCCGCGCGCCATCTTCTCGGCGCGCGCGCGCGTGCCGACGACGACGAGCAGCGCGCCGGCATCCGACGCGCGCCGCAGGGCCGCCACGTCGTCGAGTCGCTCGGCGTCGTCCACGATGACGACGGGAGGCGCCGACCCGCCGCTCGCGAGGGTGCCGCCGGTGAGCAGCGACTTGTGCTGCGCCAGCTCGAGCTCCACCACGTCCTTCATCGCGAGCCCGCTCGCGGGGGCCTCGATGAACGCGACGCCGCGGCCCTCGACGCCGATGGTCCACGCCAGGCGCCGCGCGAGCGTCGTCCGCCCGGAGCCGGCGGGACCCTCGATCGCGATGGCCGCGCCGTACTTGAGCGAGCGCACCTTCTCCAGCAACCCGTGCGCCGTCGCATCGAGCCCGAGCACCGGCCAGGGCGGCTCGTCGCTCGCCGCGCCCGGGGGCAACCCCGCCGCGCGCCGCAGGGCGCTCGCGAGCTCGTCGACGCTGGGCCAGCGAGCCGAGGGCGCGCTCTCGGTCGCCCTCGCCGCCACGCGCGCCAGCTCGAGACGCGCATCGTCGGTCAGCTCGTCGCCGCGATGGGCGATCGCCTCGTTGAGCGTCGCGCCGAGCGCGTACACCTCGGCGCGCACCGTGAGGGGCTCACCCTCGAAGAGCTCCGGCGCGGCGTACTTCGGCGTGAGCCCGCGCGCCGCGGTGCCGCCCTCCTTCCACGGGGCGGCGAGCCCGAGGTCGACCAGCGTCCCGCGTCCGCTCGGCTCGACGATGATGTTCGCCGGCTTGAGGTCCCCGTGCAGCAGCCCCGCGCGGTGCACGGCGGTGAGCTGGTCGCACGCGCTCGCGATGGGCGCGAGCCACGGCGTGTCGTCACCCCCGTCGAGCACGTCGGCGAGGCTCCGCCCCTCGACGAGCTCGCGCACCATGTACCGCCGCCCGTCGCGCAGCGCGCCGAACGCCACGATCCTCGGCAGGCCCAGGCCCTCGAGTCCGCTGAGGGCCACCGCCTCCTGCACCAGCGCGTCGATCTCCGCGTCCCCGGCGTCCGCCGACAGCACCTTGAGCGCCAGCACGCGCGACGTCACGCGGTCGCGCACCTCCCAGACCTCGCCCCCGCCACCGGCGCCCAGGCGGCGCACCGGCTCGTATCGGGCGGGAAGATCCGCCCTGCCCCCCGCAGCCTCGGAGGGCACGCCCACATGGGCCCCGGCCATCGCCTAGAGCATACCGCGCGCGCCCAGCAGTCCGCCGGCCTTCTTCGTCGAGTCGGTGGTGTCGCTCCCGCCCTCGGGCTTCTCGAGGCCGTAGCTCCCGCTGATGCCGAACCAGAACCCGGTGAGCGAGAAGCCGAGGTGCAGGCGGCTCTCGAACTGCTTGATCGGCTTCCAGCGCACGCCGATGTCCGGGAACGCGATGTACGGGAAGATGACGGGCACCGAGCCGCCGCTGAACCAGTTCTTCTCCTGGTAGTTGCCGACCTTCGTGTCCTGCGAGTTGTTGTGGAACGAGTTCAGGCAGGGGTTCTCCATCGGATTGCCCGGCTGCGGCGTCGGCGGCTGCGCGGTGCTCGGGCACTGCGTGTAGTGGTTGCCGTTCGTCCCGGCGAGAGACCCGTTCGGATCGAGGTAGACCCAGTCGTTGTTCAGCGTGCCGAAGATGACGCCGATGCCGACGCCGAAGCCGTACTCGAAGTCCCAGTGGTGCGCCTCGTCGAGCGGCGAGGACCAGAGCTCGTCGAGCCCGAGGTAGATGGCCGAGAGGCCGCTCTTCACGTCCGAGTAGTTCGAGGGGTCGTCCGGCTTGCCCTTCTCGTGGAAGAGCGTGTCGCCGAAGCCGTAGTTCGCGTAGGCGATCCACGGGATGGTCGAGTGGCCCCCCGTGCGGATGTCGAGCTCCACGCCGATGTAGTTCGAGTAGACGGTCCCGCCGTCGTCGACGAAGAGGTTCTCGAGGAACTGCGGGACGATGTTGCCGCGGTAGCGCAGGCCGACGAAGTAGTACGTCGTGTCCTTCTTCTCCTCGGTGTTGGTGTTGTCCGACGCGGCGGCCTCCGGGGGCGTGTTCGGCAGCTCCGCGCTCGCCGAGGCGCTCGGCGCCGCCTCCGGCGCGGCAGAAGGAGTGGGGGCCGGAGGTGGGGTCGTGTCGGCCGGCGGCGCCGTCTGGGTCGCGGAGGCCGACGCCGAGGCGGCGGGCTTGGCTCCCTTCTTCTTCGGCTTCGCGGTCTGGGCGAAAGCGATCGGCGCAGCAGCGAGGACCACGAGCACGAGCGTCGCGGTCAGCGATTCCCTCTTCATGATCGGACCTCAGGCATAAGGAGGTACGGCGCGCGCGATGCTACACTACGAATGAGCGCGCGGGGGGCGACTCTACCGTAGCCAAGTGATCCTCCACGGACGCGTCGTCGAACAGGTCGTAGACCGGGACGAGAAGAAGACGTTCCGGAAGGAAATCGTCGTCACCGGAAGCCGGGTGCCGCTGGCGATGGTGCGCAAGCGCGACGAGCACGGGGAGGGGACCCAGGCCCCCGTGCTGCTCGTCCACGGCTTCGGGCAGAACCGGTACGCCTGGCACCTGCCCGCGCGCAGCCTCGCCAACCACCTCGCCGCACAGGGGTTCGACGTCTTCAACCTCGACCTGCGCGGCCACGGTCGGTCGCGCCACTTCGGCGCCCAGCGCGCCCGCGGGGTCGAGGACTACGTCTACGAGGACCTGCCGGCCGCGGTCGAGGAGGTCCAGGCGCTCAGCGGCAAGCGCGGGGTCTGGATCGTCGGCCACTCCCTCGGAGGCCTCGTCGCCTACGCGTCGGCCCCAGCCCTCGACGGCGCCGTCGCCGGCATCGCCTCCATCGGCAGCCCGTACCACTTCGCGCGCGGATCGCTCGCGCTGGGCGCCCTCACCTTCTTCTTCCGCGGCCTGGCCCTGGCGCCGCCGCTGCGCGAGGCGCCGCTCTCGCTCATCCCGCTCGGGCACACCCTGCGCAACATCCGGAGCTTCGCCGAGAGCCCCCTCTGGCCCATCCCGATCCGCGGGTGGCACGCCGGCGCGTGCGAGCCGCACGTCCTCGAGCAGCACCTGCGTCTCGCCTTCGACCGCGCCGCGCTCGCCGAGATGATCGACCTCTTCGAGTGGGCACTCCACCGCCGCTTCGGCGGCCGCCGCACCGACTGGAGCGAGCGCTTCGAGAAGATGGATAACCCCCTGCTCGTCATCTCCGGCGCGAACGACGACCTCGCGCCTCCGGCGAGCGTGCGCCCCGGCTTCGTGCGCAGCCGCGCGCGCGACAAGACTTACCGGTCGCTGCCCCTCGGGCACATCGACCTGCTCGTCGGCCGCGACGCGCCGCTGATGACGTGGTCGCTCGTCAGCGCCTGGATCCGGAAGCGCGCGGCCTAGACGGACGGTCCGCCGGCACGTCGCCCTTCTGCTCCGCCTTCATGCGCGCGAGCTCTTCCTCGAGCTTGCGCACCGTGCGGCGCAGGTCCTTCACCTCGCCCTCGGTCGCGAGCGCCATCGCCTTCGCGATGGTCTCGACCTGCTCCTTGGCGAACGTCTGCGCCTTCCCCGGAGCGCTCATGGCGGCCATCAGGGCCTTCATGACGCGCTCGTCTTGCATGAGCTTCTGAACGCGCGGGTCGCTCATCAGCTTCATGCCCTGCTTCATCAGGGCCTTCTTGATAGGACTCATTCTTTGGCGTCGCCTCTCGCGAAGATCGACGCGACGTAATTGAGCACGTCGGTCGCCGAGACCTCGTTGTAGCCAAAGTTCTTGATGAGTCGAGTCTTGATGATGTCGATCTTCTCCTGCGTGTCCTTGTCGACCACGGCGGAGACGAGCGTCTTCAGCTTGATGCTGTCCTTCTGATCTTCGAACAGCTTGAGCTCCAGCGCGCGGCGGAGCCGGTCGTTCGTGTTCCACTCGAACCGCTTGCCTTCGACGGCGAGCGCCCCGATGAAGTTCATGATCTCGCGCCGGAAGTCGTCCTTGCGGTTCTCCGGCACCTCGATCTTCTCCTCGATCGAGCGCATCAGACGCTCATCCGGGTCCTCGTCCTGCCCGGTGTAGCGGTTCTTCACGCGCTCCTTGAGGGTGAAGGCCTTGATGTTGTCGATGTAGTTCGCGGCGAGCTTGCTGATCGCGTCCTCGTCGGCGCTGATCGCACGCTGCACCTCGTTCTTCACGATCTCCTCGTACTCGCGCTTCACCATCCCGATGATCTCGCCGAAGCGCTTGCGCATCTCGTCGCCCGTGATGAGCGAGTGGTGCCTCAGGCCCTTCTCGAGCTCGTTGAGCACCATGAACGGGTTGATGGTGCCCTCGCCGCTCTCGTTGACGAGCGCGTTCGAGATCTTGTCCTGCACGTAGCGCGGCGAGATGCCCTCCATCCCTTCGCGCTTGCTCTCCTTGCGGAGCTCCTTGACGGTGTCCTGCGTGTAACCGGGGAGCACCTTGCCGTCGTAGAGCTTGAGCTTC
>DATJYG010000519.1:0-11225 GCA_035499695.1 Polyangiaceae bacterium
CGGCGCGAGCACCTGGAACATCGGGTCGAGGGCGATGACGCGCCGGCGGAACGTCTGCGACTGCGCGAGCTCCACGAGCACGCGCGTCCACGCCGGCGAGGAGCCCGAGAGGAAGGTGAACGGCCGGCGCGAGAGGGTCACGCCGTCGTACTGGTACGTGCTCGGCCGCCAGCCTTGCCCCAGGACGATGACCCTCCACGACCGGCGCGCCAGCAGCGCCGCCGCCGTGAGCGCGCCGAGCCCGGCGCCGAGGATGGCCACGTCGTAGTGCTTCGCCATGGGCTGCCTTCAGCTCCCCGCGATGCGAACCCGGGCGCGCTTGCCGGGCGGCCCGGGCTCGACGGTGACGCGGCCCTCGGCGAACCATTGCAGCACGCGCGGCAGGAGCGCGTGCTCCTCCTTCAAGATGCGCAGGCGCAGGGACTCCTCGTCGTCGCCCTCGAGCACCGGGACCGCGGTCTGGGCGACGATGGGCCCCGTGTCGGTGCCGGCGTCGACCAGGTGCACGGTGCACCCGGACACGCGCACGCCGTAGTCGAAGGCCTTCTTCTGCGCGTGCAGGCCGGGGAAGGCGGGGAGAAGGGCCGGGTGCACATTGACGATGCGCATCGGGTACGCGTCGAGGAGCACGTCCGTCAGCAGGCGCATGAACCCCGCGAGGACGACCAGGTCGACCCCGTGGGCGCGCAGGGCCTCGACGACGGCCGCGTCGAAGGCGCGTCGGTCGGAATACTGCGCGTGGTCCACGACCACCGTCTTCACGCCCGCGTCGCGCGCTCGCTTCAGCGCCCCCGCCTCGGGGACGTTGGAGACGACGACGCCGATGCGTGCGTCGAGCGCGTGGCTGGCGATGGCGTCGACGATGGCCTGCAGGTTCGTCCCGGTGCCCGAGACGAGGACCCCGAGGGTGATCACGACGGGTACTCCACGCGCTCCTCGAACGCGCGGTCCGCGGGCACGCTCACGATGCGGCCCAGCACGACGGGCGACTCGCCGGCGGCGCGCAGCGCCTCGGTCGCGCGCGCCTCCTCGCTGGCGGGCACGATGACCACGAATCCCACGCCCAGGTTGAAAGCGCGGCGCATCTCGTGCTCGTCGACGCCCGCGCCGCGCTGGATGAGATCGAAGATGGCGGGCCGCGCCCAGGGACCCTCGATGCGCAGGCCGAGGCCCTCGGGCAGGACGCGCGGCAGGTTCCCGGGCAGGCCGCCGCCCGTGATGTGGCTCATCGCGTGTACGTCGATCCCGGCCGAGACCAGGCGCGCGACGGCCCTGGCGTAGAGCCGCGTCGGGACGAGCAGCGCCTCGCCCACGGTGCGCCCGCCGAGCTCCCGGGGCTTGGCCTGCAGGTCGAGCTTCATCACCTCGAGCAGCGCCTTGCGGGCGAGCGAGTAGCCGTTGGAGTGCAGGCCGCTCGAGGCGAGCCCCAGCGCCACGTCTCCCTCGCCGACGCGCGTCCCGTCGACGATGCGCTTGCGTGCGACCACGCCCACCGCGAACCCCGCGAGGTCGTACTCGCCGGGCGCGTACATGCCCGGGAGCTCCGCCGTCTCGCCGCCCAGCAGGGCGCAGCCGCTCTCCTTGCACGCCGCCGCGATGCCGGCGACGACGCGCTCGCCGACGCCCACGTCGAGCTTGCCCGTCGCGAAGTAGTCGAGGAAGAAGAGAGGACGAGCGCCGCATGTGACCACGTCGTTCACGCACATGCCGACCAGGTCTTGCCCGATGGTGTCGTGCACGCCGGTGGCGAAGGCAATCTTGAGCTTCGTCCCGACGCCGTCGGTGCCGCTGACGAGCACCGGGTCGTCGATGCCCTCCGGGACGCGGCAGAGCCCCGCGAACCCTCCCACGTCGCTGACGACTTCGGCGATCCTCGTGGCTGCCGCCAGCGGCTTGATGCGCTCGACCAGCTCGTCGCCCGCGTCGATGTCGACGCCGGATTGCTTGTACGTGAGACCCACGGCGGGCGCAAACTAGCACATAGCCCATGCAGCGCCGTCCACGCATGGGAGCGCCCATCCGCCGGGAGCTACCCTTTTCGCGCTCCGCCATGTCATGTCACATGACGTGACATCGAGGCTCACATCCCCGGGATGGACATCAGCTCGACCACCTCGATGACGTGGGGCAAGAAGGCCGAGTCGAAGGAGGCGCTCGCCAAGGCCCTCCCGGCCTTCTGCTGCTCCGGCGTGGCGCTCTTCTTCATCTGGTCGAACGATGAGGTCGGTGCCCTGTAGAGCACGAGAAACCTCTTCATGGTGACCGCTCCTCTAGAGGTGAGCGGTTGTAGCATTTGGCTCGTTGTCTTCCGCCGTCTCCCGCTGGCTGCCTCGTGCGTCGGTCACGATTCTCGTCGTGACGGCGTCGCTCCTCGCCTGGAAGGAGGGAGGAGGCGCCGACGCACGGACGCCCGCGCCGCACGTCGACGTGGTCGGCGCACCCACGGATGCGACGACCGGCCGAGGTGCGGCGGCGTACGAGGTGACCGCGCGCCTCGTCGACGCGCTGGGTACGGCGCACGTGCAGGTGCCGTCGCTCGCCGCGGCGCAGCCGTTCATGGGGCCCTACTGGCGCAAGATGCACGCTCCCTGGGCGCACCTCTCGGGCAGCGCAGCGCAGCTCGGGCTGACGCTGGCCATCCGCACGAGCCGCGCGCAGGAGAAGCAGGTGGCGGTTCCCACGACGGCCGGCGCCACGTGGGTGCCGCAGGCGCGCATCTGGAACATGAACGAGGGCAGCTTCGACCAGCGCGAGTGCATCTTCGCGCCCACCCCGGCGATGATGTCGTTCCCGCTCGACGTGCCGCCGCGCGCCCGCCTCCGGCTGTCGCCGGCCGTGCTGACGCCGGTGCCGCTGACGACGGTGTTCGACGTGTCGGTCGTGGACACCGGTGGCGGCGAGCAGTCGCTGAAGCACCTGCGCGTCGCGGGGGCCGACGCGCGCAAGTGGATCGACC
This sequence comes from Polyangiaceae bacterium, assembly GCA_035499695.1. Classification (GTDB taxonomy): domain Bacteria; phylum Myxococcota_A; class Polyangia; order Polyangiales; family Polyangiaceae; genus Palsa-1150. Next base: position 2,957 of record DATJYG010000519.1, read on the forward strand.
TGGACCTGGACCTGGCGCCGTGGAGCGGTCACAAGGTGACCCTGGTGCTTCGCACGTCGACGGATGCCCCGGCGCCCGACGAGAAGCGGTGGACGCTGCCGGTGGCGGAGGAGGCCTCGCCCGACGGCGGCGTCGAGAACGCGCCCCCGGTCCCCCCGATGGCCCTGGCGCTCTGGGGCGATCCTGTCGTCGTCGCCGAGCAGCCGACGCGCGTGCCGTACAACGTGCTCTGGTTCGTCGTCGACGCCCTGCGGCCCGACGTCGCCGCCTCGCTCCACGACCCGGCCGAGGACGCGGCGAAGCTCTCGGCGCCCCGGCCGCCGCTCGATGCGCTGCTGCCGGCGGTGCCGGGGCTCCTCCCGAACATCGACCGCCTGGTCGCGCGCGGCGTGCACTTCACGCACGCATGGTCCGCCGGCACGTGGACGCGCGCCGGGACGCTGGCGATGCTCTCGGGCGCGCGCTCGGCCGAGCTGGGGATCGACACGCGCGACTGGGTCCTGCCGCCGGAGGCAGTGGCCCGCTACTACCACCTGGAGGCGCCGATGCTCCCGCTGCTCTTGCGGCGGGTGGGCGCCGACGCGACGGCCTTCGTGAACAACTTCTTCATGGCCGGCTACGTCCCCGTCGGCGTCGACATGGGGTTCGAACGCGTCACCGACCACCGCTACCGGACGCGCGACACCGACGCGATCGCGAGCGACACGCTCGCCTGGCTCGACGCCCACAAGGGCGACCGCTTCTTCCTCGTGGTGAACACCAACTCCCCCCACGAGCCCTACGACCCGCCGAAGGACCTCCTGGCCCGCGTCCCGCGCCCGCCCGCGGGACCGCGCGATGCCCAGGTGCGCGCCTACATGGCCGAGGCGGCGAAGGACGACGCCGCCATCGGTCGCATCCTCGACGCGGTCGACGCCATGGGGCTCGGCAGGTCGACGCTCGTCGTGCTGACGGCCGACCACGGCGAGACGCTCTCGGCGGCGCACGACGCCGTCGGCTTCGAGGACATGCCGATGCGCTTCCACCACGCCATCGGCAACTTCGAGGAGACGACGCGCATCCCCATCGTCCTGGCTCTGCCCGGCGTGCTCGAGGGCGGGCGCGCCGTGGCCGACCGGGTGCGCAACATCGACATCGCCCCGACGGTGCTCGAGCTCGAGGGCCTCGAGGCCGACCCGCGCATGAGCGGCAAGTCCCTCATGCCGCTCGTGCGCGGCGAGAAGGAGCCCGAGCCGCGCGTGGTCGTCACCGAGGGGCGCGGCACACGCGGCATCCTCTGGGACCGCTGGCACCTGGTCACCCACGAGGAAAGCGCCGACGACGAGCTCTACGACCTTCAGGACGATCCCGGGGAGCGCCACGACGTGGCCAAGCGACCGCTCAACCGCGACGTCGTGGCCGAGCTGCGGGCGCGCCTCGATGCGGCCCTGGCCAACGTGAAGGCCGCCGACGCGAAGGACGCGGGCGGCGGGCCCACGACGGTGCCGGTCATCCACATGGTCTTCGCCGGGGCAGGGCGTGCCCACCGTGTGACGGGCACGATCACCGCCGGCGACGGCAAGCACGGAGTGACCCTTCACGTCGCCCCGGTCGGCCTGGCCGCCGACGTGGTGCGGCTCGACGGGCCCACGGCGACGTTCGCCCTGAGCACTGCGCCGGACGCCCTGGTCGGGCTCGACCTGCGTGTGGACCCCCCGGGCGCGCCCGTGTCGTGGAAGCTCTACCTCGACGACGGCGCCTGGCCCGATGCCGGCACGTACGCGGGCGCCTTCGGTCTGCCCGCCGTGGCATCCCGCACGGGCATCTCGGGCGACGACGCCCGCGCCGAGGCCTACGCGGCATCGACTCCGGTGATCGACCCGGCCCGCGACCTGGGGGTCTTCGTCACGCGCGACCGCCCGCAATCGGGGCCCGCCGGAGCACCCTCGAACCACACGCCGGAGGCGGCAGCCGAGATGCAGCAGGTCCTCCAGCAATGGGGGTACGCGCACGGGAGCCACTGACTCCGGGCATGCACTTGGACTAGTCTGCGCATCGATCCATGCGAGTCGGCGCCCTGCTCGCCCCCGATCTGAAGCAGCTCCTCAGGGAGGACCCGGAGCAGGTGCGCGAGCTGTTCGACGAGATCCACGCCGAGGACCTCGCCGACGTCGTGAGCGAGCTCGAGCCCGACGAGGCCGCCGAGCTGCTCGCGCGGATGCCCGCGGAGGACGCGGCGCCCATCTTCGAGCGCCTCGACGAGGAGGAGCAGGAGCACCTCGTCGAGACGATGCCGCCCGAGTCGGTGGCCCAGATCGCCAGCGAGATGGCGGCCGACGACCGCGCGGACCTCTTCAGCGCCCTGCCCGAAGAGATGGGCGAGCAGCTCCTCGAGAGGCTGCAGAGGGTCGATCCCGAGGCGGCGCAGGAAGTTCGCGACATCGAGAAGTGGCCGGAGACGAGCGCCGGCCACCTGATGACGACCGACTTCGTCCAGGTCTCCTCGCGCGCGCGCGTGGCCGAGGCGATGGACATCGTGCGCAAGCGCGCCAAGGAGCGCGAGGAGTTCGTCTACGTCGTCTACGTCGTCGACCAGGGGCGCCTGGCGGGCGTGGTCAGCCTGCGCGAGCTCATCATCCTGGAGGGCGACGTGGGCATCGCCGAGGTGATGCGCACGAACATCATCTCGGTGCCGCCGACGATGGACCAGGAGGATGTCGCGCGGCGCATGGCCAAGTACGACCTCAACGTCATGCCGGTGGTGGCGGACGACGGGCGACTGCTCGGGGTCATCACGATCGACGACGTCATCGACGTCCTCGTCCAGGAGCAAACAGAGGACGTGCAGAAGATCGGCGCCGTCGAGCCGCTCGACGTGCCGTACTTCCAGACGAGCTTCCTCACGTTCATCCGCAAGCGTGCCGGGTGGCTCATCATCCTGTTCATCGAGGAGTTCTTCACGCAGACCGCGCTGCGGTACTACGACCCCATCATGGAGGCCGTGCGGGGGGCGCTCCTCTACGTGCCGCTGCTCATCTCGGCGGGCGGCAACTCGGGGTCGCAGTCTTCGACGCTGGTCATCCGCGGCCTGGCGCTCGGCGAGATCAAGCTGCACGACTGGTGGCGCATCCTGATGCGCGAGGCCGCGATGGGCCTCGTCCTCGGATGCATGATCGCCGGCATCGCGATGGGCCGCGTGAAGATGTACCCGGACCAGTCGTGGCTGTTCGCGCTCACGGTGGGCATCACGGTCCTCTTCATCATCATCGCCGGCTGCACGGTGGGCTCCATGCTCCCCATCATCCTCAAGCGCGTCGGCATCGACCCCGCGACGAGCTCCACCCCGTTCATCGCGAGCCTCGTGGACACCATCGGCGTCATCATCTACGCCCACGTCGCCAACATCGTGATGCACGACGTGATCGCCGCCGCCCAGGCCCACGGCGCCGCCCCCTGACCGGCGCCCGCAGCGTGATGGCCGCATGCCACGATCCAGAGGTGGACGACGCAGCGCGAGCGCGAGCCGCGGCAAGGCGCGGCCGGATGGTGGGTGGCGTCGCGCGGTCGTTCGCCGAGATGGACGAGCTCTCGGCCGCCTGGTGGGCTCGAATGAAACCCGAGGAGCGACTCGAGTGCGTCTTCGACACGTACGACGAACAGATGCGTTTCAAGGACCCCAGCCATGAAGCTGCCTCCCGACTTCAGAGAGCTGTTGGAGGAGTTCGCCCGCGAAGGCGGTTGAGCACGTCATCGTCGGGGGCTACGCGTTCTCGTTTCACGCGGAGCCGCGCGCGACGAAGGATCTGGAGCGGCGCTGCGAATCGATGGATCGGCGCTTTCGACGACGGCAGCGGCTGTGAGAACTCGGGCAGCGGCGATTTGGACGACGGGAGCCGCCGTGAGAATTGAAAGAGCGGCGATTTCAACGCAGGGAACCGCTCCCCGAGTCGAAAGAGCGGCGATTTGAATGCTGGCAGCGGCTCCCAGAACCGAGAGAGCGGCGATTTGAAGAGCGGGAGCCGCTCTTTCGACTGAAAGGGCGACGATTGGAAGACCGGGAGCCGCTCCCTCGATTCAAAGAGCGGCTCCCGCAAGGCACACAGCCGCTCCCGCAATTCAAGGAGCCGCTCTCTTGGTCGGAGAGGTGCCGGAGGGCGTTCGATGTGCGTGTGCCGCTCTATTCCAGGCGGACAAGGCCCGCGCCGTCCGGCACGCCGCTGCGAAGGCGCGGGTCCCTTGGGACCAGATAGCCGCCGTGCTCGGTCATGTCGGGGTCCTCGCGCATCCAAGCCCAGAGCTGGCCCTGCATGCGGGCGAGGATGTCGGGGTGGGCGGCGGAGACGTCGTGGGTCTCTGCGGGATCGTCCGTGGTGTCGAAGAGCATCCAGCGGGCGCCGGTGCGGGTCGGGATGTAGAGGAGCTTCCAGCGGCCGTCGCGGACCATGCGGTGCTTGGCGACGATGGTCAGCGGGCGCATGGCGCTGGAGAGGACGATCTCGTCGCCGTGCTGGGTGTCGACCTCGGTCAGCCGCGCGATGCCGGGGTAGGGGAGACGGAGCTCCGACGGGAGGCCCGGGATGTCCTCGGTGAACCATAGGCCCGTCTCGGCGTAGGCGGGGCGGGCGGCGAGGGCTTGGCCGTCGAGCGCGGGGATGAGGGAGCGGCCGTCGAGGTCCGCGGGGGCATCCACGCCGGTGAGCGCGTAGAGCGTCGGGGCGAGGTCGACGTCGCGCGTGATGGTCGGCTCGCGGTGGGGCTGCGCGTGGCGCGGATCGATGATGGCCAGCGGGACGTGGGTGCCTTCGTCACCGAAGAGGTGATCGCCGTGGCCCACGCCGTGGCCGCCGTCCCAGAGGGTCTCGCCGTGGTCGGCCGTCACGACGACCACGGTGCGGCCCGCGGCGCCGTCGCTCTGGAGGGCGTCGATCATCCACTGGGCGGCGTCGTCGATCGCGGACACGGCTCCGTCGTAGAGGCCGCGCACCTGCGCCTGGTCGCGCGCGTCGGCGGGCGCGTCGCTGCCGAGGCCGACGGGGCGGTCGTACTTGTAGCGGCCGCGGTAGGCCGGATCGGTGAAGCGGCGGTAGTAGGGCCACGGAGCGGCGTAGGGGAAGTGCGCCGTGGAGAAGAAGACGACGAGGAAGAAGGGCCCGCGCGACTCGAGGCGGCGCATCGTGCGGATCGCGTCGCGCGCGAGCATGGCCGGGTCGGCCGCGTCGTTCATCTCGCGCATCACGGGGAAGGCGCCGCGGCCGCCGTGCGTGTGCAGGAACGGCATGAGCGGGGCCTCGCGCTCGAGGGCGCGCTGGCGAACGAGCTGACGGAAGTCGAACTCGGGCACGTCCACCGTGCCGAACCCCAGATCGATGCGCGAGAAGATGTCGCCCGCGTAGTCGCTGACGACTGCGGTCGTGTAGCCGGCGCGCGCGAGGCGCTCGGGGAGCGCGTCGAAGTCGTGGGCGCGCTCCGCCCACGTCGGGAACATCGACCGGATGCCGTGGTGGTGCGGGTAGCGCCCCGTGAGCAGCGTGACCCACGAGGGGAAGGTGCGCGGGAGCGAGACGTAGGCGCTGTCGAAGCGCGTGCCGCGCGCCGCGAGGGCCGTCAGGTGCGGGGCCGTGCGTGCATCGAGTCGGTCGTTGCGCAGCGAGTCCGCCGCGAGGACGAGCACGTTGGGGTGCGACGCATCGGCTGCAGGCGCGGCGCTCGCCGCCGGCACGCGGGTGAGCGACGCGAGACATGCGATGACCGCCGCGACGCCGGCGGTCTCCCACGGCCGCGTCCGGACGAGGTGCACGAGACGCGCCCCGCGATCGAGCCACTGCGACGGGTTTCCGCCGATCCACGCGACGATCGCGAGCACCGCGAGCGCGATGACGCCGTTCGGCCCGAGCACGTCGCTCGCCAGCACCTGCACGGTGCGCCGGAGCCCCCCGTGCGCGTACCACGCGTCGACGTAGAGCGACGGATCGTGCGCCATCCCCCACCACACGATGGCCCCGTGCAGCGCGGCTACGAGCATCAGCACGATGGCCGTCTCCCACACGACCGACCGCGCCGGCCCCGCGCGCCGCGTGAGCGTGTCGCGCGCCGCGAGCATCGCCCACGCGATGCACCCGAGCACCGCGCCGATGGCCACGGACGCCGCGAGCACCGCCACGCCGATGCGCGTGATCTCGTGCCCGAACCGCGCGTGCACCAGCGCCTCGAGCTGCCTCGCCTGCGCCCCGCCCGCCCGCTCGTCCACCGTGGGGCTGCGCGCGGCCCAGGCCGCCGCCGCCAGCACGTACACGGCGCCGACGAGTGCGGGGTGTGCGACGGTCCGGGTCAGATCGATTCGTTTCATCCCACGAGCGCCCGCACGAGCGGCCGCGGCCTCGGGTCGCGCGGGGACACCTCGGCCGACAGGTCCGCGATCTTTCGCCCGATGGCGTTGATCGCGTCGCGCGGCAGCTTCTCCCTCGCCCCGTACGGCGCTTCCCCGTGCTCGCAGAAGAAGGTACGGCACCCGAACGGCCGCGACGCGTAGATGCGGCAGCGCCCATCGGGCGACAGCAGCGGGCACGGCCTGAGCTCGGCCATCGGGAGCTTGCGCGGATCCCGCGGCGTCACGCTGGCGGCGCGCATCGCGTGGCGCACCTCCTCGAGCTCGACCGCCGTGGGATACGGCTCCCGCCCCGTCACGCCGAAGTGACAGCACTGCGCCTCGGGCGTCCCGCCGACCCCCGAGCGCGAGCAGGCGCAGGTCCAGCCGGCGAGCAGCTCGTCCACCTCGGCATACAGCGCGAGCAGACGCGCCCGGTGGGGGGACCGGTTCCATTCGCGGGAGGGGCGCTGCACTTTGCTAGAGTACCAGGCGATGGATGAAGCCTCCCGTCCCGCGCTGCGTCCGGTCGAGTCAATCGTCGTGCCGGACCGTGAGCACGGGCGCGTGCTGGTCCTGCGCGACACGCAGGGCGTGACCGAAGCCAACGCCGTGCTCCCCCCGGTCCTCGTGCCCATCGTGGCGCGCTTCGGGGGGCGCCTCACGTGCGCCGAGATCGCCCGCGAGGCGTCGCGCGAGATCGGCTCCGAGGTGCCCGTCGAGGTCGTCGTGCGTCTCGCCTCCGAGCTGGAACGCGGACTCTTCCTCGAGGGGACGACGTTCCGCGAGGCGAAGCAGCGCGTGGAGCGCGAGTTCGCCGAGTCCTCGGTGCGCGCGGCGACGCACGCGGGCGGCGCGTACCACGGGGACCGCTCGAAGCTGCGGCGCTACATCGACGAGTCGTGCCTGGCGATGGCCAACGGGACGTCGCGCGCGAAGAACGGCACGATGGTCGGGCTGATCTCGCCGCACATCGATCCGTGGCGCGGCGCCGTCGGATACGGGCACGCGTACAGCTCGCTCGCGGCGACGCTGCCCGAGGAGGTCGAGACGTTCGTCGTCTTCGGCACGTCGCACGCCCCCATGCGCGAGCCGTTCGCCCTCTGCCGAAAGGCGTTCCAGACGCCGCTCGGCGAGGTGGCGGCGGACCTCGAGGCCATCGATGCCCTCGCCGGGGGCGCGGAGGGGTTCGATCCCTACGCGGACCAGTTCAACCACAAGAAGGAGCACTCGATCGAGTTCCAGGTGGTCTTCCTGAAGCACGTGCTCGACGGGCGGCCCTTCCGCATCGTCCCGGTGCTCGCTGGACTGGGAGCGCATCAGTCGAGCGGCCAGGATCCCGAGCGCGACGCGAGCGTGCGCAGGTTCGTCGACGGCGTTCGCGCCCTCGTCGAGAAGCGCGCGGGGCGCGTCGTCGTCGTGGCCGGTGCGGACCTCGCGCACGTGGGCCCGCGCTTCGGCGACGAGAACCCCTACGACGATGCGGCGCGCGCGGCGCTCGAGAGCGCCGATCGCGGCTCGCTCGAGCGAGCGTCGGCTGCGGACGCCCCCGGCTTCTGGGCGGACGTCGCGAGGGACCTCGACTCGCGGCGCGTGTGCGGCCTGGCGCCCATCTGGTCGCTGCTCCGCAGCATCCCCGGCGGGACCCAGGGGCGCGTGCTGCACTACGAGCAGACCGTGGACGCCGAGGACGGCTCCATCGTGAGCCACGCCGCCATGGGCTTCTATGCGTAGCGTCGTCGCGACCCTCGCGTTGCTCGCCGCCTCGTGCACGCGCAGCAGCGCGACGGATCTCGACGGCAACGCGGTGGACCCGCTCACGGGCGACGCCCCGGCCACGGTGCTCGTGTTCGTCGCCACGACGTGCCCCGTGTCCAATCGCTACGCGCCCGAGATCAGGCGCATCCACGACGACTTCGCCGCGCG
>DATJYG010000520.1:0-27314 GCA_035499695.1 Polyangiaceae bacterium
CGAGGAGCACCTCGTAGCCCGTCTCCGCCCCGCAACCTGGCCCCTGGCATCCACGCCGACCGCCGAGATCGAGCCATGGTCCGATGAGCGGTACCGCGAGGTTGGCGTCGCTCGTCCGAGGGCTGGTGGCCGCGATGCCGACGGACGCGATGTACGGCGCGCCGAAGAGGACGAGCCCCGACATGAGGAGCGTACGGTCGGGGCGGTAGGTGGTCCGCGAGACTGCCTCTTTCGTCGTGGGCGCGGGCAGCGGCGGAGGCTGCGGAGCCGTGATGGCCAGGGTCGTCGTCGGCAGCGGCTGCGCGGGCTGGAGCGTCGCGACGACTGGCGTCAGGGCGACCGGCTGCGCAGTCGGCGTGCTCGGGGCGGGTTGCAGCACGACCGTCTGGGCTCGGGCGATGGAGCTCCACGCGAGGACGGCGACGGCCGCGCCCACCGCGCAAATGCTTCTGGCGTACATGCGTCGAGCCAGCTTGCACGCGGGGTGCCCCGGACCAGCCCGCCGCGCGAGGTCGTGCGAAGTAGCGTTTTCAGCCGCCGACGCTTGCCTCGACCACGTCTGCGATCGACCGGTAGCGGCGATAGAACTTCGTGACGTTCACGACGTAGTCACGCGTCTGCTGGAAGGGCGGGATGCCGCCGAAGCGGATGACCGAGCCATCGCCAGCGTTGTACGCAGCGACCGTCAGCTCGAGGTCTCCGTTGAACTCGTTCGCGAGGATGCGGAGGAGCCGGACCCCGCCGAAGATGTTCTCGCGCGGGTCGTCGATGTCGCGTACCTGGAGCAGCGCCGCCGTGTCCGGCATGAGCTGCATCAGCCCGCGTGCGCCCGAGACGCTGACGGCGCGCGGGTCGTAGTTGCTCTCGCAGCGGATGATGGCGCGCACGAGCTCCGACGGGATCTGGTAGAGCGTGGCGGCCTGGCGGATCCACTCGTCGTAACGGGTGAAGCGCGCGATGTCGTGGTCGCTCGGCGGCACGGGGATGACGCCCGGGGCGACGCCCGGCTTCCGCCAACCGTTGCCTTCGACGTAGACGTGCACGGGCTGGCGGCCGTCGGGGGTGGACTTGAACTCGACGACCCCGTCCGGCCGCACGTACTTGTAGATGTCGGCGTCGGCAGCCCCGCCTGCCGCCAGGACCACGGCGAGGCCGGCGGTTCCGAGGAGGGCTGCGGCTACGCGAGGCACGGCACTACAAATGGTAGAAAGCCGGTTCGCCGCCCGCAAGTTCGCGCATGTCAGCCTCCTCCGTCGCGCTGCTCGTCGCCATCACCGCGTTCCTCGCGGCGCTCCTCTGGCAGGTGCGGCCCGTGTTCCTGCGCAGGGAGGGGGACGGCACCCGTGGGCGAGGTGCGATGGCGGTCCACCTGCGCGCGATGCGTGACGATCCGGCTTCGGTGCGGGTCGTCGAGCAAGCCGTCGCCGCGCTATCCAGGCGCCCCAGGGCCCTGGAGGTCGTGCTCTGGAGGCACCTCGCGGCGGCCCCGTGGGAAAGCCGTCGCGAGGCGGTGGTGGCGTCCCTCGACGCACTGCGTTCCCTCTACGAGGGGCGCCGGCGCAACCAGGTCCGGGCGAGAGCCATCGCCCATGCGCGCGAGACGATTCAGCCAGCCGGCCAGAAGACCGTGGGCAGCGCGTGACGGTGCCAGAGCGAGAGCCAGTCCATCAGCGCCGCCACCGTGATGTGCACCAGGAAGCCCTGGTAGATGCTCTTGGTCTTCATCGAGAGCGACCCGAGGGCGATGCCCGCGACGATCGCGCCGTTCGCCTCGAGGAACGGCTTGCCGTAGTGGATCATGCAGTACGGCACGGCCATCGCGAAGATGGCCCCCGAGCCGAAGCTTCGCCGCAGCGCGCCGAGCCAGAAGCCTCGGAAGAACATCTCGAGGCCGAAGAACTGCGCGTAGTACATCGCCTCCCAGGACAGGAAGTCGTACCAGGACCGCGAGCACTGCTTGTAGAACGGGTAGTACGTCCCGAAGTCGGGCTGCCGCGACACGAGAAGCGCGACGGGCAGGACGATGGCGAGGAACAGCCCGTAGATCCACGCGTGCTGCATGAACCCCTTCACGCGAAGGCCCATGTCGAGCAGCGAGTCGTCGCGGAAGAAGAGCTTCCACAGGGCGAAGGGCGCGAGGTACCCGGAGACGCGCGCGAACGCCCACCAGGAGAAGCCGTACAGCTCGTCGTACTTCGCGAGCTTCCAGAGGCGCGGGTGCGCGAGGTCCCACTTCACGAGGTGGGGGCGGATCGCCTGGTCGAAGAAGATGCGCCCGCCGTAGTACTCCTGCAGCGTCAGGATCACGGCGCACATGACGAGCGCCACGACCGGCCTCATGTCGGTCTTGCCGATGCCGTCGAGGTTCTTGCGCCACTCGAGCGCCTCGGCGTCGAGGTCCTTCCACGTGCTGCGGAAGAACCACCAGAGCGCCGGCAGCAGGACCAGCAGCACCGGGATGGGCACGACCGGCTTGATCGTCTCGAGCAGTGACGACCCGGCCGGTTCCATCCGGCCAGGACATTAGTACATCTGGACTGCGCAGTGGGCCCGTTGCGGGCGGAGCGAGCGTCCCTGTTGTAAGGTCGCGTCGTGAACGACAGCGAGAAGCTCCCGAATTTCGTGCTCGAGCTCGTGAAGGAGGAGGTCGCGGCCGGCAAGGTCGGCAAGGTGATGACCCGCTTCCCGCCGGAGCCCAACGGGTACCTGCACATCGGGCACGCCAAGGCCATCTCGGTGAACTTCGGCATCGGAGAGCAGGTCCCCGGCGCCGCCTGCAACCTGCGCTTCGACGACACGAACCCCAGCGTCGAGGAGGACGAATTCGTCCGCTCCATCCAGGAGGACATCCGCTGGCTCGGATACTCGTGGGGCGACCGCCTCTATTTCGCCTCGGACTACTACGAGAAGCTGTGGGACCTCGCCGTGAAGCTCGTCGAGCAGGGCAAGGCGTACGTCGACAGCCAGACGCTCGAAGAGATGCGCGCGGCGCGCGGCAACTTCCACAAGGAAGGCGCCGTCAGCCCGTATCGCGACCGGTCCGTCGCCGAGAACCTCGACCTGGTGCGCCGCATGCGCGCCGGCGAGTTCCCCGACGGGGCGCACGTCATCCGCGCGAAGATCGACATGAGCTCGCCCAACCAGAACATGCGCGACCCGGTGATGTACCGGATCAAGCACGAGCACCACCACCGGACGGGCGACGAGTGGTGCGTCTACCCGATGTACGACTTCGCGCACGGATACAGCGACGCCTTCGAGGGCGTGACGCACTCGTGTTGCTCGCTCGAGTTCGAGAACCACCGGCCGCTCTACGACTGGTTCCTCGAGCAGTTCACGTGGAACCCGCGCCCGCGCCAGATCGAGTTCGCGCGGTTGAACCTCACGTACATGACGCTGTCGAAGCGCAAGCTCAAGCTGCTCGTCGACTCCAAGCGCGTGACGGGCTGGGACGACCCGCGGATGCCCACGCTCGCGGGGCTGCGGCGCCGCGGATACACGCCGGAGGCCATCCGCGCCTTCTGCGACCGCATCGGCGTGTCCAAGCGAAACAGCTTCGTCGACGTCGCGCTCCTCGAGCACGCCGTCCGCGAGGACCTCAACGCTCGCAGCCGGCGCGTGATGGGCGTCGTGCGGCCGCTGCGCGTGGTGCTCGAGAACTACCCCGAGGGCCAGGAAGACGGGTTCGAGGCGCCCTGGTTCGCCGACGCGCCGGAGAAGGGCGGGCGCCGGCTCCCCTTCTCGCGCACGCTCTTCGTCGAGCGCGAGGATTTCGCCGAGGTGCCGCCGAAGGGCTGGTTCCGCCTGTCACCGGGCACCGAGGTGCGCCTGCGCAACGCGTGCATCATCAAGTGCGAGCGCGTGATCAAGGACGAGCGCGGCGAGGTCACCGAGTTGCGCTGCACGTGGGATCCCGACTCGCGCGGCGGCAACCCGAAGGACGGACGCAAGATCAAGGGCACGCTGCACTGGGTGTCCGAGAAGCACGCGCTGCCCGCCGAGGTGCGCCTCTACGACCGGCTCTTCTCCGCCGAGAACCCCGGCGAGGAGGGCGACGACTTCCTGAAGGACCTCAACCCGGCATCCCTCGAGGTAGTGCAGGGCCGCGTCGAGCCGAGTCTCGCGCAGGCGCCGGTCGGCGATCGCGTGCAGTTCGAGCGCGTGGGCTACTTCCGCGTCGACGAGGACTCCAGGGCGGGCGCCCTCGTCTTCAACCGGACCATCAGCCTCAAGGACTCGTGGGCGAAGCAGTCGGGGAAGTGAGCCGCGCGATCGCGCGATCGCGTCCGAGCGCCTGGATGACCTCGTAGAGCCCGGGGCTCGCGGTGCGTCCGGTGAGCGCGACGCGCGCCGGCTGCGCCACGTCCTTGATCTGCAGGCCCTTCTCGGCGAGCCACGCCTGCACGCGAGTCTCGATGGCCGGCACAGTCCAGGGCTCCACCGGTCGCAGCACGTCGGCGAGCTCGCGGAGCACCGGCGCGGCCTGGGGACCCAGGAACTTGGCGACGGCAGCGGCGTCCATCGCGGGCGGGTCGCGGAAGACGAAGTCGAGGCGGTCGGCCGCGTCGACGAAGGTCGTGGCGCGCTCGCGCACGAGCGGGACGACGCTCTTCACGCGCTGCTTGTCGAGCCCGCCGAGGCCGCGCGCCTCCAGGAACGGGAGCAAGCGGTCGGTGTACTCGTCGTCGCCGGTGAGGCGCGACTGCTTGAGGTGCTCGTGATTGATCGCGAGGAACTTCTTCGCGTCGAACTTCCCGTCCGACTTGTTGCAGTGCTCCCAGTCGAACGCCGCGACGAGCTCGTCGATCGAGAAGACCTCCTGGTCCCCGTGCGACCAGCCGAAGCGCGCGAGGTAGTTGAGCACCGCGTTCGGCGAGTATCCCTGCGTCTGGTACTCACCCACGCTCACGGCGCCGTGCCGCTTGCTCAGCTTCTCGCCGTTGGGCGCGAGCATCATCGGCAGGTGCGCGAACTCCGGCACCCGCGCGCCGAACGCCTCGTAGATCATGATCTGCGGCGGGGTGTTGACCATGTGGTCGCGCCCGCGCGCGACGAGCGTCACGCCCATGGTCATGTCGTCGACGACAGCGCCGAAGTTGTAGAGCGGCACGCCGTCGCTCCGGACCAGCACGAAGTCCTGCTGCGCGGCGTTCGGCGTCGTGACGCTGCCGAACACCTTGTCGACGTACGTGAGGGAGCCCGACTCGGGAACCTTGAACCGGACGACGAACGGCAGGTCGGGCTGGTCGGTGCGGTTGCGGCACGTGCCCGGGTACTTGAAGGTGGCCTTCGGATCGCGCGCCTTGAGGGCCTGGCGCTGGGCCTCGAGCTCCTCCTTGGTGCAGTAGCAGCGGTACGCCTTGCCCTCGCGGATGAGGCGCTCGCTGTGCTCGCGATAGATGGCCAGCCGCTCCATCTGCGTGTAGGGCGCGTGCGGGCCGCCGACGTCCGGCCCCTCGTCCCACGTGAGGCCGAGCCACTTGAGCGAGTCGAAGATGACGCGCACGCTCTCGTCCGTGCTGCGCTCCCGGTCGGTGTCCTCGATGCGCAGGATGAAGACGCCCTTCTGCTTGCGCGCCCAGAGCCAGTTGAACAGCGCGGTGCGCACGCCACCAATGTGGAGGTAGCCTGTCGGCGAGGGCGCGAAGCGTACGCGCGTCATGCAGGCACGAGTAATGGAGCACCCGCTCGCTGGCAAGACCGGTCGCACCCTGCTCGTCATGCTCGCGGTGCTGGCAATCCCCTACGCGAGCCCCAGGCTGCGGGCCCTGCGGGTCGTGCCCGCGCCCTGGGACCACGCTCCCGCGGCGGAAGACGAGGAAGCTCGGGCCGCGGCTTTCTCGTCCCTCGCCGGGGAGGCTCCGCCGCCGGCGGCCAGCTCGGGCGAGCAGGCCCTTCCGGCGAGCGAGAACACCCCGACGGTGAACAACGCGCTGCCGGCCGAGTCGGCGCCCACGCTGCCGGACATCGACCCGGACGTGCGCCCGATCCTCCGCACCGTGCCCATCGAGGACGCCAGCGGCCACGCGCTCGACGCGTTCTTCGCGCGCCTGCGCGACGCCGACGATCACAAGGAGGGCGCCGTGGCGCGCGTCGCCTACTACGGCGATTCCACCATCGCGAGCGACTACATCTCGGGCACAGTCCGCCGCCGCCTGCAGTCACGATTCGGCGACGCCGGGCACGGCTTCATCCTCGTGGCCAACCCGTGGGAGTGGTACTTCCAGAACGACGTCCTGCACGCGAGCAGCGGCGAGTGGAAGGCGAGCAAGCTCGCCGGGCCCATCACGACGGACGGCTACTACGGGCTCGGAGGCGTCTCCTTCACAAGTTACGGCGGCGGCTTCGCCTGGTTCGGCACCAGCCCGCGCACCGAGTACGGGCGCGCCGTCTCGCGATTCGACGTGTTCTATCTCGAGCAGCCGAACGGCGGCGACCTGGAGCTCGAAGTGAAGGGCCAGCCACCGGATCGCTTCTCCACCCGGGCCGACGCAAAGGCCTCACGCGTCCACTCGGTGCACGTGCCGGACGGCGAGGCGAAGCTCGCCATGCGCGCGATGGGCGGCGGCCCGGTGCGCCTCTTCGGCGTCGCGCTCGAGCGCGATCGGCCCGGCGTGGTCGTCGACGCGCTGGGCTCGCACGCGGCGATGGCCGTCTACTGGCAGCGCCAGGACGAGGGGCACTGGCGCGACCAGCTCGCCCTGCGCGACCCGGCGCTCATCGTGTTCCAGTACGGGACCAACGAGAGCGACCTCTGGCGCTTCGACCGCGACGAGTACGAGACCGCCCTCGCGGGGCTCTTCGACGAGCTGCACCGCGTCGCGCCGAAGGCCTCGCTGCTCGTCGTCTCGCCGCTGGATCGCGCCGAGAGGAGAGGGGGCGCGCTGGTCAGCAAGCGCATCATCCTCGACCTGGTCGCCATCCAGCGACGCGTCGCGCTCGCTCACGGCGCGGCGTTCTGGTGCACGTTCGACGCGATGGGTGGCGAGGGCAGCATGGCCCGCTGGGTGCGCGCCGTCCCCCAGCTCGCGGAGATAGACCTGACGCATCCGAGCCCGCTCGGCGCCGAGGTGCTCGGCGACATGCTCTCCGATACCATCGTGTCGGCCTACACACGCTGGCGCGCCAGCGCGCCCTGACGAGACTCAGCGCACCGCGACGCCGTTCGTCGGCGGAAGCCCGCGCTCGGCCCGCCATTCGTCGTACGCGCGCATCAGGTCCGTCGCGAACGTCGTCCCCACCTGCGTGTAGCCGCTTCGGCGCAGGTGCACGCGGTCGCTGTTGGCGCGCGGCTCGGGCTCGGTCGCCCACTGCAGGATGGATCCCGGGCCGCCCATCGCCTCGCGCTGATCGAAGAAGGCGCATCCGGCGGCGTCGGCGACGCGCTTCTGCATGGCGATGATCTCGCCGAGGCGAGGCAAGGTGTACCAGTCCTCCTTGCCCTTGGTGTGCCACCCCAGATCGGGCGGTCCGAGGAGCAGGCACGACGCCGTCGGCGTGGCGCGCGCGACGCGCCCGAGCATGTCCACCACGGCGCGCTCGTAGTTCGCGTCGGTGAGCCCCGGCTGCACGGCTTCGTTGGTCCCGTAGGCGAGCACCACGAGGTCCGGCGCCGCGTGCTTCATCTGCTCGGCGAAGTGGTCCTCGTTCCAGCGCAGCGGCGTGAAGATCTGCGCGCCGTTGATGCCCAGCGTGTCGACCATGACGCCGGCCTGAGAGCGATCGAGGTTCATGCCGTAGAGAACGACGTCGCCGTCGCCGGCGGCGCGCACCTCGACGCGATGGGGTGCGTCGGGCACGTCGAAGGCCGACCAGCCGCTCTTCGTGTCGGCCGACTGCGTCGAGACGTGGCCCGTGCGCGTGCCGTCGACGAAGACATCGAAGCTTCCGCCGCCAGGCTGCTCGGCGTACGCGAGCTCGACGTGCGACGCGGGGGCGGCGACTTCGGCCCAGGCGCGTCCCCGCTGCTTGCCGGCGGTGATCCCGATGCCGAGGAGGCCATTGCGGCCCTCGAGCGCGACCGGCTCGGGTGAGCTCTTGCCGCCGGGGGGACGCGTCGACACGAACGCGCCCTCCATCCCGGTGTGCACGCCGTCCTCCGAGTACGTCTTCCACGGCCGACCGACCGCGACGAACCCGCGTCCGCCGTCGCCGAAGCGCGCCTGGAGCGCCCGGCGGAACGCCGAGACGCCGATGTCACTCGCGGTGTGCGAGTCGCCGTACTGCAGGACCCGAACGTCGTCGTGCGCGTGCCCGTCCTCGAGCGCGGCGAGCGCCTCGAACACGTGGGTCAGGCGCCCGGCGCCCAGCAGATGGCCGACGCTCGCTCCCGATGCAGGGCCGACGACGACCGCCGACGACGCGGGCGCGGGGCTCTGGTGCTCGGCCATGCCCTCGCTCGAGGGCATCGCGCTGGGCGGCGGCTGCGCACTGGCGGCGGCGCTCGGCGCCGGCTCGCGGACGGGTGCCGCTGCCTTCTCGCCGCATCCGCAGGCGAGAGACACGAACGCGAAGATGCAGCGCAACCGCACGGCTCATGAAATCGTGGCATGCGCCGTCGACGGAGCGCAAATACGCGGGCGGGTGGTAGCGTGCCCTACGTGCTCGCCCTGGGCCCGCGCGCGCGCGTCCTCTTCGCCGCCGGCTGGGTCGTCCTGCAGGCGGGACTGGTGCTGACGGCCTCGTGCCGCCCCGACGGGATCTTCGGCTTTCGCATGTTCCCGGAGGCATCGACGCTCGAGTTCGAGCTCGATCGCGTGGTCGGCGGCGCGGCCGTCCCGGCGCCCCGCGGCGAATGGAGCGCGCGCGACGCCACCGGCCAGCTGCGCCACTTCTCATGGCGCGACCGCGTGACCGACCCCGTGCTGTCGTCGCCGGGAACCCGCGTCTTCGCCTCTTACGGAGTGGACGCGCAGCTCGCGCGCCTGCAGCGTGCGCTCGACGACGTCGCCCGCCACGAAGCGGAGGACACCGAGACCGAGCGCTTCGTCGCGCGCGTGGTCGTGTGGCGCAACGGCAGAGGACCCGACACCGTGGTGCTCGAGAGCGCGCCCCGGGGGCTTCAGCCGTGATCGCGGCGCTGCGACGCTGGCGCGACGAGGAGGGCGACGTCGCGATGCTGGGCCTCGCGCGCGTGGCGTTCGGGCTCCTCCTCGGGTGGAACGCGGTGCGGGCCGCTCGAGAGCTCGCTCGCGGCTACTTCGGCGACGTCTTTCACTGGCCGCTCGTCCCGGAGGTGCTCGTCCCGTCGCGCGCCGTCTACACGATCGTCGTGGCGGCGCAGCTCGTGCTCGCGCTTCTCGTCGTCGCCGGCCGCTGGCGCGCGCGGGAAGCGCTCTTCGCGAGCGCGGTCCTCGGCACCTACGTGCTCCTCTGCGATCGCCTCCAGTTCCACCACAACCGCTGGGCGCTCTTCTGCCAGGCGCTCCTGCTCTCGCTCGCACCGTGCGACCGCTCGTTCCGACTCGCGCCGCGTTTGCCCGGAGTGGGACCCCTCTGGGCGGCGCGCCTCGTCGGCCTCCAGCTCTCGATCATCTACGCGGCGTCAGCCGGATCCAAGCTGCTCGATCCCGACTGGCGCAGCGGCGTGGTCCTGCTCGAGCGCTTCCACCTCTACGCCTCGCAGGCGATCGCCGCCGGTGTGCCCGAACACCTGATGAACGTCCTGTCGCAGCCGGCGGCGGCGAGCGTGCTCGCGAAGGGCGCGATCGCGACGGAGCTCTTCCTCGCAGTCGGCTTGTGGTCCACGCGCACGCGCGTGTTCGCGCTCTGCTGGGGCACGTGCTTCCACCTGATCATCGAGGCCACGAGTCGCGTCGAGGGGTTTACGTGGCTGGTGCTCGCGTCCTATCTCGTGTTCGTCCCTCGCATGCGCTGGCCTTCGGGTGGTGCTGCCACGCGCCATCATTGGTGGTCTGTGTCGTAGCCAAGGTTTGGCCCGTGCTCGTAACGTTCTGCGCTGGCCATAATCGGCGGATCGCGCTCGGTGTCGATTCACGAATCGTTCCGCTGCCGGTCAATCGGCTGCCCTGGGACCTCGCCGATCCAGTGGCGTTCGGTGCGTGGGTTGCAACGCATGTCGGTCATGAGGCGGGCAGCGAGGAGCAGGGGCGGGCAGGCGCGCGCGGTGAGCGCCGAGCGGGAGGAACGTCATTCGATGGTGGTGCCGCGCGGCCAGCGCGACGACGAGCTCACCCCGCCGCCGGACTCGGCGCCGGAGTTCGTCCGTGTGCCGAGCCGCACGCTGGTCATTTCCGAGGCGGCGCGCACGGCGCAGACCAAGGAACCCGACCATGACGCGACGACCGTCGTCGAACGCGAGGAGTGGACCCGCGCGCGCGACCAGATCGCGCTCATCGTGAGGACCACGGTCGCCGAGGCGATGCTGCCGCTGCAGGAGTCGATCGCTTCAATCGCGGAGCGCCTCGACGCCATGGCCAGCCAGGCAGCGTATCCGCCTCCGCGAGCCGAGCACATTCCGCCGCCGCTGCCGCCGCGAGCGACCATGTTGCCGCCGCCGCTGCCCAGCAACGTGTCCGTACCCTGCATGCATTCCCCGATGGCGCCCAGCGCCCTCACGCGCCTCGGCGACCTCGCCGCGAGGCTCCGCAAGGAGCGAGGCATCGACGTGTCGCCGATGCAGCTCGCGGCCATCCTCCTCGAGCGGGTCGCCGCGGTGCTCGACGAGCGCGTCGCCGAGGAGCTCGCGAAGAACTCGGGGATGTTCACGGGATCCGAGCCCAGCTCGGACGACGACCACTTGTCTTGAAGACGGGTTCTTCGACCGACAGGATGTAGTCGACGCGGCGGTTGCGCGGCTCGTCTACCTCGTCGGCGGTCTTGACCAGCAGCGCCGACTCGCCGAATCCCTCGAAGGCGATGGGGATCTTCAGCCCGCGCGTCCGGAACCACCGCGCGATCGACTGCGCCCGCTGTCGCGAGAGGCGCATGTTGTAGCTCGCATCGCCCACCGTGTCGGTGTGGCCCGCGATGAACAGCGTGACGTGGATCTCGGGATGCTTGGCGAGTGCCTCGGTCACCTTGACGAAGCTCGCCTCCAGCTTGGGCTTCTCGGGATCGTCGATCTGGAACGAGTCGGTCCTGAAGTTGACCTCCTCGTGAGGAATCGCGATCGACCATGGAGTGATGGTGATCGTCCGCCAGGAGCCGGCGGCGTCGTACGCCGACACCTCGATCTTCGCGACCGGCTCCTCGTCGATGGGCGACCAGCGAAGCACGAGCGGCGTGTTGGCGGGCTGCGGACCGAGGTCGAGTGACTGGTTGTCGAGCACGTTGCCCGAATCGCCGGTGACCTTGATGGTCACCTTCGTCAGATCGTGCGACGCCCGGAGCTCGAGGTGATGTTCCTTCAGGTCCACCTTGGACTTGTCGATCTCGACCTGAAGCGGCGGTGTGGTGCTCTGAGCTCCGCTCGTTCCGGCGACGAAGAAGGGCATCACCGCGAGAGCAACGGACAGCAGCACTGCACGCGCCGGCCGACTCATGGTGAAAGTGTACCCCTGCGATCGACTTCCGGCCGGATTCGAGAGGGAATTTCTCGACTTGTAGGTCTGGATGCGCAGAACGGGTCGAGCGACGGACCGAACGGAGTCGGCTCAGGACCAGGACGAAGAGCAAACGGACCGTTTGCAAAACCAAGAGGGCCGCGAGGTTTTGCAAAAGGACCACATGTTCAACCAAGAGGACCTGGAGCTCGAACGAAAGGTCCGAAGAGAAATCGTCCAGACTCTTTTGTCGAAGCAAGAGGGCCTGGAGGATGAACGAACGGTTCTTTGCTTCGAACAAGAGGCCAAGAGCGAAAACCTCGCCGACCTTTTGCAAGACCAACAGGAACGAAGATCAAAGCTCGCGGAGCTCTTGCTCGAGCACGAGGTTCGTTTTGAAATCCTCCAGTCCCTGAGGGAAGAGCAATCGGACCTTTCACAAAACCAAACGGACCGTTTCTAGAAGCAACTGGACGAGGAGGAAGAACTCGAGGAACGTTCACTCGAACTCCAGGACCTTTTCTCCAACCAAACGGCACTTTCACTCGAACTCGAGGACGTTTTGCTTCGAGACCAGGGCATTTCGTCGAGAGATCACGGCAAGACGACGACGTCCCAGCGCGGACGAAGGGGCGAAGGCGCCGAGTGCATCAATGTGACGCTGCCCGCGTGCAGCGTCACGCTCGTCGCAGATGCTGCAGTCACGCGGAGCCTCGTCGCCCCGCCCGGAAGCGAGTCGATCCGGCCGCACAGCGAGCAATTCGCGAGGTCTGCTTCGTTCACCATGGTCGCTCCGGCCGGTAGTGCGGGCGTCCCCTGCCCCAGGTGCGCCGAGAGCTTCGTGCCGTCGGTGAGCGACGCCGTCGCGCTCGCGCCGGCGCCCGAATCGAGCACCGTGCGCAGGTCGAAGATGCCCTGCACGTCGTCGAGGCTGACGACGCCCGGCGTCGTGGCCGGCGCCAGCGTGTCGATCGACGGATCGAGCAGCGCAACGATGCTTCCCGAACGCTGGTAGAGCGGCAGGACGTCGAGGGGTGCGTCCTTCGTCACGTTCGCGCCGCCCGCCTGCGCGTCCATCGTCCACCAGTCGACCCACCGGCCGGGCGGGAGCCACAGCGTCCGCGTCGTCTGCCCCCTGCGCACGACGGGCGCGGCGTAGAGCGACGGCCCGAAGAAGTAGTCGAACTCGTCGGCGATCGCGCCGGCCTCACCCGGGTAGTCGAGGACCGGGTGCCGCATGATGGGCACCCCCGTCTGCACCGCCTCGAGCGCCGCCGCGTACGTGTACGGCAGGAGCCGCGTGTGCAAGCTCGCGTACTGGCCGTACACCTGCGTCGTCTCGGCGTCGCTCCAGAGCGTCCACTTGGGCGGCGCGCCGGCGGGCGCCTGAGAGCACGCGTTCTCGTCGTGCATGTCGGTCGAGAGCGCCCCGAACTCCGCCCAGCGCAGGTACACCTCTTTGTCGGCGGGCGGATCGTTGAGGCACGTGTAGCCGCTGATGTCGCTGCCCCAGAAGGCGATGCCCGTCATGCCCGCCGTGAGGCCAGCGCGGACGTTCGCCGGCAGTCCCTTGACGTCGTCGAAGCTCGCCGACGGATCGCCCGACCACACGATGGGCGCCACCGCCTGCGTACCCACCCCGCCCGCACGCGCGAAGAACATGAAGTCGTCGCCGCGCTTCTGGCGCAGGTAGTCGAAGACCACCTTCTCGTAGATCGGGGGGAAAGCGTTGTGCATCTCCCAGCCGCTCCGCCCGTCGTGGAACTTCGCCTTCGGCGGCACGTACTCGCCGAAGTCGAGCATCCAGCCGTCGTAGCCGAGGTCGAGCGCGCGCTGCAGGAGCGACTGGTACCAGGGGATCGCCGCGGAGTTCGTGAAGTCCACGGTCGCGACGTACTGGCCGCCACCGGAGATCATGAACGTGTCGAACTCGGTGCCGTCGTCGAGCCGCAGGAAGTAGTCGCCCGCGCGCCCCTCGGCGAGGAACTGCGCGGCGTTGGGGTTGCTCGTCGAGACGTACGCGTTGTAGTAGCCGATCGACTTGTAACCGAGCGCGTGGAGGTTCTGGGCCCAGGTCGCGAGCGCGCTCGCTTGCTCGTCGGACACGCCGCTCGGCAGGAAGTGCGTGGCGTCGTCGATTGCCGTGGTCGGCACGTGATGGGTGCGCAGCGCCTGCTCCTCGGGCTCGCCCATCACCAGCGTGCCGTGGGTCGGGTCCGGGCCGTGGTCGACGCGCCGCCGAGGGCCGAACACCCACGGCGCCGGAAGGCTCGCGCGCCCGGTGAGCGCGGTGTAGTGCGACACGGCGTCGCGCGGCAGGGCGTGCACGAGCACGTGGTAGCGGAGGTGCGGCTCGGTCACGAACATGCGCCACGCGGTAGGCGCGTCGTAGCCGAGCACGAAGCCCGAGCGGTACGTCGACTCGAGCCAGAGCCCGTAGCCGGCGCTCGACAGGAGGAACGGGACGGGCGCGTGCGTCATGGTCGGCCCGTTCGGGGTCGGGTTCACCGGCGCGACGTAGCTCGGCTGATACTTCTCGCCGCGTCCCAGGCCGCCCTCCTCGGTCCACACGCCGTAGTTCTGCCCGCGGTGGTCGACGGTCACGTACCGCTCGCCGAGGCCGAAGAAGTGCTCGTCGGCGGGCAGCACGAAGGACTGGCCCATCGTGTTCAGACCGGGCGCCGGTGAGTCGTCCTCGACGCCGGCGGGCGACTCGGGCTTCGCGTCGCTCTTCGTGATGGTGGCGTCGACCACCACCTCGGCGTCGTCGAGGGTGATCGACACGTGGAGGACGGTGCCGGGATCGGAGGGATCCACGACGTCGAGCGACGCGCTCGTGGTGGTCGTCACGGCGCTGGTCACGCGCGCGGCGTGGAGCCACGGGTCGTCCTGACCCACGGTGTGGTCCCACCCCTCGATGACGAGCGGCGGCTTGATGGTCTGCACGCGGTGGGTCGCACCGAGCGGCCCGTAGGGGTTCGAAGGATCGCTCGCGACCGAGAGCGGCACGTCGAGCGTCGACAGCACGGTCTTGCCGGTGGTCGGGTCCTGCACCTGCAATCCGAAGCGGCCCGTGTGCACGACGACGACCGCGTGCGCCGACGACAGCGTCACCGTCGGATCGCCGGCGGACCCGAACTCGTCGCAGCTGCCCACCGCCACCACCATGGCGACGAGCGCTGCCCGCATCACCGCTTCTGCCACTCGCTCCGCTGTACCACGGGAAGCTGCAGGGCGCGCTCGCGCTCGAGATCCAGGTTGCCCACGTGGAGCGAGATGGGCGCCTGCACCCACTTGTAGATGGACGCCGTGAAGAGCCGCACGAACCGCGCGACCCAGTCCGCCAGCTGCTTCGGATCGTGCTCCGGGAAGATGGACACCATCGCGCGCGCGACCTCGTCCTCGTTCATCTTCTCACCCGCGAAGAGGGCGAAGCACGCGTCGAGCACGGGGAAGGGCATGAGCTCCCGCTCGTCCTCCTGGTCGGCCGCCAGCTCGGCGCTCGCGGGTTTGAGCAGCGTGAGCCTGATGCCCTCGGCGCGAGTCGTCTCAGAGAGCCAGTCGATGAGGTAGTTGACGACGGTCTTCGGCACGTTCGCGATCACCGAGAGCGCGCCCTCGCCGTCGCCGCCGATCGTGACGTAGCCGACGGCCTTCTCGCTCATGTTGCTCGTCTGCAGGAAGAGGCCCGCTGCGCTGTTCGCCCACGTCCACATGCGCTCCGACCGGATGCGCGCCTGCACGTTCTGCCGCGCCAGCTCGGTGAGCGTCTCGCCCGGCTGGAGCATGCCGGCCAGGGCGGCGACCTCGCGCTCGAACGCGTCGTCGATCGACACGACCGCGAACGGCACGTCGTAGTCCTTCGCCGTCTGCTCGGCGGCCGCTCGCGTCTCCTTCGACGAGAAGCGGGTCGGCATGAAGAAGGCCCGCAGGATCTCGCGCGCCTTCTTGCGACGCTCGTCGACCGGCAGCGACGCCCAGCGCGTGTCGATCCATCGCCGGGCGACGGCGAGGCAGAGCAAGCTGTCGCGACCGCCGGAGAGGGCGACGCCGATCGTCTTGAAGCAGCCGTTCTTCTCGAAGTAGTCGCCGACCCCGAGCGCCAGGGCGTCGAGCAGCTCGGTGCAGAACGCGTCCCGCGGCGTCGGCGCCGGACCCGCCGGAGGCAGGAAGAAGCTCCGGTTCGGCGGCGGCGGGAACGCGAGCGGCCTGGCGGCGCTCGTGAACGCCGTCGCCGCCTCCACGCGCACGCGCTCGGTGCGCGTCGGCAGCGCCGCGAACGCCGCCTGGTCCTCGCGCCACGTCGTGTTCTCCGTGCGAAGACGCGCCGTGCGGTCGAGATCCACCGTCACGGCCTGCACGCCGTCCCTGAAGCGCGCGGCTTCGAGGAGCACGCGCCCGTTCTGGGCGACCCACCCGCCGCCGTCGAACACGAGGCCGTCGTTGGCCCCGACGAGGTTCACGTAGGCGAGGGTCGCCTGGCAATCGGCCGCCCGCGTGGCGATCATCTCGCGGCGCGTCTCGGCGATCCCCACGCGGAACGGCGACGCGCTCACGTTGACCACGAGCTCCGCCCCCGCGTACGCCCGCCGGCGCATGGGGCCGTCCGGGGACCAGCCGTCCTCGCACACCTCGAGCGCGAGGACGCCGAAGTCGAGCTCGAACACGTTGTCGCCGAAGGGCACGCCGTCGATCGTGTCGTGGAGCCCCGCCGCGCCGCGCGCCATCGTGCGGGCCTCGTAGAACACGTTGTAGAGCGGCAGCTTCTCCTTGGGCACCATCCCCCAGACGCGCCCCGCGTGGACCAGCGCCGCCACGTTGTAGAGGTGAGGACCCCGAGCGCAGACCAGGCCGAGCACCGAGGCGCACGGCAGGCTCGCGGTCTCGCGGGCGAAACGGCGAAGCTCGGAGCGCTGCGCCTCCACGAAGCCGCGCCACTGCACGAGGTCTTCGGGCGGGTACCCGCCGATGACCTGCTCGGGCATCGCCACGATGGTCGCCTCGTCGGCCGCCGCGGCGCGCGCCGCCGCGATGGCGCGGTCGGTGTTGGACCGGGTCGCGCCCACGGTCGCGTTGACGTTGGCGAGGGCGACCCGGACGAGCCTCATGGTGACCTATGTAGGGTCAGGCTAGCGTGTGTCACGCCAGTGTCGTAGGTCTTCCGGGGTATGAACCGAGGTTCGGCCCTCGCCCTGGGTATCGGAAGCGGGGCCTTGGTACTCGCGGTGGTCCTCGGCGCCGTGGTCCTCCTGCGCGGGTGCAGCAAGGGCTCCGGCGCGAGCGCGACGACGGCGGCACCCGACCGCGGCGTGACCGCCGCCACCGAGGGGATGAACGCCAAGGGCACCACCGAGATGAGGCAGCTCGGGTGCGAGCAGGCCCTGGTGGTGGACATGGCCCGCGTGCTTGGCAGCGCGAACCGGATCGAGCCGGGCGAGCCGCGCTGGATGGTCACGTGCGACGTCGGCAGCAGTACGGTCGCTCCCGGATGCGATCGCGTCGCCTCGACCTACTTTGGCGCGGTGGGATCGCCCGACGGCAACGTGTGCGTACGCGTCTCGCGCACGGGAGCCTCGCAGCCCTCGTGCTCCCGCATCTACGCCCCGACCGGCGCCGACCTCGGCCCCTTCCCCCGCCCGCACTGATCGGACTCAGGGTTTCGTCGCCGCCGACGCGACGAGATCGGCCACGTTGGGCACGAGGGTGATCTCGATGCGTCGGTTCTTCGCCATCGAGTCCGGCGTCGAGTTCGGCGAGACGGGATCGTACGGACCGTATCCGGCCGCCGAGAGGTGCGACGGATCCACGCCCTGCTCGACGAGGAACTTCACGACGGCGATGGCTCGCGCGGTCGAGAGCTCCCAGTTCGTCGGGAACTCCTTCTTCGTATCCGACGTGATCGGCTGGGTGTCCGTGTGCCCCGCGACCTGGAACCGCTTGCCGCCGACGGTGCGCAGCGTCGCCCCGATCTCGGAGAGCGCCGTCTTGCCGGCGGGCTTCACGTCGGCCTGGCCGGTGTCGAAGAGCACGTCGTTGTGGAGCTGCAGCACGATGCGCCCGTGCCGCGTCGTCACCTTGAGGTGACCGGCGTCGATCATGTGCTTGAACTTCGCCTGGAGGTCGGCGAGCAGCTTGCCGCGCTCCTGCGCCTCCTCGAGCTGCGCCTTCTGCTCGTCGGTCAACGCCTGCGACTGGGCGAGCCCCAGAGCGCTCTTGAGCTGCGCGAGCTCGGCGGCGTCGCTCGCCACCTGCTGCTGGAGCGCCGCGGCCTGCGCCTTGGCAGCGTCGGCCTCCTGAGACTTCGCGGCGTACTCCTCGCGCGAGACGCCGCAGCCGAGCGGGACGAGAAGGGCGAGCATCAGCGCGAACCGGCGAGCGTGGAGCATGCGCCGGAGCGTACCGCGAGACCTCGCCGATCAGCGAGGCGCCCCCTCACTCCTCCGGATTGATCTCGATGATGTTGGGCGCGATGTTGCACGTGTAGCTCGCGCTGATCTGCCCCGTGAGCGTGAACGTCGACTGGATCCCGTCGCCGTTCAGATCGCCGTTGGCGGTTCCCGTGAACGAGTCGCCGGGGTTACCGCCCGAGCCGGTCAGCGCGTAGCAGTACATGTAGTACTGCGGCTGATCGATGGTGAAGTGCAGGCAGGAGAACCCGGAGTTGCCTGCGGCGTCAGCGTTCCAGTCCGACGGGGTCGACTGGTACTTCATGCCCTGCACCTGCGTGATGGACCCGGGCACCGACTTGGAAGCGGACGGGCAGAGCGCGCGCGACAGCGTCGCCGACTGGCCCGCCGGGAGGACGGTGCCGTTCATGTGCTCGTTCTCGTAGACGACGGCGGAGGCGTTCGCCATGCGCCCGAGCGCGTTGCGCGCCTCGGCGGTCTTGGTGTGCGCGATGTACTTTCGGACGCCGTAGATGGCCAGCACGGCGAGGATGCCGACGATGGCGACTACGATCATCAGCTCGATGAGCGTGAAGGCGCGACGCGTCAACCTGTGTCGAGTCGTCGTCGCCGTCACTCGGGGGCCCTCCTCCGGGCATCGTCTGCGCACACGCTGGACAACCGTACGTATGTACTGCCGAGGTCCCATAAGCACGGCGCATGCCCGTCTCGGCAGCCCGAGGCCATCCGGGTTTGCGGCTCGCTTACGTAAGCGCCGATGACAATTTCCGTCCTCCGGCGCGGTGCGCCGTGGACAATCTTCGCTCTGGCGGCCGTCAGAACGTGTAGCGAAGGCCCAGGGCTGCATCCCACAGGATCGGGGTATCCCCCCCACCTATCGAGCGGGAGAACCCGGTCGCATCGCGCGCCCCGCCCTGCGCCACGAGCGCCATGTGACGATCGATCTGGTACCACTCGACCCCCAGGCGGCCTCCGACGGCGAGGTGGAGGCTCTCGGCGTTCGCGTAGCCCAGATCGGCGAGAGACTCGTGCGGCACGTACGCCGTGAGTGCGCCGATGTCTCCCTGCACGAAGAACGCGACCCGATCGGTCGCGTGAATCGTGACGCGCGCGCCGCCGCCGAAGCCCCAGATGGGGAACGCCATCGAGTGCGACGGGTCGGACGCCTCGCTCGTGTCGGTCATCGCGAGCTCCGCCGAGCCGAAGAGCATGAGCCAGCGGAGCACCTCGAAGCCGAGCTGCGTGTGCAGCCAGAACGCGGGGGGCGCCACGTGGCGGAAGTTGCCGGCGAAGCCGAGCGCACCGGCGGTCGTCTCGAGGACGAGGCCCTTGTGTCGCGGACGCACCGGGGGAGCCTCGGCGGGAGGTTCGGGGAGCGTCGACTGTTCCGTCGCATTGGTCTGGGCTCCCTGCCCGAGACCAGGTTCGGCCTTCGTGGAGAAGTCGATCTTCGTTTCCGGCGTGAGCTCGGGCTGCTGCTGCTGCGCTTGCGCGGATGCGTCCGCGCAGACCAGGAGGACCGCCAAGCCGCTCAGAGCCAGGGCCGACCGCACGCCCCCGAGGCTATCACGTCAGTCGGCGAGCGCGTCGACGGCGACGAGCGCGTGCTCCACGACCTGCGCCAGCTCGTCGACGAGGAGAAGCGGCTCCCATGCGTTCGTGTGCGTCGTCCTCGCTTCGACGGCGCGGAACGCGAGCCCGTATTGCCCACCGCCGAGCGGGGTCAGACGCGCGAAGGCGTCTCCCTGCCACAAGCTGAGGAGCACATGGGGCCCGTTGGCGCGTGCCCACACCGGAAGCGAGGGTCGCCCCAGCGCATCGATGTAGTCGCGCACTCGTTGGATGAAGGACCGCGTGTCCGGCGGGATCGCGCGGCGCTCGCCCGGTACCAGAAGGATATCCGGCTGCATGCGCACATCCGCTATCAGGCGTGAAGCGGGCGGGCCAAGTTCCTTACCGTGAGGCCCTACTTTGCCAGCCACCCGAGCAGCATGCGTTTCGTGGTCGCGCGGTCGACGGACGCGATCGAGTCGACGAGCGGGATCTCCTTCGGGCACACCTCGACGCAGTTCTGCGCCTTGCCGCACCCCTCGACGCCCCCGTCGCCCATCACCGTGTCGAGCCGCTCGGCGGCGTGCATCGCGCCGCTCGGGTGCAGGTTCTTGAGGAGCACCTGACTGATCGCCGCGGGGCCGACGAAGTCGCTCGCCGAGTTGATCTGCGGGCACGCCTCGAGACAGCACCCGCACGTCATGCAGCGCGACAGCGGGTACGCCGCCTCCTGGCTCTCGGGCGACTGACGCGGTCCGGGCCCGAGCTCGTGCGACCCGTCGAGCGTGATCCACGCTTTCACCCTAACCAGATCGGCGAACATCCGCGATCGGTCGACGACGAGGTCGCGCACCACGGGGAACTTGGTCATCGGACGCAGCTCGATGACGCGAGAATGCCCCTCCTTGTACGGGGCGATCTGATCGATCATCGCGCTGCACGACTGGCGCACGTGCCCGTCGATCAGCATCGTGCACGCGCCGCACACCTCTTCGAGGCAGACGCTCTCCCAGACGACCGGCGTGGTCTTCTCGCCACTCGCGGTGACCGGGCGCTTCTGGATCTCCATGAGCGCGCTGATCACGTTCATGTGCGGCTGCCAGGGGACCTCGAAGTCCTGCCAGTAATTCTTCTGCCCCGGCGCGTCCTGCCGCAGCACGCGAAGCTTGACGGTGCGATCGCGCTTGTCAGCCATGGGTCGCCCCCGCCGTCTCGTACTTGCGCGCGCGCGGGCGGACGAGCGAGACGTCCACGGCGTCGGTCACGTGAATTCGCTGTCCGAGCAGCTCGTAGTCCATCTCGCGCACGAACCGCACCGCCGCACGGTGAGCGGCGTCCTCGCCGCCGGGCTCGTGGAACGCGAGGGTCGTTCGCAGCCAGCTCGCGTCGTCGCGCTGGGGACGTTCGGGCTTGAAGTGCGCCCCGCGCGACTCGTCGCGCCGGCGCGCGCCGGTGGCGATGACCCGCGCCAGCACGATCATGTTCCTCAGGTGACGCACGTACTGCGCGCCCTGGTTCATCCGACCCGTCGACCCGTCGGTCACGCCGATGCGCGTCGATCGCTCGGCGATCTCCTCGATCTTCGCGACGACCGCGTCGAGGGTGGCGTCGTGCCGCTCGATGGTGCAGTCGCGGAGCATCGTCTCCGACAGCTCCTCGTGGAGCGCGTAGGCGTTCTCGTCGCCGTTCATGGCGAGGATGGCCTCGAACCTCTTCTCCTCGCGGCGCTGCGCCTTGTCGAAGACCGAGGACGGCAGGTCCCACGAGCTGCGGGCGAGGCCCTTGCGGTAGCTGGCGATGGCGGGCCCTCCGATCATGCCGGCGTAGATGCACGAGAGGAGCGAGTTGGCGCCGAGCCGATTGGCGCCGTGGTACTGGTATTCGACTTCGCCCACGGCATAGAGGCCGGGGATGTTCGTCGCCTGGTTGCGCGGCGAGCCAGGCACGAGCGACCCGTTCTCGGCGCGCTCGAAGTCGACCCACAGGCCGCCCATCGTGTAGTGCACGGCGGGGAAGACGCGCATCGGGCTCGTGTACGGATCCTCGCCCACGAACTTCTCGTAGATCTCGAGCACGCCCGCGAGCTTCTTGCGCAACGTCTCGCGCGGCATGTGGGTGACGTCGAGGTACACCTCGTTCTCGTTGCGTCCGGTCTCGCGGTTGTAGACGCCGCGCTTGTCGTGGAAGCACCGCTTGAAGATCTCCCGGCTCGCGATGTCGCGCGGCACGAGGTTGCCGTAGCCGGGGTACTTCTCCTCGAGGAAGTAGTCGCGCGCGCTCTCGGGCACGTCGCGCCCGGTGCGCTGTTCCTTCGGGTCGCGCGGCACCCAGACGCGTCCGCCCTCGCCGCGCACGCTCTCCGAGATGAGGCGCAGCTTGTCGGCGCCGGGGATCGCCGTCGGGTGCACCTGGATGAACTCGCCGTTCGCGTAGCACGCGCCCTGCTGGTACGCCTCGCTCGAAGCGGTGCCCGTGTTGATCACGCTGTTGGTGGACCTGCCGAAGACGATGCCGCAGCCACCGGTGGCGAGGCACACGGCGTCGCCCGGGAAGGAGCGAACCCCCATCGTCTTGAGATCCTGCGCGACGATCCCGCGGCACACGCCGGTGTCGTCGAGGACGAGCGCGAGGAAGTCCCAGAACTCGAACTTGCGCACCATCTTCTCGCCGGGGACGCGCTCACCCTTCTCGTCCTCGACGTCGAGCGTCTCCCAGCGGCGCACCTGCTCGTCGAGCGCGTAGAGGAGCTGCTGGCCCGTGGTGGCGCCGGCGAACGCGGTGCGGTGAAAGAGCGTCCCGCCGAAGCGTCGGAAATCGAGCAGGCCCTCGGGCGTGCGGTTGAACGGCACGCCCATGCGGTCCAGGAGGTAGACGATGCCGGGGGCCGCGTCGCACATGCCCTTCACGGGGGGCTGGTTGGCCAGGAAGTCGCCGCCGTACACGGTCTCTTCGAGGTGCACCTGCGGCGAGTCGCCCTCTCCCTTGGTGTTCACGCTCGCGTTGATGCCGCCCTGTGCGCACACGGAGTGCGAGCGCTTCACGGGCACGAGCGAGAAGAGGTCGACGGCCACGCCCTCCTCGCAGAGCTTGATGACGGTCATCAGCCCGGCGAGTCCGCCGCCGACGACCACCACGCGCCGGACCTTGCCCGACTCGCTTCGCGTGAGGGGTCGTGACGCGGCCATCGGCGTTCATCGCACCTAGGGGAAAGGGCGCGGGGTGTCAACGCGGTGCGACGAACAGCGTCTGGACCGCCGTGCCGAGCCATCCCACCTCGTCGAAGAGGTCGGCCCGCGTGTGCCCGACACCGTCGGGATCGATCGTCGTCCTCGCGCTCATGCCGGCCCAGTCGGTTTTCGGATGGCGCAGCAGGCTGACGGTCAGCTCGACGGGGACGAAGGTGAAGCGCGACGGTTGCAGCTCGGCGCTGACGCCGTTGGCCGAGTCGACCATGAGCAGCAGGCGCCCCACGGGCGAGACGGTCTCCCCGGCGACGATGGGCAGCTTGGGACGCGCGTAGACCGTCGCCGGGCCCACCGTATCGAAGCGTCCCTCGACGAAGCGCCACTCGAGCGCCTCTCCGTAGCCGAAGGTCGGCACGTCGACGAAGAGCGGCAGGTTCTGCGGCGGCGGCAGCGCGGGCACCGGACGCGGGTCGCGGATCTCGGGAACACGGCCGGGCGCGACGGCGATGCGCCAGACGGACGCCGTCATCACGGTCTTGCCGCCGCTGGAGCCGCTCAACAAGCGCGCGCGCGACAGCTCGATGCGCGCGCCGGGACGCACCATCTCCGTCGCGACCTCGAGCTCGGCGACCGGGACCGGACCGAAGAAGTCGTACGCGATGCGCGCGACTCGCGCGTCCGCGCGCGGGAATGCCCGCTCGATGGCGCGCACGAGCAGCGCCGCCGGCGGGCTGCCGTGCGAGAGCGTCGGTCCCCAGGGCCCCACCGTGGCACTCGTGGGACGGAAGCGCGTGTCCGAGAGAGCCTCGTAGAAAGCGTCGGGCATGGTCCGCCGAATCCTAGGGGCGGCGCGTCCCTCCTTCCAGGCACGCGGCTTGCGCCAGCCTCGCGGGAGATGGGCTCGATACTGGAGATCGTGCTGATCGCCCTCTTCGCCGCCACTGTGTCGATGGCCGCCGCGACCGTGCTCTCGCGCGTCGTGCATCAGTCGCGCGGGGTGGGCTACCCGTGACCGCTAGTGAATGCGCTCCTTGCGCGCGTGGGCGAGGTTCGCGGAGAGCTCGACTCGCTGCGGCCCGGAGCCGAAGCGACGCTCGAGATCCCGAACGATCGTCTCCGACGCGCGCGACCACTCGTCCTCGGGGGTCGCGGCGCGCACGAGCACGACAGGCGCTCCGGCGCGGCTCGCGATGGCCCACAACACGCCGACAGACGGGTAGGTGAACGAGTGCGTCACCCGACGCACCTCGACGTTCGCGAACCCCGCCGCGACCATCTCGTCCATGACCGCGGACGGCTCGGCCAGAGGGAGATCCATCTTCAGGTCGAGCTGAGGCAGCGCGCGACGCACGATGTCGCGAATCTCGGCGAACGCAGGAGCTTGCGTGAGGTCCCCGGGAGTGCAGACCACCGCGCGCCCGCCCATGCGCAGCACGCGGAGGATCTCGCGGAAGGCGGCGCCCCGGTTCGCGATGAGGTTCAGCGCGAACATGGAGAAGACCGCGTCGAACTCGTCGTCCTCGAAGGGGAGCGCGGTCGCGTCCGCCACGCGGGCCTCGATGCCTTGCACGTGCTCGCGTCGCATGCGCGATTGGAGCTGCGCAATCATCTCGGGTGAGAAGTCGATCGCGGTCACGCGCGCGCCCAGCCGGGCCGCCGGCACCGCGAGCGTCCCGGGACCAGTCGCCACGTCGAGCACGTTCTCGCCGAGGCGCAGGGCTCCGAGCGCGAGCGCGTCGTCCGCGAAGCTCGAGAACGTCGCCGGGATCTCTGCCGCGTACCCGGGCGCGACCATGTTCCATGTGCGCGGCTCGAACATGGATTGAGGCAGCGGCATGGACCGGAATCTGGGATCTGGAAGCCGCGGACGCAATCCGGGTCACGCCTCGAGCTGTGCGCTCGCGTCGTCGCGCGAGACCGGCACGACATTCGCCACAGCCGGCAGCATGACCACGGCGCGGCTCGGGCAAGACCTGCTGCGCAGGTACGCGACGGCGGTTGCCGTGACGGCCCTCGCCACTTCGGTCGCGCTGGCCCTCGCGAATGGCCTGGGCCTGCGGGCCATCGGCCTGCTCACGTTTCCGATGGCCGTCCTGGCGGTGGCCTGGCTCGGCGGTACGGGCCCGGGCATCTTCACGGCGGTTTGTTCGGCCCTCGCGGTTGCGCTGCTCTTCCTCAACCCCATCGGTTCCCTGCAAATCGAGACGCCGAAGGAGCGCATCGCGCTGGCCGCATTCGTCATGGCGAGCATCATCGAGAGCACGGTCGTGGGGACCAGCCGGCGCTCCGAGCGCAGCATGAATCGAATGGCGGAGACGATCGCGGTCTCCGAGCGGAAGTACCGCTTTCTCTTCGAGCGCAACCCGGAGCCGATGTGGATCTTCGACTCCAGGACGAGGGCCATCCTCGCGGCGAACGACGCCGCGCTGACGAAGTTCGGGTACGACGCGGACGAGGTCCAGGGCATCCGCCTGGATGCGCTCTTCGAGCCTGGAGACGCGGAGCGATTCCTCGAAGACGAGGGACGCGACCTGAGGACGTGGTGCATGGTGACCAAGCAGGGCGGCCGTCTCGAGGTGGACACGCTCTGTGCCGCGGCGCCCTGGTTGGGAGGGCTGGCCTTCGTGATGGTCACGCGGGACATGACGGCCCGCATCCGGTCCGAACGAGAGCTTCGAGAGACCAACGAGGAGCTAGAGCGGGCCAAGGAGGCTGCCGAGAGAGCGACGAAGACTCGCGAGCGATTCCTCGCCTCGCTTTCGCACGAGCTGCGTACACCGCTGACGCCGGCGCTCCTCGCGTCGGCGGTGCTCGAGAAGCGCGAGAGTCTTCCCGAGGAGGTCCGCCGGAAGCTGAGGCTCATCCGGTCGAAGGTGATGCAGGAGGCGCGGCTGATCGAGGATGTCCTCGACGTCGCCCGCATCGTCAACGGCGACTTCAAGCTCGAGAAGAAGCCGGTGGAAGTGACGCAGGTCGTGGCGCGGGCGGTCGACGGGTGCGCGAACGAGGCGAGCGCCAAGAAGATCGACGTGAGCACGGAGCTCGCGGCTCCTCCCTGCACCGCTTGGGTCGATCCCGACCGGCTGCAGCGTGCGATCGAGAGCGTCGTCTCGCGCGCGATCGAAGGCGCGCCTGCAGCGAGCGCGGTTCGCGTCTGGACGCGCGGCGGAGGGCCGGGCGAGATCTCGATCGGCGTTCATCACGACGGTCAGGTCGAGAGACCGGCCGCGATGTTCGATCCCTTCGACCGCGGTACGGCGCCGGAAGCGCCCGCAGCGTGGGGTCTCGGTCTGCGCCTCTGCATCGGCAAGGCGGTCGTCGAGGGGTGCGGCGGGAGCGTCGAGGTGGGCTCGGGCGCAGCGGGCACGAGCGTGGTCTTGACACTTCCGACGATTGCGGCCGGCGAGAGACCGACTTGACGGGCTCGTCGGCAACGCGGACCATGATCTGTTGTGAAGCGCGTCGCAGAGCTCCGGGTGCCCGAGGCTGCCGCCGAGCTCGAGGCGATCGCGGTTCCCGTGCTCCTCGTGGGGCTCAACGGGGCGGCACGCGCCGCGGCAGCCGAGTTCCGGACGGCGACGCGCGATGCCGCGCGGGCGCTCCCCTCACTCCAGGACGTAGTCCTGGACGAGACGTTCGTCGCCCCGCTCATCAAGTCGGGACGCAACCCTTACGAGAACTTCATCTTCGTCGGCCGTGCGTCGACGTGCGACGTCGTGCTGCGCGACCCGAGCGTGTCGAAGACGCACGCCGTCCTCGAGCACGACCCCGCCGCCGCGCCCCACGCCGGCTGGCGCATTCGCGACAACGGCTCGCACAACGGCACCTGGGTCAACTCGCGGAAGCTGACGGCGCGTGACCCCGTGCCCATCACCGGGGGCGACGCCATCGTCCTCGGCGCTTACCCGGCTTACGTGATCCTGCCCGATGCGCTGCGGCGTATCCTTGCGGGCATGGGTCCACCTCATGCCTGACGAGCCTGCAGGCTCGGGCGAGCCCACCGATCGAAACGAGTCGGGCGAGGCCGCTCGCGAGGGCGGACCGAACCTCGGCATCGGTGAACGCGTCGGCCGCTACGAGATCCTGGGCGTCATCGGCGAGGGCGGGATGAGCTACGTCTACCTCGCGCACGACCCGGAGCTCGACCGCGACGTGGCGCTGAAGCTGATGCGCGTGCGCGTCGGCTCGGAGGGAGCGCGACGCCTCCGGCGCGAGGCCCAGGCGCTGGCGCAGCTCTCTCACCCGAACGTCGTGCCGGTCTACGACGCCGGAATGGTCGGCGGACAGGCCTTCGTGGCCATGGAGTACGTCGAGGGCAAGACGCTGCGCAGGTGGCTGCGGAGCAAGCCGCCGTGGCGTCAGGTCCTCGCCGTGATGATCGACGCGGGCCAGGGGCTCGCCGCCGCACACGCCCGTGGGCTCATCCACCGTGACTTCAAGCCGGACAACGTGCTCCTCGGCGACGACGGGCGCGTGCGCGTGCTCGACTTCGGCCTCGCACGCCTGGCGGGCGTCCTGGACGGGAGCATCGTGCCGTCGAACCCGATCGACTCGATCCCGCCCTCCTCGGTATCGCCGACTCCCTCGTCGAGGTCTCCGTCGTCGTCCTCGTCGGCCAAAGGCCTGGCTTCGCTCACCTCCTCGTCCGCGGGGCGCGCCCTCGCGTC
>DATJYG010000521.1:0-2337 GCA_035499695.1 Polyangiaceae bacterium
GACGAATACCGCCTCTTCTTCGCGCCCGTCGTGCTGGGGGGCGGCAAGCCGTACTTCCCGACCCTGGACCGCTCGCTCGCCGTCGATCTCGTCGAGACGCGTACCTTCCCCGGCGGCGTCGTCCTGCTGCGCTACGAGCGCGCCGACCCATAGTGCACCGCAATCGCGCCGCATCCCGCCCACCCTAGCAGGTCGGTGAAAAAGGAGGGATCTGAGGGTCGCGAGGTGTCCGGTGGTGTTTCAGGAGGTCGACGCCGAGATGGGTGTAGATCGGGGAGCGCGGAATTCGATGCCCACCCCCGCCCGTGCTCGGCGCTTCGCGCCTGCGCGCGGGCGCCCCTCCCAAATCGCTCGCTGCGCTCGCTCAGGGAGGGGATCAGCCGGCGGCCTCCGCGGCGAGCATGAGCTTCGCGATGCGCAAGAGATTGTACGCTGCGCCGACGAAGTGGGCGGCGAGTTGCGTACGATCCACGCCTTTGAAGCGGGTCTTTCGGAATCCGCCGATGGACTTCATCCAACCGAAGATTTCCTCGACGCGCTTGCGAATGCGCTGACTCACGACGTAGCCCGGGTGTCGCGTCGTGCGCGCGTCGATCGCAGAGCGGCGCCCATTCGTGCTCTGCGCCACGTGCGGCACGACGTTCATCTCGCGGCAGCCGGCGACGAAGTCGCGGGCGTCGTAGCCCTTGTCGCCTGCAACCGTGATGCGCTGCTTGCCGACCAACGTCTCGCCGATCATCTGCAGCGCGCCGGTACGCTCGGCGTAGCCAGTCGCAGGAGCGACTCGCAGGTCGACGAGCAGACCGTTGCGGTTCTCCATCAACGCGTTCGCGGTGTACGAGAGCTTCGCCTCCTTGCCCAAACCCTTGCGGGCGAGCTTCGCCTCGGGGTCCGTCGTCGAAGCATGCGTCTCGTTCGAGCGCTTCTCGCCGTGGAAATCCACCTCGGGATTCCTGGAGCCACCCTGCGGAGGCGGCGGGCCCTCGCCGTCCTTCTTCTTGAAGCTCTTGAGCGACGCCCAGGCCTCGATAAGCGAGCCATCGACCGTGAAGTGCTCCGCGCTCATCAACTGCTCTTTCTTCGCAAGGCCTACGATCGCGCGAAAGAACTCGCCCGACACGTCGTGCGCAAGGAGGCGCGCACGGTTGTGCGAGAAGACCGTGCGCTCGAACACCGCCTCGCTCAGGTCCATGTCGAGGAACCAGCGGAACAGCAGGTTGTATGCGAGCTGCTCGCAGAGCTGGCGCTCACTCCGCACGCTGTACAGCGCCATCAGCACCGTCGCCTTCAGCAGCCGCTCCGGCGGGATCGACGGTCGCCCCTCGGCCGCGTACATGCGATCGAAGACCGGCGACAGCTCCGTCAGCGCGGCATCTGCGAGCTGCTTGATGCGCCGGATCGGATGGTCCTTGGGAACCGCGGTCTCCGGGCTCATGAGACAGAACATCGACGGCTGCGACTTCCGGTGGCCTCGCATGGGAGCGCAATCTAAGCCGCGGCGCCGTCCTGTAAATCCATCACGCACCCCTCCCTGAGCGAGCGCAGCGAGCGATTTGGGAGGGGCGCCCGCGCGCAGGCGCGGAGCGCCGAGCACGGGCGGGGGTGGGCATCATCTGCTGCTCCAAATTCCTCTTTGTGTCCGCAGCTTTGGCTTTTTCACCACCCTGCTAGACCCGAGGGGCATGCCCTGGAAGAGGGGGAATTGTGCTCGCGGACAGGGCCTGGGCTCCGGGAAGACACGGAGGACCGAGCGGCTCAGCCGGCGCCGGGGATCTCGGCAGGATCGATGATGCCATGTCGCCGCCAGCCGATGGCGAGGAGCCATGTGCGAGGTTCGACCACGGTGCCAGTCCAGGGGCCCTCTCGCGGCTTGCCGCGCGTCCAGCCGTCGAAGCAAGGCGCGGACGAGCACGGGTCGAGGGTTGTGGTCAGTCCCACGCGGCGCTTCGCGGCGTGACGGCGGGCCTGGAGGAGCACATACGCAATGGCGCGCCGGACCTCGCGCGGGCTCGATAGCGAGCGCGCGTGGTAGCGGTCGCCCATCACCCTGCCTCGGCGCCCGAGCGCGCGGTTGAGCCCCCGCGCGAAGCGCACCGAGAGCCCGGCCACGCCGCGCGAGAGAGCGCGAGTGTCCTCGGCCTCGACGATCAGGTGCACGTGGTCGGGCTGCACGGCGTAGTGCACCACGCGCAGCCCGACCCGCTCCTTGCCCTCAACCAGCGCGCGGCGAATCGCCCGCATCGGGACCCCGGCCCGCAGGTTGGGGACACCCCGCGCAATGCGCAGCGTGACGTGGAGAGGCACCCGGCTCACGACGGCTGGCCGCACCGAATGCGC
>DATJYG010000522.1:0-16623 GCA_035499695.1 Polyangiaceae bacterium
CCACTTCGAGCGCGCCCAGGAACCGACCCGCGCGCGCAACGAGGATCG
This sequence comes from Polyangiaceae bacterium, assembly GCA_035499695.1. Classification (GTDB taxonomy): domain Bacteria; phylum Myxococcota_A; class Polyangia; order Polyangiales; family Polyangiaceae; genus Palsa-1150. Next base: position 49 of record DATJYG010000522.1, read on the forward strand.
TCGAGCCCACGTTCGCGTCGCGCACGGCTATGCCTTCTCTCTCGAGGAGGGTGCGGTTGCCGACGACGATCGCCTCGCGACCCAAGGTGCAAACGATGCCCTTGCCTGGCGTGTACGAGAAGTGGTCCGGGTCCGGCGGCTCGATGCCGTCGGCTCGCGCCCTGCTCAGGACCGCCTTGGCCAGGGGATGCTCGGAAGGCAGCTCGGCGATTGCCGCCGCCTCCAGGAGCTCGGCGGGAGAGACCCCGTCCGCTGGATGCACGCCCACGACTCGAGGGGCGCCGAGCGTCAGCGTGCCGGTCTTGTCCAGGACGATGGTGTTCACCTGCCCGAGTACCTCGATGTGGATCCCCCCCTTCACGATCGCGCCGTGTCGGGCTGCGCGGCCGACCGCTCCCAGGATGGCGAGGGGAGTCCCGGCGGCTATCCCGCAGGCGCCCGCCACGATGATCACCGAGATGGTCGAACGTGCGTCACGCGTGAGGATGAACGTGAGGGCAGCCGCGCCCAGCGCGAAGTAGACGAGGTAACCGGCGAGGCGGTCGGCCGTCTTCTGGATCGGCGCGCGCGAGCCCTGGGCGCGCTCCACGGCCTGGACGATCTTGGCGAACGTCGTGTCACGCCCGACGCCCGCGGTGCGGACCTCGAGGGCGCCGGACTGGTTGATGGTGCCGGCGAAAACGGACGCCCCGGGAACCTTCTCGGTCGGCAGCGACTCGCCCGTGATCGTCGACTGGTCGACGAACGAGTGACCAGACTCGACGACGCCGTCCACGGGAATGCGCCCGCCGGGTCGGATGACGACGATGTCGCCGACGGCGAGGGCGGCGGCCGAGACATCGCTCACGCCGCCCTGGCGGCGTACGGCGACGGTCCGGGGGAGCAAATCGAGGAGGTCCTTGATGGCCCGCCGTCCGCGGTCCACCGTCATGTGCTCCAGCACCTCGGCGACGAGGACGAAGAGCACGATGACGACCGCGGTGAATGCCTCGCGGATCGCCAGGGCGGACGCGAGCGCGATCGTCATGGACAGCTCCATGGTCATTCGCCGCTCCCGCAGCGACTCGAACGCCTCCTTGAAGATGGGGTAGCCGCCGACGAGCGTCGCGGTCAGCGCCACCGCATTGATGCTCGAGACCGGCTGCCGCGGAAACAGCCACGACACCACGACCGCCGCTGCGACGAGGCCGATTCGAAGCAGGTCGCCTCGGGGGACGCGGTGCTCGTGTTCTTCCTCGTGGGCGAGTGAGCGCGGGAGCTCCGCCTCGGAGGTGAGGGCATGCGTCGCCTCCGACACGGCGGACAAGGGTTGGGTCCCGGGTTCCACGTCGACCTCTACTTCACGTAGGCGCGCACGATGTCGATGAGCTCGTCGGCAGCGCGTGCTCGGCTGGCCGGGACTTTCTCCTTGGGATCGAGGACGTGACCGCGGACATGCTCCTCGATCATCTCGGCCACCAGGCTGTTCAGCGCTCCGCGCGCCGCCGTGACGGTCTGCAGGACCTCGTAGCAGCCCTTCTCCTCGGCGATGGCCCGTTCGACGCCCTCGATCTGGCCGCGGATGCGCCGAACGCGGGCGATGAGCTTCTCTCTTTCCCTGGACGTGTGCATGGGAGCAGCGGCCTCCGCGGGCAATATACCCCCCTACGGTATCACCGCCATCCTGCAATCCAGTTGCAAGTAGAGGGCACCTCGACTACGTTCGGTGGCCGTGACCAGCTTCGCCCGCTCCGCGATGAGTCGGGGCCTACGCACGCGAGCATCGGACCCCGACCGAGTCGGCGTCGTCGCCTCGACGCTCTGTGCGGTGCATTGCGCCGGCACGGCGCTCCTGGCAGGCGTTTCCGGCGTCGGTGCGCTCTTCGCGGACGAGCGAATCGAGGTGATCTTCTGCGTCTGCGCGGTCTCCGTCGCGCTCGCCGCCCTCGTGCGCGGCTGGCGCCGTCATCGCTCCCGGATGCCCGCGGCCGTCGGCGCGTCCGGCATCGTCCTGTTGCTCACCGCGCGGTGCGCGCGGCTCGAGAGCTCGGTCGTAGAGACCGCTCTCTCCGTTACGGGCGGGGCTCTGCTCATCACGGCGCACGTCTTGAACATTCGGAGGCTCCGTCAGGCGGGCTCCTGCTGCGAGGTGTGTGATGACGCTTGAACGGTGGGTGGGCGCGACCGCGGTGACGCTCGGCGTGATGCTCGCATCGCCTTCCGCCCTGGCCCAGGATGCGACGCCGACCGACCTCGGGAGGATCCCCGCGTACGTCGTCGGCGGCCTCGCGGTCGTCACGCTCGGCGTCGGCGCCGTCTTCGGTGGTCTCTCCGTCGCCGATCATCGAGAGTTCGTCCAGCATCCGACCGCCGCCACCGCGAACCGCGGCGATTCGCACGAGATCATCGCGGACATGTGCTTCGGCGGCGCAGCGACGCTCGCCGTCGCGGCCGTGGTGATGTTCCTGACGCACCAGCCTCCCGCGCCAGCGTCCGTGCCCGCCACATCGCGGGTCACGTGGTCGCCCCTGGTCGGTCAGCACGCCGCGGGGGCGGGTGCCTCCATCTCGTTCTGAGAGGGATTCGTGATGCGCAAGGTGGCTATCCTCACCCTCGCATTCCTCTTGCCCGTCGCGGCAGCTTGCGAGGCTGTGCTTCCGTTCGATCGCTCCCTGATTCCCAAAGAGGCTGGTGCCTCCGGTACCGGGAGCCCGCCTCCCGAAGGCAATGACGCAGCGATGCCCGAGGACTCGGCGCCGATGCCCGACTCGTTCGTGCCCTCGGGCGATGGCGGAGACGCTGCGGTCAGCCTCGATGGGTCCGCCCGGGAGGAAGGGGGCTCCAGGGATGGGAACCCCGATGGAGTGTCGGGCGCGGACGCGAGCGCGGGGGACGCGGGTGACGCGAGCGATGCCAGCGATGCGAGCGACGCGGGGCCAGGCGACTGACGCGGGGCAACTCCGTCCGTCAGTGGCCCCCATGCTCGTGGCGACCCTCGATCGCCGTGCGCACGTCTTCTTCGGTGACGAGCACGATCGGCTTGTGCACCTTCCACTTCCTCGGTTCTTCGCCGGGACGAAGAAGCGCGAGCACGGTCTCGATCGGTGGGCACCCCTCCTCGGTGCATCGAAGCTCCGTCACCATGACGGCGTCGCTGTCCTCCGCATGGGCGTGGGAGGAGACCCAGGCCTTCACGCGGCGCGCGGCCTCGGCCCGCCCGCCGTCGTCTCTCTTGTCGAAGAGCATGGCCTCCTTCTACCACATGCAACAGCGTTGCATGACAGGGCCTGGCTCGTATCCTGTCGGCACCGTGGCTACAATGAAGACGCCATGGCGAAGCCCTCCAGCTCGAAGCGGGACGAACGCTTCCGGGCGCTCCTCTCGTCCAAGGAGATCCGCATCACCGGGCAGCGTCTTGCCATCCTTCGTGCGCTTTCCGAGCGGCAGACGCCGGTCACGTTCCCGGAGCTGGTCGAGGAGCTCGCGCCCGGCGGGCTCGACCGCGCGACGGTGTACCGCAACCTCACCGGGATGGCCGAGGCGGGGATCCTGATTCGCACCCAGCTCGCCGACGGCATTGCGCGCTACGAGCTTCCGCAATGGGGCGGCTCGCTTCACGCCGAGCACCTTCACCTCGTGTGCATCGACTGCGGCCACGTCAGCTGTCTGCCCGCGACCGCGGTCTCCCTTCACGGCGAGGCCAAGCGCCGGGTCACCGAGGTGCAGCTTCGCGGCCACTGCGCCGAGTGCGCGGACTGACACTCGGCCCGCGCGCTGCCTGAGCCACGCTCAGTGCGGCTCTCTCGCCGCCTGATGGAGCTCCCGCACGTCGAGGCGCGCGCCGACGCAGGCGAGGTCTGCGACGTCGCCCTCCTTGCACACGCGGCCCGACCACGATCCGTCCTCCGCGCGGGTCCACACTTCGACAATCGGCTCGCGATGCGAGACGAGGACGTACTGACGCAGCGACGGCATCCCCTTGTAGTGCTCGAACTTGTCGCCCCTGTCGTATTCCTCGGTGCTCGTGCTCGGCACCTCGACGATGAGCGTCGGGTTCGTGACCGCGAGCGGATCCTCCGCGTCGACCTCGCGGGGTCCGCAGACGACGGTCACGTCGGGATACGTCAGGAGCCCCGTCGTCCGCACGCGCACGCGAAGGTCGGCGTCGTAGACACGGCAGCGACCACCACGCAGCTGGGCGTAGAGCTGCCCGACGACGCCTGCAGCGAGCGCGGCGTGCTCGGGCGTGCCACCGGCCATCGCGTAGATCTGGCCGGCGAGATACTCGTGCTTCACGTTGCTCGATGCCTCGAAGGCGAGATACTCGGCCGTGGTGTAGTGGACGTTGTGCGCCGGCGCGGTCACGCCGAGAGCTTAGCATCGGCGTAAGCGCCCAAGCGACGAAGCCGCCGATCCCCTGAACGGAAGAGAGCCGCGCGCGCTTGCTTGCGTTCGCCCGACATCGTGCTACACACTTCATCACCTGATGAAGTGTTGCTCAAACTCAGGGAGGAACCGATGAGCGCCTGCAAGACCCACGAGAACCACGCCCACACGCACGGGGCCGGCTGCGGACACAAGCGCGTGAAGCACGACGGGCACGAGGACTACCTGCACGACGGGCACATGCACTTCGTGCACGGTGACCACGTCGACGAGCACGCGCTGGGCGTCTCTGCCGGCAACCCGGGCGACTGCACGCCCTCGCACGCGTGCGGCACCCACGGGGCCGATCACAAGCACGGGCCGGGCTGCGGTCACGAGGCCGTGCCGCACGGCGATCACACCGATTACGTCGTGGGCGGGCACCTGCACCACGAACACGGCTCGCACTGCGACGACCACGGAGCCGTCAGCGTCTCTGCGTAGATGGCGCGGGCGAAGACGCGAGCAGAGTCCTCGCGCGGGCCGCGCGACCATGCCCGGCCGCACGAGGAGCTCACGATAGACGACGAGACGTTCGAGCGCGCCGCGGCCTTCTTCCGCGCAGCGGGCGACGTCTCTCGTCTGAAGGTCCTCGCGCGCCTGGCGACCGGGGAGTGGTGCGTCAGCGAGCTCGCGAAGGCGGCTGACGTGGGGATGTCGACGGTGTCGCAGCAGCTCCGGCTCCTGCGCGCCGAGCGCCTGGTGAAGCGGCGCCGCGAGGGAAAGCACATGCTCTACGGGCTCGCGGACGGGCACATTCGCCGCCTCGTGAAGGCAGCGCTCGAGCACGCCGCCCATCACGCGCACTGAATCGCTGACCGGCGGCTCGCTCCGCGGCGCAACGATCGCCACGCGAGCGTTACCCGGCCGACAACGACAGCACCTGCCCGAACCAGGTCCGCGGTCCGCGCCGGACGACCGACCGCAGGAAGAGCGCGGAGACCACCGCGAGAGAGCCGACGTTCCACCACGCGTAGGCGTAGCCGCCGGCCGCCTCGTGCAGCGACGGCGCGCTCATGGCGCCGAGCCGCAGGTCGATGGCGTAGCCGATGGCCACCGCGAGCAGGGTGATCGTCGCCACGTACACGAGCGCCACGACGCGCCCGTGGAGCTTGGACAGGACGCCCAGCGTCGTCACGTTGCTGGCCGGGCCCGTCACGAGGAAGGCGACGGCGGCGCCGGCCGAGAGCCCCTTGTGCATCAGGATGGCCACGAACGGGGTGGCACCCGAGGCGCACACGTAGAGGGGCATGCCGGCCACGGCGAAGAGCGGCACCTGCAGGGCCCGAGAGACGCCCGCGATCGCGTCGCCCCGCGTGAGCGGCTCGAAGAACGCGCCCGCCGCGAGCCCCACGACGAGCCACGGACCCGTGTGGTCGATCACGTCCTCGAGCCCCTGGCGAAGCCCCTGGGCCAGACGCTGCCCGGCCGTGCCTTCCGGGGGAAGGCTCGTCGGCAGAGAGCGCTGCGATCGCACCGAGGCGACCCGCGAGACCACCACGCCGACGACGATCGCGAGCAGCGCGGCCCCGGCCACGCGCGCCAGCGTCATCGGCACACCGAGCATCGTCGCCGAGACGAGCATTGCCGGCACACCGAGCTCCGGCGCGGCGATGAGCAAGGCGATCGCCGCCGCCACCGGCGTGCCCTTCGTGATGAGCGTGCGATAGAGGGGAACGGCGCCGCACGAGCACTGCGGCAGCATCGGTGCGACGGCGACCGCCCGCGCCGCCTGCGACAGGGCGCCTCCCCGCGACAGCCACGCGCGCGACCCGTGCGGCAGGAACGCGTGCACCAGCGCCGACAGCACGATGGACGCCAGGAGCGCCGGCGAAGCCTCGAGAGCGAGAGAGACGAACGTCGTGGCCGCCTCCAGCTCCCCCGTCTCGCGGCGCACCGTCGGGTGCGTGCGCGTGACGACGACGAGCAGCGCCACGCCGGCGATCGCTCCCAGCGTCGCCGAGAGGCCGTCGAGGGGCCGAGACGGCGCGTGCTCGTGATGCTCGTGGCCGTGGTGGTCGTGAGCGTGGGCCTCCTCCTCCGCGTGCCGGTGCACGATGACGTGGAGGACGGATCCCGCGACGAAGGACTGGAGCAGCGCGATCCCGTGCCCGGCCGTTCCCTCCAGCACCGAACCGCCGGCGGCGAAGCCGAACACGGTGAAGAGACCGAGCGCCCCGAGGACGCCGCTCGCGAGACCCACGCCGCGCGCTGGACGGACCACCGACCAGATCGCGAGCCCGTCCGGCAACCGGTGCAGCACGATCGCCAGGACGAGCACACCCGCAGGCGCGGCCTCCTCCGCGTGCTCGACGAGCGCGGCCCCGTCGATGAACGCGTGCACCCCGAAGGCGACGAGGACGAGCGGCACGAGGTAGCGGTGTGCGCGCCCTTCGCGTCCACGCGGCGCGAGTCGCTCGAGGCCGAACGGGAGCGCGAAGCCGAACACCGCCACGAGCAGCGCCGGCCACCCCGCGACCGACACGGTGTGCGGCAGGATGTGCACCAGCACGAGCCCCGAGAGCGCGACGAGGACGAGTCCGTCGATGAACTCGCGCGCCCGTGACGTCTTTGGCAGCGCTTCGGTGAGTGCCGGTCCGCAGGCGAGGGCGACGAGGCTCAGGAGGAGGAGGTACATCCGAGAAGCCGCTTCGTTCGAAGGAGAAACGCCGCCACATCCGGCGGCTCCATCTGGTCGAAGGGGATGTCGGCGGCGATGAAGACGCCTTCCTTCAACGCGAAGAGGCCGTGCGCGACGCGCCGGTGCCCCTCGACGGCCACGCCGAATGCCCGACCGAAGGCCTCGCGGCTCGCGTCGTCGGCGCAGCAGAGCGAGTACCCGGGTGCGGCCACGTTCGCGTGATAGAGGTCCACCTCGGCCCAGTGGTGCGCATGGTCGGCCGAGACGTGCACGATGCGCGCCGCAGGGAGCGCGACCGGGACGTGCTCCTCGAGCTCGATGATCTGAGCGGTGCACGCGTGCTTGTGGATGTTCGGCAACGTCGAGAGCAGCACGAGCCCGTGCACCAGGTCGGCGCGCCTCAGCGGGGCGACGGCGTGGCGCGCGGGAGGCACGGCGAAGTCCGCGGCGAGCAGATCCCCCGTGCGCGGCGCGGGATGGACGCGCGCCAGGACCTGGTCCCCGAGCTGGATGGCCAGATCGAGCTGCTGCACGATGGCTAGAGGCCCTCCCAGCAGACGACGTTGCCCTCTGCGTCCGACGCGACGAGGGCCTCGCTGTCGGGAGCCCAGGCCAGCCCCGTCACCTCGCCCTCGAGGAAGCCGTAGCGCAGCGGCTTGTTTCCCCTGCGAGGCTCCCAGAGGAGCACGGAGCCGTCCTGCGAGCCGCTCGCCAGCACGCACTTGCGCGGGCTGAAGGCGAGGCAGGTGCAGACCGTCTTGTGGCCCTGAAGCTGGATCGGAGTCGACCCCTCGGGGCCCCGCCCGGCGAAGTCCCACACCGTGACCGTGGCGTCGCCGGAGGTCGCGAGGAGCTTGGACTGCGAGTCCCACGCGAGAGCCTTGGGCTTGAAGGGGTAGCCGCTCATCTGGGAGTCGCTGCCCGTCGTGAGGCGCCAGAAGTGCACCGAGCAATCCTGGCTCCCGCACGCGATGACCTTGGCGTCCGGGCTCCACGCGAGCGAGACGAGCGATCCCTTCCACGGCAAGTGGCGCGCCTTGGCGCCGATCCCCGCGGTCCACACGTGCACGCCGCCGTAGGCGACGGCGGCGAGCTGCTCCCCCGTTCTGGACCAGGTGACGGCGGCGACGGTGCTCGGCAACGCCTCTGTCTCGGCGAAGGGCTGGCCCTCGCGGCTCCACACGCGAACCTTGCGACCCGACGCCGTCGCGATGCGGTCGCCGAGCGGGGACCACGCGACGTGCTCGACCCAGGGTGATCCGCCCGGCAGAGTGTGCAGCAGCTCGCCGCGCAGCGAGAAGATCTTCGCATCGGCGTCCTGCCCGCACGACGCGAAGAGCTGGCCGTCCGGCGGGAAGCGCGCCTCGAACACACCGTTGGCGTGGGCGGCCACGCGCGACTGCACGTCCCCCGCCTCGATGCCGAGGATGGATACGGCGCCGTCGCCCGTGCCCACGGCGCAGCGGCGCCCGTCGGCCGCGACGTCGACCGTGGTCACGTAGTCGCCGAGGTCCTCGACGCGCCAGCGCGCTGCGAGCTCGGTCTTGCCTCTACCGTTGGCGGTGCCCAGCGACGTCACGCCCGGCATCGCTCGAACCCTTTGACCAGCGCCTCTCGGTCCAGGTTGCGGCCGATGAACACCATGTCGCTCGCGCGCGGCGCCGAGCCCCACGGCTTGTCCTCGCGCCCGTCGAAGAGCATGTGCACGCCCTGGAAGACGTAGCGATTGGCGCACCCGCGGATGTCGAGGATGCCCTTCATGCGGAAGATGTCGGTTCCCTTCTCGCGGAGCAGCTCCGAGAGCCACTTGTTCAGGCGATCGCCGTCGACCGGGCCCTCCATGTGGATGCCGACCGAGCCCACCTGCTCGTCGTGCGTGTGGGCCGCGGCGAAGGCGCGCGCTGACGCCGGGGCGATCGTCGAGCGGCCGCGAACGAGACGCAGCTGGAACTCCTCGGGGAGGTGCTGGGTGAAGAGCCCGACGCGCCCGTCGATCGGCATGCGCACGACGAAGCGCTTGGCGCCCGCCGCATGCAGGTCCAGCGTGAACGGGTGGCCTGCGATCTCCACGGTGCCCCCCTTGGGGACCGCATCGCCCGGCTCCGACCAGGTGCGCAGGGCTTGCTCGGTCACGGCGTGGTCGATGCCGCTCGCGTCGGCGAGAGGCATGAGCACGATCTTCATCGACGGGTCCGGCCCTTCTTCGAGCACGAGCTCGTAGGTGCCCTCGCGCAGGTCGAACGCGCCAGCCCACTCGAAGGGATACTCGGGCTCGAGGAACGTCGGCTTCTGGACGAGCGCGCGGTCGAGATCGAAGCCGCCGACGTCCACGACCGAGGCGATCGGCACCGTCGCGTTCTTCGCGCGGAGCACGCGCGCCAGGGCATTCATGGCGCGCACGCGCTTCTCCAGATCGTCGAGCTCGCGCTCGGTCACGAGGTCCGTCTTGTTGAGCACGAGCACGTCGGCGAACGCGATCTGCTCCTTGCACTCGCGCGAGTCCTCGATGTGCAGGGCCACGTGCTTGGCGTCGACGAGCGTGACGATCCCGTCGAGCGCGAACGCGTCCCGCGTCTCGTCATCGACGAAGAACGTCTGCGCCACGGGCCCCGGGTCGGCCATGCCGGTCGTCTCGACCACGATGCGGTCGAAGCGGTCCCGTCGCTTCATGAGGTTGCCGAGGATGCGGATCAGGTCGCCGCGCACGGTGCAGCAGATGCATCCGTTGTTCATCTCGAACACCTCTTCGTCGGCGTTGACCACGAGGGCCTGGTCGATGCCGATCTCGCCGAACTCGTTCTCGATGACGGCGATGCGCTGCCCGTGCTGCTCCGTGAGGATGCGGTTGAGCAGCGTGGTCTTTCCGGATCCGAGGAAGCCGGTGAGGACGGTGACGGGGATCTTGCTCATGTATGCGCTCCGATGGTTTGGACGGCGATGAGGAGCCCGAGCCCGATGCTGAGCAGCGCGGCGGCGCCGGTGACCGTGCGCCGCATCGCCCCGCCGGCCCGGACGGCCCACGAGATGGGGCAGGAGAGGACGACCGTCAGCAGGACCATCCCCGCGACCGTCCCGGCGCCGAACAGCCCGAGGTAGACCGTCGCCATCGCGCGCGAGTGAATCGTCGTCGCGGCGAGCAGAGCGATGCTCGCGGATCCGGCCAACCCGTGGACCAGACCGATCGCCAGGGGCCGCGCGTAGGCCGACCCGCCTTGCCGTGGCTTGCGCAGCAGGTGAACGAGCCCGAGCCCCACGAGCATGGCGGCCACCGCGAGCTCCGCCGCCCCCTCGAGCGATCGCGGCATCCGCAGCTCGGCGAGCACGACGAGCAGCCCGACGCCGAGGAAGGTCATCGTGTGACCCGCTCCCCAAAGCGCGGCGACGCGCGCGGCGCGGCCCACGCCCGGCTCGCGCTGCAGGAGCGTCGACACGACGACGACGTGGTCGGCGTCGGTAGCGTGGCGCAGGCCCAGGCCTACGCCGAGGAGGAGCACCGAGAGCCCGTTCATTCGAGGTGGGACCCGTTTGTTATCGTAACTCAGTTGCATCTACAAGCCAGAACCGATTGGGCCGAGCTTGCACCTCCCACGCACCTGCGGCATCGTGTGGAGCACAGATGGCCCGCCGCGCCACGCCGCTGAAGGAGCTCCAGGCGGAGCTGAGGAGCCACGGCCTGCGCAGCACGGCGCCGCGCCTGGCGGTGCTCGCCTACCTGCAACGCGCGACGTCACCCGCGAGCCACGGGGAGATCGCCGACGCCGTCGCGCCGCAGGGGTTCGACCGGGCGACCGTCTACCGCAACCTGATGGATCTCGCCGACAAGGGCATCGTGGCGCGGTCAGACCTGGGCGACCACGTCTGGCGCTTCGAGCTGCGACGCAAGGAGGCGGCGGCCGGGGGCCACGGCACCGATCATCCGCACTTCGTCTGCACCGACTGCGGCGACATCGAGTGCCTTCCGTCGCTCGCCGTGCGCGTCGTGGGCGCCGATGGCACACCGCGCGCGCTGGCGGAAAAGGCCGTCGAGGTGCAGGTCAAGGGCCTCTGCGACGACTGCGCGCCGTCGCGATGAGTGGACGGAGAGCCCGCGGCGCACGTCCCTCCGCGTGCCCGCTCACGGCACGGACCGGACCCGTCGCCGCCGTGACTGGTTGACGACGCATGGGTCGCTCCCCAGGTGGAAACGAGCATGAACGCCTGCAAGACCCACGAGAACCACGGCCACACCCACGGCGCCGGCTGCGGCCACAAGCGGGTGAAGCACAACGGACACGAGGACTACCTGCACGACGGGCACATGCACCACGTCCACGGCGACCACATCGACGAGCACGAGCTCAGCGTCTCCCCCGGCAACCCGGGCATGTGCACCCAGGGCCACGCGTGCGGCGCGCACCCTGCCGACCACAAGCACGGGCCCGGCTGCGGCCACGAGGCCGTCCCCCACGAAGGCCACGTCGACTACGTCGTCGGCGGGCACCTGCACCACCACCACGGGTCGCACTGCGACGACCACGGAGGCGTCACCATCTCCGCGTAGGAGCGGACGGCGGCCGCGGCACCTGGTGGAAGCGATCCGCGCCCTGGACGAGCAGCTCCTTCAGATGCATCGCCGCGCGCGTGCGGTGGAGGTCGGCGCGGTAGATGAGGCGGATGGTGTCGTTGACCCGTGGGAGTGACCCACCGAGGGCCACGAGCGACCCGCCGGTGGCGTACGCCGCCGCCCGGGATGGCAGGATGCCGACGCCGACCCCTTCGGCGGTCATCGCCTTCACGAGCTCCAGGGTGCCGCACGGTAGACGGTGCTCGGGGACGAGGCCTCGCTCGTCCAGCTTCGAGAGGATCTCCTGCGTCTGCGGGAGACCGTCGACGTAGACGAGCGGGCCGCGCCGGACCATCGCGTTGCCGCCGCGCCGGCCGCGACGTGCGAAGAGGCCCGTCCAGTCGCGGAAGAGATCCACGAGCACCAGGTCCGGATGTGGCAGCGGGCGCGCGACGATGCCGAAGTGGACTTCGCGCCGCAGCACCGCCTGCTCCACCTCGCGCGATCTGGCCGTGACGAGCGCGAGCTCCACGAGAGGCAGCTCGCGGGCGACGCGCGCGACGACGGCCGGCATGAAGTAGATACCGAGCGACTCCGGGCAGCCCACGACGAAGCGACCGCGCTCGCCGCTCTCGAGTCCCGCAACGGCTTGCTCGGCGCGTTCGAGCCCCGCCAGCAGCTCGGTGGCATGATGCACCAGCTCCTCGCCCGTCGCCGTGATCGAGACGCCCTCGCGCGTCCGGACGAAGAGCGTCGTGCCGAGTGTCTCCTCCAGGCGACGCAGGGCGATGGTGAGCGCCGGCTGGGTGATCCCCAGCTCGCCGGCGGCACGCGTGAGATTGGCGTGACGCGCGATTGCGAGGAAGTACCGCAGCCCGGTGACGTCGAGGGATGCCATAAGCGCCGCTTATGGTAGCCACGAAGGCGGCTCATTGGTCGGCCGGCGAGCGGGCGAGCATGCTTGTCCTCGCGGGTGCGGGCCCGCTCTTGTCTTGGAGGGAGCACATGAATCGCTCGGTCTTTCGTGCCGCCTTGCGCGCTTCCGCGAAGGTGGCGCTCGGGGCGGCATTCGCCGGATGCGGCGGCATGGTGGGATCGACGGCGGAGCACGCCGCGCCCGAGGCCTCGGCTCCGGTCGAAGCGTACGCTACGGACGCTGCGCAGGAGAGAGCCAGGACGTGCGATCCGCCGTCGTTCGACTGCTGCGTCGCCTCGCTCGAGGCCGTGCCGCCGGACGACGGCGGCTTCGAGTTCCCTGACGCCGCGGTCGGCAATCCCGAGGTGCAGGCGTGCTGCGCGACGGTCATCGCGCGCCTGGACTCGGACATGCGGGCGACGATCGATCAGCCTGACGCAGCGGCAGTGGAGCAGCAGGACGAGCAGACGGCCGCCCCGGTGCGCTGGGCGTGCTGCGAGGCGACCCACGCGGAGGGTCCCACGTGCACGCCGTGGGGGCCGCCGATGCCGCCCGAGATGCCCGGGGAGGTCGCATGACCGCCGCGATGCTCGATCTGCACACCGAGGCGCGGGCGCTCGCCGTATCCGTGCCCGACCTCCCGCACCTCTATGCGTCGGCGCGCGCGACCTGGCTCGGGCGGATGGTCAACGAGCACGCATCGGCGCGCGTCTTCGAGGGTCTCGCCCTGCAGATGGAGGAGGCGGGCCTCGAGCGCTCCCTCGTCAAGTCGTGCCGGACGTTCGCGCAGGAGGAGCGCACCCACGGGGCCCTCTGCGGTGCGGTCGTCGAGGCGCTCGGAGGACGCGCCGAGGCACGCGCCCGGCAGGAGGAGGCCTTTCCGATGCACCGGACCGTCGCCCCCATCGAGGGCGTCCTCCGCAACCTCCTCAGCATCTCGTGCCTCAGCGAGACCGTCGCGGTGTCTCTCATCGGAGCCGAGCGCCTCGAGATGCCCGCCGGTCCGCTGCGCGAGCTGCTCACGCGCATCTGGGCCGACGAGTTCGGCCACGCCCGGTTCGGCTGGAAGGTCGTGCCCGATCTCCTGCCGCGCCTCACGAAGACCGAGCGCGAGCGGCTCGGCACCTACCTCGCCGTCGCCTTCGCGCACCTGGAGCGCCACGAGCTCGCCCATCTCGCCCCCGTGCGTCCGCCCCCCGAGGGAGCGGCTCTGGGCCTCTGCTCGGGTGTCGACGCGCGCGCGCTCTTCTACGCAACGGTGCACGACGTCATCGTCCCCAGCCTCGACGCCCTCGGCCTGCGCGCGTCGCACGCCTGGGCGCACCGAGCCGCCTGAGGACGCGATTCACAAGAGACCGGCGAGCAGCGCGACGCCGACGAGCGCGAAGAGGACCGCCGCGATCCGCTTCGTCCAGTGCGGGTCGAGCAGCTTCCCCGCGCGGTGCCCCAGGAACACCGCGATCGCCGCGACGGCCCAGAGGGCGAGCGTGGCCCCGGCGAAGACCACGTAAGGGGAGTGATACCGCGCCGCCAGGGCCGCGGTGGCGAGCTGGGTGAGGTCTCCCCACTCGGCGATGAAGACGACGAGGAAGACGGGCCAGACGGTTCGCAAGAAGCCGCGCCCCTCTCCTCGATCCTTCACCTCCTCCTCCGACTCCTCCTTTCTCCTCCACATGAGCACCGCCGAGGCGATGAACAGAGCGCCCGCGAACAGATGGACGGGTCGAGCCGGCAGAAGCGAGACGAGGTGACCAGCGGCAACGGCCACGACGCTCTGGATGGTCAGCGCCGCTCCCGCGCCCACCAGGACTGGCAACGGCCGGTGCCTCGTCGCGAGCACCAGCGCGGCCAGCGCCGTCTTGTCCGGCAGCTCGGCCACGAAGACGACCCCGAACACGGAGAAGAAGAGCGCCCAGCCGTGCACCGGCCCGAGAACTAGCCCGCGCTGAAGGCAGACGCCCTGTCACTCGTCGCATCGTCACGACGAGAAAAGACCGCCCCTACTGTCCGTTTGCCACGGTTGCCTGCTGCGCAAGTGCGTTTTCGCATTTCACGCGCTGCTCTTGCTTGAAGGTGGCTTGGCTGTGGTGCATAGGGTCCGCCTACGTCTGCGGTGACGGTCATGCTCTGAGAGCGACGCGCCGCGCCGTCGAGGAGGACTCTCATGAGGTCGCATCGAGTTTGGTGGCCCGCGTTCCTGATCGTTCCCGCAGCGCTTCTCGCCGATGGCTCGGCACGCGCGTCCGATTCGTCCGGGTTGCCGGACGGCATCCACTTCCGCAACGGCCGCTTCTACGAGGACGTGTGCGACCACTCGGCGGCCTTCTACTGCCTGACGCAGCGGCTCCTGCCGGAGGGCTTCGACCCGAAGACGTACGTGCGCGGCCAGCAAGCGTTGCAGCCGCTCGCGACGCCGCCCGCCGGCACGATGGGGCCGACCGACGTGCTCACGGCGTACAGCATCCCGTCCACGACCAGCGCGGGCGGCAAGATCGTCGCGCTCGTCGACCTGCCTGACTCCACCGCGCTCGCCGACGTCAACGCCTACCGGGCCGCCTACGGGATCCCGGCGCTGGCGCAGTGCACGGGCACCGGGCTGCCCAACCCCGCCGGCGGCACGCCGTGCTTCGCGACGGTCGACGAGTCGGGCGGCAGCATCAACCAGAACGTGGGCGACAACGCGAACGGCGACGGCGAGACCGGCCTCGACATGGACATGGTCAGCGCCGCGTGCCCCGACTGCAGCATCCTGCTGGTCCAGATGAACAAGGCCAAGGGCGGCGGCGTCTCGGATACGGACCTGCTCACCGGAGCGCAGACGGGCGTGAAGCTCGGCGCGCAGGCCACCAGCATCAGCTTCGGCGGCTCGGAAAGTAAGAGCGATCCGACGGGCTTCACGACGCCGGGGCACCTCGTGCTCGCGGCCGGCGGGGACCAGGGATACCTGCTGGGCGGCAAGACGCCGAGCTGGCCCGCGTCGGCCCCGGACATCCTCGGCGTCGGCGGCACGACGCTCCAGAACAACGGCGGCACCTACAGCGAGATCGTGTGGAGCGACAACTCGGGCGGCACCGGCAGCGGCTGCAGCACCGAGTTCCCGATGCCCGCGTTCCAGACGGCCTTCGGCGCGAGCAACTTCGCGAGCTGCACCAAGCGCGCATCGTGCGACCTGTCGGCGGCGGCGGAGTACACCTCCGGCGGCAAGGGCGGCGGCATCGCGTCGTACGACAGCCACGACGGCTTCGTCGCCGTCGTCGGCACCAGCGCGGCGACGCCGCTCGTCGCGGCGATCTTCGTGCGCCTCGGGCTCACCGACTCGATCTCGGCGAACCTCGGCTGGGTCTACACGCACATCGCCGACTTCAACGACGTGACGTCGGGCAGCAACGGATCGTGCTCGGACATCATGTGCAAGGCCGGCCCGGGCTGGGACGGCCCCACCGGCGTCGGCACGCCGAACGCGACGAAGCTCGAGGGCATGGGCACCGGCAGCAGCTCGGGGTCGAGCAGCGGATCGAGCTCGGGGTCGAGCTCCGGATCGAGCAGCGGCGCGGGATCGAGCAGCGGCTCGTCGTCGGGCAGCGGAAGCTCCAGCGGCAGCTCGGGATCCGGATCGGGCAGCGGCTCGAGCTCGGGCGTCTCTGGATCCAGCTCGGGCACCACCGGCAGCAGCTCGGGATCGAGCAGCGGCAGTAGCTCCGGAGGCGCGGACGTCGACGCCAGCGTCGATGCCAGCGTCGACGGGGGCGACGACGGCGGCGGCAACGGCTTCGGCCCGAGCGGAAGCAGCAGCGGCTGCGGCTGCAGCGTGCTCGATGCCACGTCCGCCGCTACGGACTTCGCGTCCGTGATGGGCCTGGGCGCGGGCATCCTGGCGCTGATGTCGCGCCGCCGTCGAAGCGGCCGCTGACGGGCCGCGCCGTCCCGGTCGCCACCTGCAAGGCGGCTCATCAAGACGTCGAGCCCACCGAGTGTGACGCACACTGCGGCGCACACTCTGCTCCACGTGTTCGTCCCGCGCGTCATCCGGGGATGCCGTACAAGTAGAGGTTAGATGACGTTGCCGGCCCG
>DATJYG010000523.1:0-12569 GCA_035499695.1 Polyangiaceae bacterium
ACGCCAGCACGCAAATGACGCTCAGCGCACCGCCAAGCACGAACGGCAGCCGGGCGGCGACGACGAGCGCGCACAGCGCCAGCGCCGCGAGCGTGGCGAAGCTCGCGGTGAGCGGGTGCTCGCGCCACGGATCGTACGCCCATCCCCGCGCGTCGCCAGCATCCGGCGCAGGGCGCGCCCCCTCGCCCGGGAGCGCCGCGGTCACGAACGGCCCGCGGGGGAGACCTGGTCGGTCGGCCGGGTCGCGGGCTTGCGCCACGTGAGCTGCAGCTCGCGCGCGGCGCGGCCCTCGTCGAGCCGGCCGACGGTCGTGTCGTGCGGCGCCGTGCGCAGCCGCTCGGGATCCTCGGCGGCCTCGGCGACGATGCGTTCCATGCACTCGGCGAAGTGGACGAGGTGATCCAGCGTCTCGGTTTCGGTCGGCTCGATCATGAGCGCCTCGTCGACGATGAGCGGAAAGTAGACCGTCGGCGCGTGCACGCCGAAGTCGAGCAGCCGCTTGGCGACGTCGAGGGTCTTCACGCCATGGGCCTTGAGCCCGCGCCCCGAGAGCACGAACTCGTGCATGCAGTGGCCGGGGTAGGGCAGCTCGTACGCTCGCGCCAGCCGCGCCTTCAACCAGTTCGCGTTCAGGATCGCCGAGCGGCTCACCTGCCGCAGCCCCTCGGGACCCAGCGTCGCGATGTACGCGAGCGCGCGAACGAGGATGCCGAAGTTGCCGTTGAACGAGTGGACGCGGCCGATCGAGTGCGGGCGGTCGTGGACCAGACGCAGCCGGCCGTCCCGCTCCTCGACCACCGGCGCGGGCAGGAACGGCTCGAGATGCGCGGCGACCGCGACCGGGCCGCCGCCCGGACCGCCGCCGCCGTGGGGCGTCGAGAACGTCTTGTGCACGTTGATGTGCATCACGTCGAAACCGAGGTCGCCGGGGCGAACGAGGCCGACGAGCGCGTTGAGGTTCGCGCCGTCCATGTAGCACTGCGCGCCCACCGTGTGCGCGGCGGCGGTGACCTCGCGGATCGCGCGTTCGAAGAGCCCGAGCGTGTTCGGCACGGTGAACATGATCGCAGCCGTGCGCGTGTCGAGCGCCGCCTTCAGCCGCTCGAGGTCGACGCAGCCGTCGGGGCCGGACGGTACGGTGACCGTCTCCCAGCCCATCAGATGGACGCTCGCCGGGTTCGTGCCGTGCGCCGAGTCGGGCACGATGACCCGCGTGCGCTGCTCGCCCTCGCCCCGCGAGCGGTGCCACGCCCGGATGAGCATGAGGCCGGTCATCTCGCCGTGCGCGCCCGCGACCGGCTGCGTCGTCACCGCGGCGAAGCCCGTGATCTCGGCGAGCGTGCGCTGCAGTTCGAGCAGGACCCGCAACGAGCCCTGATTGGCCTCGTCTCCGGCCAGCGGGTGCGAGAGAGCGAAGCCGGGCAGCGCGGCGAGTTCGTCGTTGATCTTGGGATTGTGCTTCATTGTGCACGAGCCGAGCGGATAGAGCCCCTTGTCGATGTGGTGGTTGAGCGAGGAGAGCTCGATGAAATGACGGACGACCTCGGGCTCGCTCACCTGCGGCAGGTCGAGCGACGCGCGCAGCGGCACGCCGGGCAGCAGCTCGGCGAGCGGACGCACGGGCACGTCGCAGGCGGGCAGCGAGGGACCGCGGTGGCCCTCGCCGCCGCGTTCGTTCAGGAGACGGCGGTTGAGGCTCATCGCGCGCCTCCCGCGGCGCGCAGGACGTCGGCCCAGCGTGCGATGTCGTCGGCCGAGCGCTGCTCGGTCGCCGCGACGAGCAGGTGACGGCGCCACTCGGGACGGAACTGACCGAGATCGACCCCGGGCAGCACGCCCATCCCGCGCCCCTTCGCGCAGACCGCCGCCGCGTCGACCGGGCACTCGAGCACGAACTCGCGGAAGAACGCGCCCTCGTGCGCGCGCCGGTAACCGGGAATCGCGGCCGCGAGCTCCGCGCAGCGATGTGTCTTGCGCACGCAGAGCTCGGCAACCTCGGCGAGGCCGCGCCGGCCGAGCAGCGCGAGGTAGATCGTCGCGCGCGTCGCGAGCAGGCCCTGGTTCGTGCAGATGTTCGAGGTCGCCTTCTCGCGCCGGATGTGCTGCTCGCGTGTCTGGAGCGTGAGGACGAAGCCGGGCCGCCCCTGCGCGTCGACCGCGCGTGCGGCGAGCCGGCCGGGCATGCGCCGCACGAGCGCCGCCTTGCACGCGAAGTAGCCGAGCAGCGGCCCGCCGAACGAGGGCGTGTTGCCGAGCGGCTGGGCCTCGCCGACCACGAGGTCGGCGCCGGGATCGTCGCCCGCTGCGGCGCCGGGGGGATCGAGCAGCGCGAGCGCGATCGGATCGCACACCGCGACCGCGAGCGCACCCGCGGCGTGCGCGATGCGATGGATCGTGCGCGGGCTCTCGAGCAGCCCGAAGAAATTCGGATGCTGATAGATCACGCAGGCCACGTCCGGGCCGAGCGCGGATTGCAGGTCCTCCGCCGCGCACTGGCCGCCCTTGTCGGCCACGACGGTGACGCCCTTGCCGTCGAGGTACGTGCGCAGCACGGCCAGATCGTGCGGGTGCAGCGCGCCCGCGATCACGACGCGCGCGCGGCCGGTCTGCGAGCGCGCGAGGAGCGCGGCCTCGGCGAGCGAGGTCGCGCCGTCGTACATCGACGCGTTCGCGACGTCCGCGCCCGTCAGCTCGGCGATCATACTCTGGAACTCGAAGATCACCGTGAGCGTGCCCTGCGCGACCTCGGGCTGGTAGGGCGTGTAGGCGGTCGCGAACTCGGATCGGCCCGCGATGGCGTTCACCGCCGCCGGAACGTAGTGGTCGTAGAGCCCGCCGCCCATGAAGGACGGCACGCGATCGGCCACGTTCGAGGCCGCCCAGCCTCCGAGCATGCGGCGCAGCTCGATCTCGGAGGCGGGCCCCAGCGTCTTCAGCAGGCGCTGCAGGCGAGCATCCGCCGGAACGGACTCGACGAGGTCCTCGAACCGCGCGACGCCGATGTCGCGCAGCATGCGCTGCTCCTCTTCGCGCGACAGCCCGACGTACGCCATGGCTCAGTGACTCTCCTCGACGAGGTTCTCGTAGTCGACGTTCGAGAGCAGCTTCCCGAACTCGCCGGCGTCGGCGGGGCGGATCTTCACCATCCAGCCGTCGCCGAACGGCGACTGGTTGACGAGCGCCGGGTTGTCGCCGATCGCGCCGTTGACCTCGACGACCTCGCCGGAGACCGGGGCGAACAGGTCGCTCACCGTCTTCACCGCTTCGACCACGCCGAAGGACTTGCCCGCCTCGAGCCGGCGCCCGACCTCGGGCAGCTCGACGAACACGACGTCACCGAGCTGGTCGGTCGCGTAGCTGGTGATGCCCACGGTCACGACGCCGCCTTCCTGCTTCGCCCACTCGTGGTCCTGCGTGTAACGGACGTCGTCCGGGTAATCCACGTCTCCCTCCTTGCGAACGTTTCAGGATCGGTGCGAACCGCGCGTGTAGAACGGCCGCGCGGTGACGCGCGCGGGAAGCGAAGCACCGCCCGCCTGGATCTCGAGCGGCGTACCCACGGCGGCGAGCGCGGTCTCGACGTAGCCCATGCCGATCGGGCGCTCGAGGCTCGGGCTGAACGTCCCGCTCGTCACGAGGCCGACCGTGCGCCCCTGAGCGAGCAGGCTCATGCCGTGCCTCGGCACGCGGCGGCCCTCGAGCTGGAAGCCGACGAGCCGGCGCTTCAGGCCCTCGGACTTCTGGCGCACGAGCACGTCGCGGCCGTGGAAGTCGCCCTTCTGCAGCTTGACCGTCCAGCCGAGCCCCGCCTCGAGCGGCGAGGTCGTGTCGTCGATGTCGTTGCCATAGAGCATGTAGCCCATCTCGAGCCGCAACGTGTCGCGTGCGCCGAGCCCGATGAGCTCGAGGCCGTGCGGGCGGCCGGCGGCGACGATCTCCTCCCAGACGCGCGCGCCGTGTTCGGCGCCGAAGTAGAGCTCGAATCCGTCCTCGCCGGTGTAGCCGGTGCGCGAGATCGTCCCGGGCACGCCGAACAGCGAGCCCGTCGTGAAGCGGTAGTAGCCGAGTTCGAGCGCGGCTGCGGGAACGTGGTCGCGCAGCACGGCGCTGGCCCGGGGGCCCTGAACGGCGAGCAGCGCGGTGGTCGCCGACCGGTCCTCGAGCACGACCCCCGGCGGACGGTGCTCGTCCATCCAGCCGAAGTCCTTGCCCATGTTCGAGGCGTTCACGACGACCATGAAGTGATCGGCGTAACGATAAACCAGCAGGTCGTCCACGATCCCGGCGTCGGGGCGGCACATCGGCGAGTAGAGCGCCTGGCCCACCGCCAGCCCTGCGACGTCGTTCGTGACGAGGCGGTTCAGGTACTCGAGCGCGCCCGGACCGCGGACTTCGAACTCGCCCATGTGGGTGATGTCGAAGAGCCCGACGGCGTTCCGCACGGCAAGGTGCTCGCGCACGTCCCCCGTGTAACGCACGGGCATCTCGAAGCCGGCGAAGTCCACGAGCTTCGCGCCGGCCTGGCGATGGAACTCGTGGAACGGCGTGCGGCGCAGCGCGGTGGTCGAGGACACGGTGGACTCCCTCCCTCCTGGCCCGATCCGAAGCATCGCACGCCGCTGTCGCGGGGAGTGCCACGGCCAAGCCTCGAAACGCGTGGCGACGTTAGCCGTCCGCTTCGCGCACGGTCAAGCCGAGGAGCGGACTCCGAGCGCGCTTCAGCGGCGCGCCGAGCCGAGCACGCCCAGCGCCTGCCCGACCTCGGTGAACGCCTGCACCGCGCGATCGATCTGATCGGTCCGGTGTGCCGCCGAGAGCTGGACGCGGATGCGCGCCTGCCCCCTCGGCACGACCGGGTACGAGAAGCCGATCACGTAGATCCCGCGCTCGAGCAGGCGCGCAGCCATGTCGTGAGCGAGACGCTCGTCGTGGAGCATGATCGGGACGATGGGGTGCGTGCCCGGCTTGATCTCGAAGCCCGCGGCCGTCATGCGCTCGCGGAACCGGAGGGTGTTCGCTTCGAGCCGGTCCCGAAGCTCCGTCGTCCCGGAGAGCAGGTCGAAGACCGCGAGGCTCGCGCCGACGACGGCGGGCGGCAGCGAGTTCGAGAACAGGTACGGGCGCGAGCGCTGGCGCAGCAGCTCGACGATCTCGCGGCGTCCGGTCGTGAAGCCGCCGAGCGCGCCGCCCAGCGCCTTGCCGAGCGTGCCCGTCACGATGTCGATGCGTCCGCGCACGTCGTGCAGCTCGGGCGTGCCGCGGCCCGTGCGGCCGACGAAGCCCAGCGAGTGGCTCTCGTCGATCATGACCAGTGCGCGGAAGCGCTCGGCGAGTTCGACGATCCCCTTCAGGTTCGCGACCGAGCCGTCCATGCTGAAGACGCCGTCGGTGACGACGAGCTTCTGCGGGCAGCCTTTCGCTGCCGCTTCGTTCAGGCAGCGCTCGAGGTCGCCGAGGTCGTTGTTGCGATAACGCCAGCGCTGCGCCTTGCACAGCCGGATGCCGTCGATGATCGAGGCGTGGTTGAGCTCGTCGCTGATGATGGCGTCGGCCTCGCCGAGCAGCGGCTCGAACACCCCGCCGTTGGCGTCGAAGCACGCCGCGTAGAGCAGCGTGTCCTCCGTGCCCGCGAACTCGGCGATGCGTTGCTCGAGCGCGCGGTGGATGTCCTGCGTGCCGCAGATGAAGCGCACGGAGGACATGCCGTAGCCGTGCGAATCGAGCGCGGCGTGGGCGGCCGCAATGACCCTGGGATGGCTCGAGAGGCCGAGGTAGTTGTTGGCGCAGAAGACCAGCACCGTGCGGCCGTCGGCGAGCCGCACCTCGGGGCCCTGCGCCGAAGTGAGCACGCGCTCGACCTTCTCGAGGCCCGCCTCGCGGATCCTGGCGAGCTCTCCCTCGAGCACGGGCTTGAGCGTGTCGAACATCGCGTCTCTCCTTCCCGGCGTGGCGCCGCGCCAGCGCCTCGAGCCTACGATTCACCCCAGGGAACGAGCACGACCTTGCCCGCGCGCCCTTCGCGCAGCAGCGCGATCGCGTCCCCGAACTGCTCCATCGGCATCACGTGGGTGATCGCCGGGCGCACGTCGAGGCGTCCCGAGGTCATGAGCTGGTCCATCTGATACCAGGTGTCGTACATGCGCCGTCCGATGATGCCGTGCACCGTCACGCCCTTGAAGATGACGAGGCGGTTCCAGTCGAGATCGTACGGCTCGGTCGGCAGTCCGAGCATCGACAGCCGCCCGCCCATGCGAAGCGCGGCCAGTCCATCCCGCACCGCACCCGGGTGGCCCGACATCTCGAGCACGCCGTCCAGCCCGCGACCGTCCGTGAGCTGCGAGATGCGCTCGGGGAAGCTCTCCCTCGAGACGTCGATCACCGCGTCGGCCTTCATCTGCCGCGCGAGTTCGAGCCGGTAGGGCGAGACGTCGGAGGCGAAGACGTGCGCGGCGCCGGCGGCGCGGGCGACGCCGATCCCGAACAGGCCGATCGGGCCGCAGCCGGTCACCGCGATGTTGCAGCCCGAGAGCGGGCCCGCGAACGCGGTGTGGACCGCGTTGCCGCAGGGCTCCATGACCGCCGCCATCTCGAGCGGGATGTTGCGCGGCACGCGCCACGTGTTGACGGCGGGCACCGCGACGTACTCCGCGAAGCCGCCGTTCATGTCGACGCCGAGGATGCGCGTGTTCTCGCAGACGTGCGAGTTGCCGGTGCGGCACGGCAGGCAGGTGTGGCAGACGACGTGGCTCTCGCACGAGACGAGGTCGCCGAGCGCGACGCTCGTGACGCCGCCGCCGAGCTCGACCACCTCGCCCACGAACTCGTGGCCGATCGTGACCGGCGGCTTCATGCGCCCCTGCGACCAGCGGTCCCAGCTCCAGATGTGCAGGTCGGTGCCGCACACGCCCGCGCGCCGGACGCGCAGCAGCACCTCCCCGGCTCCCACGGCGGGGACCGGCACCTCGCGGATCTCGGCGCCCGGCGCCGGCGAGGCCTTGACGATCGCGCGCATGGTCTTCGCGCGCGTGGACGTTCGGGGCTGCGTCTCGCTTGCGGTCGTCGGTGTCATGTTGAAAGGACCTGGCGCAGGGCCGCTCCCGTGTGCGACCCCCGGACGCGCGCCACCGCCTCGGGGGTTCCGGTGGCCACGATGGTCCCGCCGTGGTCGCCGCCTTCCGGTCCAAGATCCACGATCCAGTCCGCGCACTTCACGACGTCGAGGTTGTGCTCGATGACGAGCACGGTGTTGCCGCGATCCGCCAGCGCCTGCAGCACCCCGAGCAGCACGCGCACGTCCTCGAAGTGCAGCCCGGTCGTGGGCTCGTCGAGCACGTAGAGGGTGCGTCCGGTCGCGACGCGCGAGAGCTCCGAGGCGAGCTTGACCCGCTGCGCCTCGCCGCCCGAGAGCGTCGTCGCCGACTGACCGAGGTGAATATAGCCGAGGCCGACGTCGCGCAGCGTCTCGAGCTTGCGCCGCAGTGCGGGCACCGCACCCAGGAACTCGAGACCCTCCTCGACGGTCATCTCGAGCACGTCGGCGATCGAGCGCCCGCGCCACAGCACCTCGAGCGTGTCGCGGTTGTAGCGGCGGCCGTGACACACGTCGCACTTCACGAACACGTCCGGCAGGAAATGCATCGCGATCCGCTTCCAGCCGTCGCCTTCGCAACCCTCGCAGCGCCCGCCTTTCACGTTGAACGAGAAGCGGCCGGGGCCATAGCCGCGCACCTTCGACTCGGGAAGCTGCGCGAACAGGTCCCGGATGAGCGAGAATGCCCCGGTATAGGTCGCGGGGTTCGAGCGCGGCGTGCGCCCGATCGGGCTCTGATCGATCGCGACGACCTTGTCGATGTGATCCGCACCGACGAGCTTGCGGTGCGCGCCCGGCGGATCGCCTGCGAGCCCGAGATGGCGGTTGAGCGCGGAGAGCAGGACGTCGTTGACGAGCGTGCTCTTGCCCGAGCCCGAGACGCCGGTCACGCACGTGAGCGTGCCGAGCGGCAGGGCCACGTCGACGTCGCGCAGGTTGTGCTCGGTCGCGCCCAGGACGCCGAGCGAGAGGCCGTTGCCGCTCCGGCGGCGCGCCGGCGGATCGATCCGGCGCCGGCCCGCGAGGTAATCGCCCGTGAGTGAGGTGACGACGCGCTGGACGCCGAGCGGCGTGTCCGCGGCGACGAGCTCGCCACCGTGCCGGCCGGCGCCGGGACCCAGGTCGACGAGCCAGTCCGCGGCCCGCATCGTCGCCTCGTCGTGCTCGACCACGATGACCGTGTTGCCGAGATCGCGGAGCTTGAGCAGGGTCGCGAGCAGCTTCTCGTTGTCGCGGTGGTGCAGACCGATCGAGGGCTCATCGAGGATGTAGAGCACGCCCGTCAGCTGCGAGCCGATCTGCGTCGCGAGCCGGATGCGTTGCGATTCACCGCCCGCGAGCGTGCCCGCGGAACGGTCGAGCGTGAGATAGCCCAGGCCGACGTCTTCGAGGAAGCCGAGCCGGTTCACGAGCTCCTTGAGGATCGGGGCCGTGATCGTGCGCTCGCCGCCGGTGAAGCGCAGGCCCTGCGCGGCGGCGCGCGCCGCGGCGACCGAGAGCGCCGCCCAGTCGGCGATGTTGCGGCCCTCGACGGTCACCGCGAGGCTCGCCTTCTGGAGCCGCCTGCCTCCGCAGACGGGGCAGGGCGTCGGGTTCATGAGCTCGGCGATCGAACGGCGGACGGTCTCACTGCCCGACTGCCGGTAACGCCTTTCGAGCGAAGGGATGACACCGCTCCACTTCGAGCGATGGATGAAGGCCGAACCCTTGCGGGTCCGGTACTCGAAGCGCACCTCTTCCTCACCCGCGCCGTAGAGGATCAGCTTCTGGAGCCGCGCGGGCAGCTTCTTCCACGGCGTCTTGAGCGAGAACTCGAACGCGCGCGCGAGCCCCGCCAGCGTGCCCGACGTCCACGTCCCCGTCGCGTCGCCCATGCTCGCGACGGCGCCTTCGGCGAGGCTCTTCGCGGGATCGGGCACGACGCGCGCCGGATCGACGCGCAGCAGCGTCCCGAGGCCGTCGCAGCCCCTGCAGGCGCCGAACGGGGAGTTGAACGAGAAGTGCCGCGGCTCCAGCTCGTCCAGGGCGGTGCCGCACTTCGGGCACGTCGAGCCGACGCTGAGCGGCTGATCGTCGTGGCCCTCGCGCGCGACGCTCACCAAGCCGTTGCCGAGCTTGAGCGCCGACTCCAGCGATTCCGTCAGGCGCTCGCGCTGGTCGGCCGCGAGCGTCAGCCGGTCGACCACGACGTCGACGTCGTGCCGCTTGTAGCGCGCGAGCTTGGGCGGATCCTCGAGCTCGCACCACGCCCCGTCGATGCGGGCGCGCAGGTAGCCCTGGCGATGGAGGGCTTCGAGCTCCTTGCGGTACTCGCCCTTGCGCGCACGCACCACCGGCGCGAGCAGCGTCAGCTTCTGTCCGGTGAGCTGCGCGAGCAGCTGGTCGACCATTTCCTGCACGCTGCGGCGCGCCATCGGGGTCCCGCAGTTCGGACAGTGCCGCGAGCCGACGCGCGAGAAGAGCAGGCGCAGGTAGTCGTAGATCTCCGTGATGGTCGCGACCGTCGAGCGGGGATTGGAGCCCGCGCCCTTCTGTTCGATCGCAATCGCCGGCGAGAGCCCCTCGATCGCGTCCACGTCGGGCTTTTCCATCTGGCCGAGGAACTGGCGCGCGTAGGCCGAGAGCGATTCGACGTAGCGGCGCTGGCCTTCGGCGTAGAGCGTGTCGAACGCGAGCGAGGACTTGCCCGAGCCGGAGACGCCGGTAATCACGATCAGGCTCTGGCGCGGCAGGCGCAGCGTCAGGTCGCGCAGATTGTGCTCGCGGGCGCCTCGAATGACGATGTCGGTGAGCACGCCCGACCGGCGCGGGGCCACGGGCGGGTGGGCGGGGAGCGGTGTGCGGGAGGCCATGAACGCAGCACTATAGCAAAGCGTGCCAGCGCCCCGGTTCACTCGTAACGCAGCGAATCCACCGGGTCCAAGCGCGAAGCCCGCATCGCGGGATAGAGGCCGAAGAACACCCCGACGATGCCCGAGAAGCCGATGCCCAGCACGACCGACCATGGCGACACGAACGTGGGGAGCGGCGTCGCGGCCTTGACGAGGAACGAGATGCCGGCGCCGATCAGGATGCCGATGACGCCGCCCGTCCCGGTCAGCAGCACGGCCTCGACCAGGAACTGGAGCAGGATCGCGCGCCGCGGCGCGCCGAGCGCCTTGCGCACGCCGATCTCGCGCGTCCGCTCGGTCACCGCGACGAGCATGATGTTCATCACGCCGATCCCGCCGACGAGCAACGAGATCGACGAAATCAGCGTCATGAGCGCCACGATGCCGCCCGTCACCGTCTGATAGAGCGACAGGAACGCGTCGTCGCTGAAGACGACGAAGTCGTTCATCTTGTCGCTGCGCAGGTGGCGGCGGACGCGCAGGA
The DNA here is from genome assembly GCA_035499695.1 of Polyangiaceae bacterium. Lineage (GTDB taxonomy): Bacteria > Myxococcota_A > Polyangia > Polyangiales > Polyangiaceae > Palsa-1150. The sequence continues at coordinate 10,466 of DATJYG010000523.1, forward strand.
TCTCGCTGACCTGCTTCATGGCCAGTTCGCTCTGGTCGGGCGAGACCGCGATCGCGTCGAGGAACAGCTCGCCCTTGCGCGGGAACCACGGCGGCGCGTTCGGCGGCGCCGACCAGTACTTGTCGACGACCGTGTAGGGAACGCACGCGACCTCGTCGAAGTTGTCGCCGAGGAACTTGCCCTTGACCTCGAACTCTCCGATCACGGTGAACGGCGTGCCGTTGATGTGCACGGTGCGGCCCAGGCCCGAGGCGTCGGAGAAGAGCGCCTCGCGCGTGTCCTTGCCGAGCACGCAGACGTTGGCGCGCGCGCGCACTTCTTCCGACGTGAAGAAGCGGCCGCGCGACAGGTCGTAGCTGTGCGTGACGAGGTACGACTCGTCCGTGCCGTAGACGAACGTCGTCTTCGTGTGCTTGTCGAGGTAGGAGAGCCGGATGTCCTCGTACGGAAACTTGAAGGGCGAGATCGCCCGCACCGCCGGCGCCTGGTCGAGGATCGCGCGCGCGTCCTCCATCGTGAACGCCTTGCGCTGCTTCAGACTGTCGGGCACGTCACCGGTGAAGTTGATGCCGGGCCGGATGCGGCGGATGTAGATCGTGTTGTTGCCGAAGGACTGGATGCTCCGCTGGAACGAACGCTGGAAGCCGTTGATGAGCGCGATCATGCCGATCACGGTCGCGACCCCGATCACGATGCCGAGCAGCGCCAGCATCGAGCGCAGCCGGTTCGCGATCAGCGCGCCCCGCGCCATGTCGAACGTTTCGCGCAACAGGTCGAACGGGCTCATGGTCTCACTCGTAGCGCAGCGCTTCGATCGGGTCGAGGCGCGCGGCGCGGACCGCGGGATAGGAGCCGAAGAACACGCCGACGCCGGTGCTCATGACGAGCCCGAGCACCACCGCGGGCAGGCTGAGCGAAGCCGGCAGGGGTGAGACCGCCCCCACGAGCAGGGCCAGCGAGCCGCCGAGCGCGATCCCGATGACGCCACCCGCGAGCGAGAGCGTCGTCGATTCCACGAGGAACTGGGAGAGGATGTCGCGTCGGCGCGCGCCCATCGCCTTGCGGATGCCGATCTCGCGCGTCCGCTCGGTCACCGACACGAGCATGATGTTCATGATCACGATGCCGCCGACGAGCAGCGAGATCGCCGCGACGCCGATCGTGACGACGAAGATGCCGCCCGTCAGCGTGTGGTAGAGCTGGAGCCACGTGTCCGAGGTCGTGAGCCCGAACGCGTCGGGCTGCCCGGGCCGCTGGTGGCGCCGGCCGCGCATGATGTTGCGCGCCTCCTGCTCGGCGAGCGGCAGCGAGGACTGGTCGATGCTCTTCACGGCAATCGTGAACGAGCCGCGCTGCATGAAGTACTTCTGGAACGCGTGCACGGGCACGGACACGAACCGGTCCTGGCTCACGCCGAACACCTTGCCCTTGGGCTCCGTGACGCCGACCACCTCGAAGTCCTCCTCGCCGACGCGGACCTCGCGCCCCAACGGGTCGACGTTCGCGAAGATCTCGTCGGAAACCTCGGGGCCGAGCACGCACACGGCGCGGCGCTCCCGGTCGTCGATGTCGGTCAGGTGACGGCCCTGCGCGATCTGGATGTCGTCCACGGCGTCGTAGCCGGGGCCACGGCCGTGGATCGAGACGCCCTTCATAACGTGCGCGCGGTACCGGATCGAGACGTTGCCCTCGGCCTCGCCCACCACGAGCGCGGCGTGCGTCACGCCTTCGCGCAGCGCCTGGGCGTCGTCGAGCGTCACGTCGGGCCGCTTCTCGGCCTGCTCGAACTCTTCCTGGCTCGTGATGAAGCCGTACTTGTCGATCTGGAAGACGTTCGCGCCGGCGTTCAGCAGCTTGTCGGTCACGAAGCGGTTGAGGCCCTCGACGAACGACATGACGGCGATCACCGACGCGACGCCGATGATCGTGCCGAGCAGCGTCAGGAACGACCTCAGCTTGTTCGCGCGAACGCCGCCGAGGGCGATTCCGACGCTCTCGCGCAGGTTCATGCGGGCGCTCCGGCGGCGAGCGCCGAGCGCGGGTGCGCGTTCGGCAGGTCGCTCTCGACGCGGCCGTCCTTCATGCGCACGATGCGGCGTGCATG
>DATJYG010000524.1:0-9053 GCA_035499695.1 Polyangiaceae bacterium
GAGGAGGTGGACCTGGCCGCCGCGTACCTGTTCCTGCGGCGCCTCGAGCACCGCATCCAGCTCGCCACCGGGCTGCAGACGCACGCGCTGCCGCGCGACCCCGCGCTGCTCTCGTGCATCGCGCGCTCCCTCGGCTTCGACGGCGCTGCGGGCCTCGAGAGCGAGCTGGCGCGCGTGCGCGCCCGCGTGACCGAGCGCTTCGTCTCCCTCGGGCGCGAGCCGACGAGCGTCGACCCTGCGTTCGACCGGCTCGCCGCGGCGCTCGACGAGCGCGACGAGGCGGCCGTCGCGGCCGCGGCCGAGGCGCGCTTCGGTGTGGTCGCGGCCACCGATCTGCCCCGGCACCTGCTCGCGCTGGCGCGCAGCCCCGAGGCTCCGCTGGGGTCTCTCACGCGCGACCGCGACCCGGCCCTCGCGCGCTTGCTCGTGCAATCGCTCGCCGATGCCGCCGATCCCGAGCAGGCGGCGCGCTTGCTCGCGTCGCTCTTCGAGCGCTTCGCCACGCCGGGGGCCTACGTCCGCGCGCTCGCGTCCGATCCTCAGCTCGTGCGCGCGCTCGCGTCGCTCCTCGGGGCGAGCACCTTCCTCGGCGAGGCCCTGGTCGGCCACCCCGACCTCGTCGATCGGATCGTCTACGCGCGTGTCCCGCCGACGCCGGAGGTGGCGCGCGCCCAGCTCGAGGAAGAAGTGGCCGCCCTCGGCCCCACGCCCGACGTCGACGCGTTCGTCGGCGCGCTCCGGCGGGCGAAGAGGCGCGTGACCTTCGAGGTGGGCCTGGCCGATCTCGCCGGCGACCTCTCGCCGCGCGAGGTCTCGGCGACGCTCACGGCGCTCGCCGACGCGGCGCTCGACCGCGCCTGCCGCTACGCGATGCGCGAGCGCGAGCTCCCCGAGGACCGCGGGCTCGCCGTCGTGGCCATGGGCAAGCTCGGCGGCGGCGAGATCGGCTACGGGTCGGACCTGGACATCTCCTTCGTCTACGAGTCGGCGGACGAGGACGCGCCGGAGCTCTTCGCGCGCGTCGCCCAGCGGGTGCTCCGCCTCGTCGGCACGCCGCACCCGGAGGGCGCCGGCTACGAGCTCGACACGCGGCTGCGCCCATCGGGGAGCCAGGGGCTCCTCGTCGTGTCGCTCGAGGCCTTCGCTCGCTACCAGGCCGAGCGCGCCGAGAGCTGGGAGCGCCAGGCCCTCGTTCGCGCGCGCGCCTGCGCGGGCGACACGGAGCTCGGCGGGCGCGTCGCCGCCGTCGCCGCGTCGGCCGCCTACGAGCGCGGCGCCCCACCGCCCGCGGAGGTCCACCACCTGCGCATGCGCATGGAGCGCGAGCTCGCGCGCGAGCGACTCGATCGCCCCCCGCGCCGCTACGACCTGAAGCTCGGACGCGGCGGGCTGCTCGACGTGGAGCTCGCGGTGCAGTGGCTCCAGATGCGTCACGGCGGTGACCCGCGCGTGCGCACGGCCTCGACCGAGACGGCGCTCGCCGCGCTGGACGCGTGCGGTCACATCGACCCCGCGGCGGCCGAGACGCTGAGGCAGGGCTGGCGCTTCCTGCGCCGACTCGAGCAGCGCCTGCGCATCGCCCACGGCACGAGCGCGACGCTCATCGAGGAGGGGGCCCCGGGCCTGCCGGCGCTCGCGCGTCGCATGGGCCTGCACGACGCGCCCCGTGCCGACGCCGTCGCGTCCCTGCTCGATCGCTACGTGGCCGTCACGCGGGAGATCCGCGCGGCGTACGCGCAGGTGCTCGGTCTCGGCGAATGACGCCCGCGTAGCGTAGGCTGTCTCGGCGCGCATGAAGCTGTGCCCCAGGTGCAACGAGCCGTTCGCCGACGAGGCGGGGTTCTGCCCGTTCGACGGGGCCGGGCTGGCGAAGAGCCCCGATCCGTACCTCGGGAGGACGCTCGCGGCGCGCTACCGGCTGGTGCGCCGCCTCGGCACGGGGGGCATGGCCGTCGTGTACCTGGCGCGGCACGTGATGATCGAGCGCCTCTCGGCCATCAAGCTGCTGCGGCAGGACCTCGGCATGAGCCCGGGGCACCGCGAGCGGTTCCTTCGCGAGGCGCGCGCGGTCAACCGCATCAACCACACGAACATCGTCGAGATCACCGACTTCGGCGAGGACTCGGGCCTCACGTTCCTCGTCATGGAGTTCGTCGAGGGGCCGTCGCTGCACGAGCTCCTCTCCGGCGGCCGCTTCGCATGGGCGCGCGCCGCGCGCATCACGATGCAGCTCGCGTCGGCGCTGGGCCGGGCGCACGAGCAGGGCGTCGTGCACCGCGACCTCAAGCCGGAGAACGTGCTCGTCACGACGCGCGCCTCCCCGGCGAGGGACGGGATGGCCGACGACTTCGTGAAGCTCGGCGACTTCGGCATCGCCAAGATCCTCGACGCGCCGTCGATCACCATCGGCGAGGCGCGGTTCGGCACGCCCGGGTACATCGCACCGGAGGTCGTCGAGGGGCAGCCCGCGACGCCGGCCGCGGACATCTACGCGCTCGGCGTCGTGCTCTACAACATGGTGACGGGCGTGATGCCCTTCGACGCGCGCGGCACCGATCTGCTGGTCGCGGCGCTGCGCGAGGCGCCCGTGAAGCCGAGCGACCGCTTCGGCGACGTCCCGGCGGAGCTCGAGGAGCTGATGCTGCGCATGATCGCGCGCGCCCCGGGCGACCGGCCGCGCGATGCGTTCGTCGTGCACGACGCGCTCGCCGACATCGTGCGGCGCCTCGGGAAGACCTCGAAGGCGCCTCCGCCGCCGCCCCCGCTCGACCCGGAGGAGCAGACCACGTCCGATGCGCGCGCCGACGCTCCGCCGCGCTCGGAGCTCACCGCGCAGCTCGCGGCGCTCCCCACCGCGGAGATCGCGGCGCGCTGGCACGGGATGATCTCGGAGCTCGGCCGGCAGATCGACGAGGCGCGCGCGCACGGGGAGAGCGACCCCGGGGTCGTGCGGGCGACGCAGCTCGCGACGGACGCGCGCGGGCTCATCGCGTCGCTCGAGCGCGCGAAGGCGGCGGTCGCGGAGCACCAGGCGCGCGTCGACCGGCTCGAGGCGCAGGGGCGCGCGTTCCGCGGGATGCTCGGCGGCGCGATCGACGCGCTCTCGCGCGACCGCTCGCGCGAGCTCGCGCACCTGGACGCCATCGCGTCGCGGCGCATCCGCATCACCGAGCACGCGAGCGCGTCGTCGCTCGACCCGCGGGGCCAGGAGTCGCTCGTGTGGGAGCGCGAGGCGCTGCAGACCGAGGAGCGCCGCGCGCGCGCCGTGGTCGACGACCTCGGCTACCAGATCGAGCAGCTCAAGCAGCAGCTCGCGCGCCAGAACGAGCAGCACGACGCCGAGCTGGCCGATGCGACCGGCCGCCTCGAGGGCGCCCTCGCGGCGCTGCGCCGGATGACCGGGGAGCTCGTGCGGACGATCGAGGAAGCGGCGACGGCCGTCGTGCGCTGAGGGGATCAGCAGTACGGCTTGCAGACGCCGTTTGCGCCGTTCGTGCAGCAGACGCTGGGCCAGATGCAGTTGCCGCACGCCATGCACGCCTTCGGCAGGCACGAGCCCGCGCACGCCTCGCCCATCCCGCCCGGGCAGCACGCGAGCCCGTTCGGCGGGGGTGTGCCCCCGTCCGGTCCCACGCAGTAGCCGGCTTCGCTTCCGGCATCTCCCCCGTTTCCGTCTCCCCCGTTTCCGTCTCCCGCGGAAGCTTCGGTGTCTGCGGGCGCGTCGGTTCCGGCCTCCGCGGGCCGATCCTCGGACGCGTCGTGCGTCGCGCCGGCGCCTCCGTCGTCGGTGAAGGTCACCTCAGGAACGCTGCAGCCCGCGGCCAGGGTGCCGAGCAGCAAGAGCGACGCGAAGCGCATCGATCACATTCTACTCCGGGGACTCAGCACGGACCGGCGTCGGGCGCCGTGCACTTCCCGTTGTTGCCACTCGGACAGCAGACGCTCGGCCACGTGCACGTGCCGCAGTGATTGCACGCCTGGGATTTGCAAGTCCCGCTGCAGACCGCGCCGGAAGGGCAGCACGTGTAGCTCGCGTCCGGACTCGCGTCGGGAGGCCCTCCGCCATCCATGCAGTAGATCGGCGCGTCGGTGCCGGCGTCACCCGCGTCGCCAGGCGGCCCACCTTCGCCGTCTGCCATCGAGGTCGCGTCCTGGGCCACGTCGATGCCGGTGTCGAGTCGTGCGTCACGCTGGCCGCCGTCGTCCGAGAAGCTGACCTCGGGCACGCCGCACGCGCTCGCGAGGAGAAGCGGGACGAGCGTGCCGGCGGACCGCATCGATCACATTCTACCGCGCACCACGAGCAGGCCACCGTCCCGAAGGAATGCCGGCCCCACGCTGACCGACTGCGACGGCGTGGTCGCGAGGAGCCAGGCGCCGATGCCCAGGCCCACGACGGCGCCCGCGGCGAGACCGATCGCGAGGGGGCCTTGCCATTGCGCGGCGTTGCGGGCGTCGGTCACCTCGGATTCCCTCGAGGTGGGGCACTGAAGGGTCCCACTCCCGCTGCAGTCGTGGTCGATCGTGCCGAGGTTCGACTGCCGCAGCACGAACGACACGACCGACCCGACGGCGAGCGCGCCGCCCACGCCGATGGCGATCCACGCGCCCACGTGCGACGGGTGCGTGGCGGCCGGCGGGTTCTTCTCGCCGTCCCCCGGCGGAACTGGCGGCCCCTGGCCAAGCGTCTGCCCCCCAGGCGGCCCCGCGGGTGGGGCGACGGGGGTGAGCGTCACGCTGATCGATACGTGGCCGCCCTCTGGCAGCGTCACCGCCGTCTCGAACGGGGAGTCGCCCGGCGCGGTCGCGCGGATGGTGTGGTGACCCACGTCGAGCGGCAAGCCGCCGGCGAGCGCCGAGCGGTCCACCGGCGCATCGTCGATTCGCACTTCCGTCGTCGCCGGCGCATCGGCGGGCAGTACGACGCTCAGGCGCGGCACGACCCTCTCGAGGTCCGCTGCGTGCTCGCGGGCGGCGCGCATGACGTCGGGCGAGGCCTTCTCCTGCTCGGCGAGCTTCACGGAAGCCTCGTAGTTCGACAGGGCCTCCGCCCGGCGCCCGAGCGCCTCGAGGCAACTCGCGATGCGGAAGCGCACGTTCGCCGTGTCCTTCACGGCGGCGACGCGCTGGAACTTCTCGAGGGCCGTGTCGAAGCGCTTGGCATCCTCGTCGGCCACGGCGTCCGCGAAGAGCTTCCGGGCGGTATCCAGCTGGTCCGCGCTCTGGGCGGCCGCCGGGGCCGTGCGCACGACCTGGCAGACCAGGAGCGAAAGGGCCAGGCCGATCGCCGTCGCACGCATCCTTCGCCGAACACTACCACGGTCGACGAAACTGATAGGATTCTCCGGCGGATGGGCAGCGAAGAATCGCGCGGCGGCACCGAGGTCAATACCGGCATCCGGATGCGGACGCTCGTTGCGGTGCCGAAGCTCGTGGCGACCGCGGGCCCGGGCGCCGGCCGGGCGCTCGCCATGTCGAACGCCCTCGCGACGGTCGGACGCCACCCGACGAACGACCTCGTGCTCGCCGATCCCAAGGTGAGCGGCGTGCATCTCGAGCTCCGGCGCTTCGGTGAGCGCGTCCACGTGCGCGACGCCGGAAGCACCAACGGCACCTGGCTCGGGCCGCACCGCGTGAGCGAGATGGAGCTCGCGTCCGGCGGCGAGATCGTTGTCGGCTCGACGACCCTGCGCCTCGAGCTCGACGACGGCGCGGGCACCGCGATGGTGAGCCTCCAGAGCTCCTTCGGGGAGCTCGTGGGCCAGTCCACCGAGATGCGCGAGCTCTTCGCGACCCTCGAGCGCGTCGCCCCCAAGTCCCTCAGCGTGCTGGTGCAGGGCGAGACCGGCACGGGCAAGGAGGAGGTGGCGCGGGCGCTCCACGCGCGCAGCACGCGCGCGTCGCAGCCGTTCGTCGTCATCGACGCGACGGCGCTGCCCGAGACGCTCGCCGAGTCGCTGCTCTTCGGCCACGAGAAGGGCGCCTTCACCGGAGCCGACCAGCGTCGCACCGGCTTCTTCGAGGCCGCGAGCGGCGGCACGGTCTTCATCGACGAGATCGGCGAGCTGCCGGCGCCGCTGCAGTCCAAGTTCCTGCGCGTGCTCGAGCGCCAGGAGGTCGTGCGGGTCGGGGGCAACGTGCCGGTGAAGATCGACGTGCGCGTGGTGTCGGCCACGCACCGCGACCTGCGCCACGAGATCGAGGCGAGCCGCTTTCGCGAGGACCTCTACTACCGGCTCGCCCAGGTGCGCGTGCAGCTCCCGCCGCTGCGCGACCGCGTCGAGGACATCCCGCTGCTCTGCCAGAAGCTCCTCGCAGGGCTCGCGGGCGGGCGCGACGTGCCGATCCTCATCGAGCAGGCCGCGGTGGACTTCCTCGCGACGCAGCCGTGGCCGGGCAACGTGCGCGAGCTGCGCAACGTGCTGGCGCGCGCCGCAGCGCTCGCGCACGAGGGGATCATCCGCCGCGCCGACGTGGCGGGCGAGGGCTTCGGCTTCCGCGGCACGCGCCAGGAGCGCGAGGCGATGGACCTCTCGGGCACCTTCGCCGCCTCGAAGGACCGCGCCATCGATCGCTTCGAGAGCGCCTACCTCGCGGCCCTGATGAAGCGCTGCGGCGGCAACCTCTCGGCCGCCGCGCGCGAGGCCGACGTCGCGCGCCACCACCTGCGCGACCTGCTGAAGAAGCGCGGCCTCTACGGCGTCAGCTGGCCCGACGACGGCGACAAGGAGAGTTGAGAAACAGACTTCCTGTTTCACCTCTCACGTGCGCTTCAGCAGCCCACCGAGCTTCTTGCGGCGCGGGGCGCCGGGCTCGGCGTCGCGCAGGTAGCGCAGGTTCGCTCCGTTGATCATGAGGTGGGCCACGATGGGCCCCACCAGGCTCCCCGTCGCAGCGTAGAGCACGGCAAAGAGGAGCCCCATCAGCGTCGCCCACGCCATCCATCCCCAGCGAGCCGGGCCACGCACCTGGTGCAGCACGCCGAAGGCGAGGCTCGGGAGGACGACGCCGAGCATCGGCACGAGCAGCCCCCGGAAGAGCAGCTCCTCGCCGACCGCGCTCGCCGCCGCGAGGGCGAAGAGCCACCCGTCCGCCGCGCCCTTCACCGCCGGCCTCAGCGCCTCGTGAAGCGCCCGCGCCCAGGGCGCGCGCCGCACGAGCACACGGGTGCTGGCCACCGTGACCGCCCCGACACAAACGCCCGCGCCGGCGCTCACCAGCGCCGCCGCCATCGGCCCTCCGATGCCGAGCCAGCCCGGCATCGACCGGTTGGGGGAGGGGCCCCAACCGATCATCGAGAGCGGATCTTGCCCTAGCGCCGCCGAGACCGCCGCCGCACCCGCCCCGAGCGCCGTGTACGCCGACAGGATGAGGAGCGCCGGCCGCCGCCTCCCGAGGGCCCCTACAGCGGACCCTTCCGCGCCCAGGCGCTCCGCCTGAGCTGCTAGCGGGACGCTGCCTCTGCCGACCTGCACGGTCCTGGCAACCTTTCATGTGGCAAGTCAGCGTGCAAGGTGCGCTGACAGACGCGCGAATCTGTTACCTTCAGCTCTACGCGTCCCGCCACGACCATGACGGTGTCCACCGCCCCCGACGAACGACCTCGCGTCCTCATCGTCGACGACGAGAAATTCATCCGGGACATCCTTGCCGACTTCCTCGGCATGGAGGGCTACATCGTCCGCACGGCCGAGGACGGCGCCGCCGCGCTCCAGGAGCTCGGGAACGCGCACTACGACCTCATCATCAGCGACCTCAAGATGCCGAACATGGGCGGCATCCAGCTGCTGGAGCAGATCGGCACCGCCGCCCCCAACGCCCTCACGGTCATCATGACGGGCTTCGGCACCGTCGAGACCGCGATCGACGCGATGAAGCGCGGCGCCTACGACTACATATTGAAGCCCTTCAAGGTCGAGGAGGTCATCCGCGTCGTCCAGCGGGGGCTGGAGAAGCAGCGCCTCAGCGCCGAGAACCTGCGCCTGCGCGAGGCCGTCTCGCTCTACACGGTGAGCGAGGCCATCGCCGCCAGCCTGTCGCTCGAGGAGGTCCTGGCGACCATCGGCGACACGGCGATCCACGAGCTCAAGGGCGACCTCGTCTCGACCTGGCTCGACGACGGCGAGGGCGGGTACTTCGAGCGCCAGCGCCTGGTGCAGCCGCGCGTCAGCGACTCCTCGGTGCCGCCTCCCGGCGATCGCAACAGCCGGGCGACCGAGCTGCCCGCCTCGGGGGAGCGACGCGCGGCGGCGCCGGTGTCGCTGTCGGACCCGACGGGCAAGGCGCGCATCGGCGCCGAGTACGGGCTCCTCTCGCCGCAGTCGTTCATCGACCACTACGCGCAGCACTCCACGCTGCTCGAGCAGGGGAGCAAGGGGGCGCGCTTCTTCGGCGCGCCGCCGGCGACGCCCATCGTCTCGCTCGTCTCGGTGCCCCTGCGCATGAAGACGCGTCTGCTCGGATGGATCGCCGTCGCGAGCTTCACCAAGCAGAAGCGGTTCAACGAGGGCAACCGCAAGCTCCTGTCGATCGTCGGCTCGCGCGCGGCTGCGGCCATCGAGAACGCGCGCCTCTACGAGGACCTGCGCGCGACGTTCCAGCAGACGATCGAGGGCCTCGCGCGCGCCATCGACAAGATGGACCGCTACACGGCGGGCCACTCGGAGCGCGTGGCGACGTACGCGACGTACCTCGCGGTGCGGCTCGGGCTGCCGCCGGACGTCATCGAGATCGTGCGCCAGAGCGCGCTGATGCACGACATCGGCAAGATCGGCTGCGTCATGAACCTCAACAAGCCTGGGAAGCTGACGCAGGACGAGTACGAGATCTTCAAGCGCCACCCGGCTTACGGCAAGGACATCCTCGACCCCATCAAGTTCCTCCATCCGCTCGTGCCGGGCGTTCACCTGCACCACGAGCGGTGGGATGGCCGCGGTTACCCGCTCGGCCTCCGCGGGAACGACGTCCCGCTCATCGCCAGGATCATCGCGGTGGCCGACACCTACGACGCGATGACGAGCGACCGCGCGTACCGCCGCGCGCTGCCCCACGAG
>DATJYG010000525.1:0-4646 GCA_035499695.1 Polyangiaceae bacterium
GTCCGCTCACGCCGATTCTCGTCGGTTCCGAGTGGATCGAGCGCGCACCCGTGGAGGACGCGGTGCACGTGCACGCCGAGCGCATCGGACGCTCGGCGCGGCGCCTGGGCCGACTCATCGACGGGCTCCTGCAGTACACCCGCGCCTCGGCGAGGGGCGCGTTCGAGGGCGCGTGCTCACCCGTGAACGCTGCGGTGGAGGAGGTCGTCGCGGACTTCGACGAGATCGCGGGCGCGCGTGGCGCGCGCATCGACAAGGACTTCGGGCCGAACTCCGAGGTCGCATGCGCGCCCGAGGTCATCCAGTCGATCGTCTCCAATCTCGTCGAGAATGCCTTGAAGTACGGGGTCAAGGAGGGCGCTCCGGCGCGCGTGACCGTACGCACGGGACTCGAGGGCCCGTTCTGCGCCATCGACGTCGAGAACGCGGGGCCGGGCATTCCGCCCGAGCTTCGGGCACAAGTGTTCCAGCCTTTCTTCCGTGGCCAGAAAGCGAGCACCGGAATCGGCCTGGGTCTCTCGATCGTGCAGCGACTCGTCGACGCGCACGGTGGACGCGTCGAGGTGCTCGAGGGCCATGAAGGCGGCGCGCTCTTCCGCATCCTGCTTCCCCTCGGCCAAGCGGCGCGACCCGGCGAGGCGCCGGTGCGTGATGAGGGCTCCCGTCCCATGCACCATCGGCCGGGGCAGCCAGGCTAGACGCCGGTGCCGCGTCATCTGGAGGCGCGACCGCCGCTCAGCGGATGCGGTCGCGCCAGAGGATGTCGGGTGCCTCCACGAAGCCGTTGAGGCCGTAGAAGGGGTGGAGCTCCTTGCGCGCGTGGAGGACCCAGCGGATCCCGGTGCCGCCCTCGCGCTCCACCATGCGGCGCACCACCTCGCGCCCGATGCCGCGCCCGCGGTAGTCGGGCAGGACGCACACCGTGGAGATGTATGCGTTGCTCACGCCGTCGGAGAGGGCGCGCGCGAAGGCGACGAGCCGGTCGCCGTCGTGGGCGGTGCTCACGTAGAGGGAGCGCGACACGAGCAGCGCGAGCTTCGACCGGTCCGCGGCGCGATGTGGCCACCCCGCAGTGACGAAGAGGTGAGCGAGCTGCTCGAGGTCGATGTCGTGGCTGTCGGCGTACCGAATCACGCCCGTAGCTTATGCCGTTTGGGTGGGGGACCGGGGGAGCGGCCGCGCTCCCCCGGAGAGCGATCGTTTGCCAAGAGTCTGCGCGAGTGGAGCGCGCTCGCGCGCGAAGCGAGCGCCCATGTTGCACGGTCGTACCCCCCACTCAACCAATCATCGAGAGGCCCGGCGACCTCGGGACGTGCGCTCCACCATCACGTCCTTCACGCGCTCGGGGACGGTGAGCGCCATCTGCTGCACCTTGCTCTCGAACATGTCGCGCAGCATGCCGTTGCCCATGTCGACGAGGATGGCCCACGTGACGAGGGTGCGGCCGTCGGCCATCGGTTGCGAGCGGATGTAGCCCCAGGCGTCGTCGATGTCGTGCGGGCGCGTGCGATCGAGCCAGAAGCGCACCTCGTTGCCCTCGCGGTGCAGGCGCATCGTGTAGCCGACGCTGACGAAGAGCGAGCCGTGGGTGATCTCGGCGAGCACGTCGCCGCCGTCGGTGCCGATGCGGCGCGCCTCGCGCGTGCGCGGCAGGATGCGCCGCCAGGCCGATACGTCGTCGACGAGCGCCGCGAGCTCCGCGGGCGTCGCGTCGACGATGGCGTACGAGACGCCGCCCACGTAGTGGCGCGGGCCGCGGTCGAGCTGCTGCGTGCGCGTCACGACGTCGCCGCGCACCAGGCGCGTGCTCTCGTCGGACGTGAGCCCGTCGGCGCGCGCGCCGCTGGACACGCCGAGTGCGGCTGCGGACACCGCCGCTGCGAACGCCAGAGCTCGACCGACCCTCACGGTGGTCCGAAGCGTATGGCTCCCGGGGAGATGCGCAAGATGAACCGCAGGGAACGCGGCGTGCCAGCCGGCTAGGGCGGCGCCGTGCCGGTCCACCACGTGCCGGCGAAGTGCGTGCCTTTCCACGCGCTTTTCCAGGCCGCCTGCTCGTTGGGGTTCGCACCGGCGGTGACGATGTCGTCTGCGGGCGCGTCGTCGCTCCAGTTGGTCCAGAGGAAGAGCCCCGCGGGCAGGGAGTTCATCCACGCGATCGACGCGGCGGTCCAGGTGCCGTCGTCGAGCCCGGCGCCGCTGCCCTCGCCGCCGCTGCTGGGTGCGCCCGCGCCGTACTCGGAGAGGGCGATCTTCACGCCGTTCTTCTGAGCGAAGGAGACCATCCAGTCGAGGTCGATGGTGACGCCGCTCTGCGCGAGCGCCCACGTCGAGGTCTTGCCCCCGTTGTTGTACTGGCTGATGTTCGCTTGATAGAAGTCCATCGACACGACGTCGACGCCGCCGGGGTTGGTGCTCGCGTCGTAGGCGCCAGGCCAGTAGGGCGTCGGATCCGGCTGGCCCCACGCGATGCACCACTGGATGAGCGCGTGCGGGTTGTGCTTGCGGATCATCGCCGCGGCGCGCTTGAACGCGGCGACGTAGTTGGCGTACGTCGCGTTCGTGCCGACGCCGTTGGACCACTTGTACCAGTTGCCGTTGAACTCCCAGCCGATGCGCGCCGAGAGCAGCGGGTTGGGCCACGCGGCGAGCGCCTGCGACATCGACTCGTAGGTCGCGTCGTACGCGCCGGCGGCTGCCTGCGCCATGTCGTCAAGGTTGTTCGATTCGCCGAAGATGCTGATCAGCGGGAAGGACACCTCGAGCAGCGGGTGCGCGCTGCCGGCGGTCGTGTACGTCCCGCTCGCGATGTAGTTGGTCGTCGTGATGGTGGCGCCGGCGACGTCGAGCGGGCGCCCCAGCCAGCTCGCGACGGTGGCGGGCCCCGCGGGCGTCCCGTTCGTCTTGATGCCGACCATGTACGGAAGGCCGCCCTCGGGGAGGGTGCCTCCGTCGTGTCCCGCGTCGCCGCCGCCGCCGGCGCCGTCCCCCTTCGGCGCATCGCTCGTCGCGTCCTGCGCGCCGCCGCCTCCGCTCTCGGCCGTCGCGTCCTCCGCGCCGGGTGCGTCCGCCGATGCATCTCCGAGCCCGTCATCCCCTGGCCCCGGCGCCTTCGGAGACGACGACGACGAGCACGCGAGCGTCGTCGCGCACAGCACCAGGAGCAGACGCCGCATGCGGCGAAGCTTACCGCACGACGACGAGCTTGACCTTCGGCCCTATCGCCAGCTCGATGTCCCCGCGCGCTTCGTGCAGGTCGCCGTCGATCATGTAGCGCATGTGCCCATCGGCGCTGCGCACCACGGCGCGCTTCAAGATCGCGTCGAACGTCTTGCCCGGGCGCATCGGCTCGCCGCGGTGGATGCGCGGCATGTCCTTCACGAAGGACCACGGCGTCGTGTGGATGCCGAGCATGTGGAAGCGCCCCGGCAGCTCGTCGTACCGGTGGAACGGTTTGAAGTTCAGGCCGATGTGCGCGATGGTCCCGGCGGCCACGGCGAGGTAGTCGCGCTCCTCCCACGACGTGCCGTCGCCCAGCTTCACCGAGCCGCGGAACGGCTTGGCCATGCGGCGGATGGTCTGCCCGCCGATCATCGCGCTGCCGACGCCGCGCGCGAGCACCTTGGCGGCGACGAGCGGCGTGGGATCGCCGCCGGCGTAGTACTCGGCGAGGAAGCCGTGCACGACGCCGGTGCCGAAGAGGAAGCCGTAGTGCGCCCTGGTCCCGTCGGTCGGCGCGATGCGCATGACGTTCCGCTCGACGTTCTCGAGCGGCATGCTGGCCTGCTGCGCGTAGTCGCGGATGAGGCGACCGAGCAGGCCCTCGGGGCGGCCGTGGCGCACGCCGACCGAGTTGGCCACGGTGTTCATCGTGCCGCCGCGGAGGAGCGCCACCTGCGGCATCGTGTGGCCGGCGTAGACGTCGAGGAACCCGGTGAGCGTGACGTGGTTGGTCCCGTCGCCGCCGCTGATCGCGAGCACGTCGATGTCGGCGTGCCGGAAGTCCTCGGCGATGCGATAGAGCTCGTCGATGCTGTTGGCCTGACGGACGACGCCGACGTCGCCGAGGCGGCGGGCCAGCCGGTCGGCGGCGCGGGGGTCGCGCAGGTTGCGCCTGCTGCGGGGGTTGAGGACGACGCCGATGCCGGGCACTTCTGAGGGAAGTTATGGACGCCTGAGGCGCCCCGGTCAATCCTGGCGCTGCGCGTAGGGCCATTCGCGCTTATGTTCCCCGCATGGACCCCAAGGCCCAGGTGCAGGCGGCGAAGGAGACGGCGTTCGCGGTGCAGCACGCGGACATGGCGGTCCTCGCCGTGTCCGGGAAAGACCGCGTCACGTGGCTCAACGGACTGCTGACCTGCGACCTCGCGAAGCGCGCGCCGGGCAGCGCCGTGTACGGCCTCGTCGTAGAGCGCAAGGGGCACGTGCTCGCAGACGTGATCGTCGTGGCGGACGAGCCGGGGGAGCGACTGTTCCTGGTGGTGCCCGTCTTCGCCGTGGAGTCGCTGCGCGCGCATCTCGAGCACTACCTCGTCATGGAGGATGCCGAGGTGGTGCCGGCCACGGGACACGAGGTGTGGTCGGTGCACGGACCGCGCGCCGAGACGGCGCTCGAGGCGGCGCGCGCCGCGCGCGGCTTCGGCGGA
>DATJYG010000526.1:0-3138 GCA_035499695.1 Polyangiaceae bacterium
CTCGTGGCGACCAGCTCGGCCAGCGGCTCGGCCGTGGCGACCGACGGCTTGTCGGCCTTCTTGGCACGGGCGTCGTCGCGACGCCGGTAGCGCACGATGGCCGCGACGACGGGGACGAGGATCGCCAGCACCAGGGCCGCGACGACGAGCCACATGAGCACCTGGAACACCACGCCCAGGAACGAGAACATCCCCCACCAGCTGGGAAGCTTCCACGAGGGAGGGGTCGTCGCCTTCGCGCACGCGGCCGCGTAGCCCGCGCAGTCCGGGATGGTGCTCGCGTGCGGGCACAGCTCGATCGCGTCGGCCGAAAGCGGTTCGTGTGGCGCGCGGCAGAACGTGTAGGCGTGCGCGCGCATCGCCGCGTCGACGTCCGCTTGCGCGTGCGCGGGGTCCATGATGGCCAGCGCCGGCGCCGACCAGGTTCCGCCGCCACACGCGAGCGCGCCCGCGAGGATCAGGGCACGCGCCCTCACGCGGCCCTCCTCTGCTCCACGGCTGCCTCGGCTCGCGCCGCGATCTCGGCGAAGCGCGTCTGGATATCCCACCCCTCGGTGCGCGTGCGGATGTCGAGGTACACGAAGAAGCGGAGCACGCTCGCGAACGGCAGCAGCGCCCACCAGCCGAGCATCGCCAGCCAGCTCCCTCCCACCGAGAACATGGAGGCAGGCGGCTTGATCTCGAGCACCGTTCCCAGCACCTCGCGTCCCGCGGCGTCGGCGAGCATCGCCGCCGCGACGGGCGTGAGGAGCAGGATGCACATCGCCCCCGCCGCGCCACCGAAGTTGCCGTTGGCGATGCGCTGGGATCGGGTGATGGTTCCGCCGACACCCCCGCCCTCGAGGATCGCGACCTCCACCACGAACAGGAGGACGCTACCGACGTAGATCCAGGCGAGCCCCGACGAGCACGAGGCGCTCAGGGCGAGCGCGAGAAGCTCGATGAACCGGATGCCGGAGAGCCGGGGCAGCGCCGCAATCGCCGCCCGGAGGGCGTCGCGCACGCGCACCTCGTCGGCGAACACGAGCTTCGACGCGAGCGCGACGAAGGGCGCCGTCGCGAACGAGCCGAACACGACGGCGGCGACCCACGAGGCCCACCATCCCCAGATCTCCCCTGCGGCGCAGGACGCGATGAACCCCGGCACCAGGACGACGAGCGACAGCCTCGCGAACGGCGCCGCGTGCGCCGCCGAGAAGCGCACCGCGAGGTCCACGACGTCGAGCAGCGGGCGCTCCCGCAGCGCGATCCGCGCGCGCATCAAGTCCATGGTTCGACCTCGTCGGCACGCTCGAGCTGCGACGCCTCGCTCGAGCCACGCCCGCCGAACACCATGTACGAGAGGACCAGGACGAACATGACGGCGCCCACGCTGCGCTTCACGACGTCCGGCGCGCCAGAGGACGACCAGAAGCCCTCGACCCCCGCCGCCATGAGCAGCATGACCGCGGCGCCGAAGACGACGACCACGACGCTCCTGGCCGCCGCCTGGAGCGAGGCGATGCGCGTCTTGTCCCCCGGCGCGACGATCGACCACCCCAGCGCCATTCCGGCGCCGCCTGCGAGCACGATGGCGCCCAGCTCCAGCGACCCGTGCCCCACGACGAACGTGAAGATGTTGCCCCCGGCGCCGTGCGACGCGACGTACCCCATGATGGCCCCGGTCACGAGGCCGTTCTCGACGAGGTAGAACGCCGAGCCGACGCCGAAGACGAGGCCCGTCGCGAAGCACCGCAGGGCGATCCCCACGTTGTTGTTCACGTAGAAGCCGGCCATCGCGGCATCCATCCCCGCGTCGCGACCGGAGGCGAAGCCCTGCTTGTACGCCTCGAGCAGGGGGCGGAGCTGCGACTCGGGCACGATGCGCAGCGCGAAATCGGGGTTCGCGAGCTCCGCGATGAGCCCCGCGAAGAAGGGGAGGAAGAAGAGGACGAAGGCGATGCCCATCGCCAGCTTGTGCCGCCGCACGGCGCGCGGAAACGCGTCGACTGCCGTGCGCAGCCAGCGTCCGCGCGCCCCGGCCGAGCGCCCGCGCCCCTGCCCGTAGAGCACCGTGTGCGCGTGCGCCGTGAGGCCCTGCAGGTAGTCGACGAGCGGCGCGCTGTACCTGGCGGCGACGGCGCGCGAGAGGTCGGCGCACACGTCGCGGTAGAGCGGCGAGAGCTGCGCGACGTCCTCGGGAAGCTGCCTGCGGAGCCCCTTGCTCTGCACGCCGCGGACGAGGGCGTCCAGCCGGTCCCAGTCGCGCTGGCGGCGCTGGGCGAAGGCGCGCTCGGTCAGCGTCGACGTCAGCGCCATGAGCCGGGCACCCGTGAAGAAGGCGGCGCGTCGGAGCGGCCGGCGTTGGCGGCGCGATCGTAGAGGAGCGCGAGAGTGCGCGCCGGGTCCTCGCCGCGGAACGAGAAGCGCCGCGCGAGGTACCCCGCGATCATGTTCGCGAGCTCGAGCTCGCGTGCGCGCCCGAGCCGTGCCCTGCGCCGGAGGAACATCTCGATCGCCAGGCGCTCGTCGGCGTCGAGGCGCACGTCCTCGGGGAGCTGCGCGAGCTCGTAGGGCTGCGCCGGCGGGAAGAGGATGAGCGGCGTGGCCGCCCGTGCGCGCTCGGGGACGATGACCATCGTGCCGGCGACGAGGTCCCCGAGGCGCTGGAACCGACGCGTCGTCGACATCGACACGAGCCCCGCGACCGACAGGAGACCCGCGGTGTACGCGAGGGGAAGCGCGTCGGCCGCGCGCATCACGTTGCGCAGCGCCGCCGCACGCCAGCCGATGGGTCGCCCGGTCGTCGTCACCACGCGCAGGCCCAGGGCGCGCTTGCCCGGCGTGGTGCCGAGCCACCCCTCGAGCACGACGAAGTACACCCACTGGATCGCGAAGAAGAGCAGCAGGAGCAGCCCGATGGCCGCGCCCACCGCGCTCTCGGCGGCGCCGGCGATCGCTCCCGTGCCGATCGTGACGATGATCACGAGCACGGCGACGGCAGCGAAAGCCCCGTAGCAGATCGTCAGGTCAAGCAGGTACGCCAGGAACCTGCGCGCGGGGCCGGCGACACGATGGTGGAAGACGATGTGCTCCGGCGTCTCGATGGCGACGGTCGTGTCCAGGGCGTCGGCCAGCCCGGCCAGGGACGAAGCTGCG
>DATJYG010000527.1:0-15805 GCA_035499695.1 Polyangiaceae bacterium
TGGTCCGGCAGTTCCCTCCGCGCGGCTACGGTCCTGCGATGGACCGCCTCCTCTACGAGACGACGACCGACGTGATCATCACGATGGACTGCGACGGCACGTATCCAGCCGATCGAATCCTCGAGCTGCACCGCTACGTCGAGGACGGCGCCGACCTGGTGAACGCCACTCGCACGCGCCGCCGCCCGGGCGCCATGCCGTTCGCGAACTACTTGGCCAACCGCGTCTTCGCCGAGGCGGCGCACGTGCTCCACGGCACGCCGACGACCGACGTGCACAGCGGCATGCGCGCCTACCGGACGTCGATGCTCCGAGGGTTCCATGTCGATCCGAAGGGCCCCGCTCTACCCGTGGAGCTCCTCATCGTCCCGGCGCGCCAAGGCTACAAGATCATCGAGGTGGGCATCGCGTATCACGAGCGCGTGGGAAACACGACGCTTCACCGCTTCGACAGCACCGTGTGGACCTTCAAGCGACTGCTTCGGGCACGAGCCGGTTCGCGGGTGCGGAGCAAGCGCTTCGAGGTGGTTTGATGAACCCGCGCGCGGCAGTGATGCGCCGAATGCGTCATTTCGTCGACTTCGAGATGGCTCTGCTCGAGCGATCGATGCACGAGGCGGCGCCGTACGCATCGGGAGCGCTGCTCGACGTGGGCTGCGGCGACAAGCCGTACGAGGCGATCTTCGCGCCTCACGTGAACCGCTACGTAGGCGCCGAGTACGAGGACACGTATTCGTCGAGCGCGAACGCCAGCAAGCACAAGGCGAACGTCCTCTACTCGGGCGATCGCCTCCCGTTCGAGAACGACGAGTTCGACACGGTCCTGTGCAACCAGGTGGCCGAGCACGTGCCGGACCCGGACGCTCTCTTCCGCGAGCTCGTGCGCGTCCTGCGTCCCGGCGGGCGCCTCATCTTCACGGTGCCCTTCTCGTACCGCATCCACTCCGAGCCGACGGACTTCCACCGGTTCACGCGCTACGCGCTCACGAACTACTCCGACAGGCACGGCCTGCAAGTCGACTTGCTCAAGCCCCGTGGCGGCTTCTGGACGGTGATCGGCCAGAAGCTCACAAGCCACATGGCCCTCAAGTACGCGCGCCTGCGCCGCGAGATCCAGGCCCTCGGCGGAATGGGATACGAGGCTCCCGAAGAGAAGGGGCCTCGCTACTGGGCGCTCCCCATTGTCGCTCCTGCGATCCTCGCGGTCGCAGCCGCCACGCGTTTACTCGAGAAGCTGGAGCCGGACGACAGCGACACCATCGGGTATCTGCTCATCGCCACGAAACGCCGCCCCTGAGCGCCCATCTCGACGGTGGCTTGGACCGCAGCGGAGCCCCTGAGCTTCCGCCCCGTCGTATGGCCGGTCGTGGTCCCGTCCGTCATCGGTCTGGGCACCTCGTGCAGTCTAGTGCAGTCTCCCGGGCCCATTTGATGGTAGGCGCTGGGGGCGGATGCACTCGCCCTATACGACCGACTTCCTTGGGGCCTTCATCGCGGCTCAGTCGGCTGCGGCCCTGCTTCTCACGGCGCTGCTGCTCTTCGCGCGAATGCCGCTCGTCGCACGGCTGCTCTTGCTCGCGGGCGCGTGGCTGGCCGCGCTCGCGCTCCTGGTCGAGCCGCTGAGCATCTCGATTGGCGGCAAGCCCGACCCCAAGGTGCTGCGCGAGGTGTTCGCAGTGGCGGCCTGCCTCGGCATCGTGGCGGCGATGACGGCCATGCGGCCCGGGGTCGCAGTGCTCGCGCTCCTCGGCGAATGGCCCCTCTGGAAGCTGACGGGCTACCTGAAGGACTCGGACGCGGATCTCTCTGCGCTTCACCTCGCGTGGATGGGTCTGCTCGTCGGGCTCATCGCGCGGTCTCCCGTGCAGCGCCCGACCTCCGCGCCCGCGCCGGAGGCGCAGGACGAGTCCTCGTACGCGCTGCACGACGCCGTCGTCTTCGTGGCAGCGACCGTGATCGCCGCGCTCGTCTGCCTCTGCGTCTTGCACAAGCGCGACGGGTCCGCCGACGAGTGGGCGTACACTTTCCAGGCGGCCGTCCTCGCCAAAGGCCACGCGTTCGCCGCCTCGCCGCGCTGCGAGCCGTACCTCGAGAGCTTCTACGTCTACGAGAGGTCGGGCCGCCTCTTCTCGCAGTACCCGCCCGGGTGGCCGCTCTTCATCACGCCCTTCGTCTGGATCCGCGCCGTCTGGCTCTCCGGGCCTGTCTCGATGGGCTTCATGGCGTGGGGTATGGCGCGCCTCGGTCGCACCGCGATGAGAGGCTTCGGGCGCAACGACGCGCCTCCCTCGGAGCGCCTCGTCCGCGCGGCGGGTACCTGGGCGGCGGTGCTCGCGATGCTCAGCACGACGATGGAGATCAACGGAGCGTCGCGCTACCCGCACGTGTTCGTCGTCGGCCTCTACGCGTGGTCGCTCGAGGCAATCCTGCAGCTCGCCTGGCCGGGCCTCTCGCGCAGACGCCAGGTGGTATGGGGCTCGGTGCTCGGGGGCGCGACGGTGCTGCTGCTCGCGACGCGGCCCGCCGACGGCGCGTTCGTAGGACTCGGCTTGGCGGGCCTGTTCTTTTACGAGGTCGCGCGCAAGCGCGTGGGTTGGCGCGGCTTCGCAGCGACCGCGGGAGTGTTCGCCGGGATTGCCGCGTTCGTGCTCGTCGTCCTCCGACTGCAGGTCGGGAGGTGGTTCGCCACGGGGTATTCGCTCAACGAGATGATCCATCCGTGGAACGCGATGAAGTACAGCTTCCCCAAGCCGGAGGAATGGAGATACGGGCTGCGCCTCGCGACGGGGTCGTACTGCTGGTGGCCCTGCTCGCTCCCCGTCGGCCTCGCAGGTCTGGCGTTGCTGCGCGGGCGAAGCCTCGGGCTGGCGTCCGCCATCGGCTTCGGCTGCCTTCCATACCTCGCGTATTGCTGTTTCCTCGAGTACGGCCGGGGCTACGACTGGGGCTACGGGCCTCGGTTCCAGAGCGTCCTCCTCGTACCGATGGCTTTCGGCGGCGCCGTCGCGCTCGCTCCGCTGGCGATCGCCGCGTTCGAGCGCGCGATCACCGGACGAACGGCGCTCGCGCGCGGAGGACCGTTCGCGCTCGCGGTCTGCGCCGTGGCCGGCGGCTGGCTGCGCATCGTGCCGCTCGTGTGGCCCCCGGTGTACGAGCACACGCGCCACCACGCGGCGCTGAGCGTCGCGATCGAGGAAGCTCACCTGACGAACGCGGTCGTGCTCGCGACGAACGGAACGACCGGGTTCTCGGACGAGGACCTGACGACGAACTACCCGATCGACCTCTACCCCGACCAGGACGCCATCATCGCCATCGATCGGAAGTCGCCGGAGGACGCCCTGCGGTGCCTGCGATCGGCGTTTCCGCACCGCACGTTCTACGAAGCTTCGGGCTTCGACGAGATCCGGATCACGCGCTTGCAGTGACGCTCGCGCGCCGAAGCATGCGTCGCTTTCGGCGCCACAACCACACGGTCCCGCCGATCGTCAGCCAGAAGACGCCGAGCGACAGCCACCACGTTCGCGGCCTGAAGCGGAAGACGATGGTCTCGTCGGGCGCGTGAATCTCGGCGGCCGGCAGATCGGCCCAGTCGATCGCGCGTGACCCGTTGGCGCTCCAGCCGGGGTCCCAGTTCTGGTTGAGGAGCACGTGCTCGCCGGGCTTGGCTCCGTGCACCTGCACGGTCATCTCGTTGGGCGTCCACTTCACGATGGCCGCGCTGCCCCTGCCCTCCGCGACGAACGCTTCGCCGTGGTAGTCCTTGTCGCCGACGCTGCGCGCTCCCATGCCGGGCGCCGGCATCCCCGGGTGCCGCCAGTAGTTGTGGAACGGCGGAAACGTACCGCAATCGATCGTCCCGATGTTCGCCATCACGGCGGGCAGCGACGGCGGCGACCAATCCGTCTGTATTCCGAGGTTCGGCGGCAGGTGCTCCTCGGTGTGGAAGGGGCCGGTCGAGTCGGCCACGCGGGGCACCTGCTCGTAGAAGATGCGGCGGACGGGCTCACGCGCGACCGTGCCCACGTCGCGCGCGATCCAGGCGACGCCCGCGAGCGCCGCGATCTCCAGCCACGCGCGCGCCCAACCCGTCCGCCGCATCACGCGGTCGAACGCCGCGCCCGCGACGGCGATGAGCAGGAGAAGCCCGGGATACATCCAGCGCGACGGCACGTGCTGCGTCGAGAACACCGGCAGCTTGTGCAACAGCGTCCAAGGCGCGTGCGGGCTGAACGCACCCAGACCGAGAACGAAGCAAAGAAGGCCGGTCCACTTGAGCGGTGACTCGCGCGGCCCGCGCGCGACGAGGCACCCCACGACGAGGATCGCGACGACGACCCATCCGATGTACATCCCCCACTCGTGCCAGCCGTAGGTGCCCACGCCCGGGTGGAAGCTCGTCGTGTCCTGGTCCGGCGACGTCAGGATCTCGATGAGCCCCTGCAGATCCACCGTTTCGCGCGAGTCGATCAGTCGCGGGAAGCGCATCATGACCTCGACCATCGGCAGGAGCTTGGGCGCCGACAGGCCGAATGCGAACCCGCCGCACCCGAACCCGACGAGCACGGGACGGGCCGATCGCGTGTTGGCTGCGAGCAGCACTCCGTATACGGCGATGACGAACACCGACTCGGGGAGCGGGTAGATTCCACCCGAGTAGACCATCATGGCGACGCTCGCGCCGCAGAACACCATGTCGCGCAGGCGCGCCTTGCCGCGCGTCGGATCGGCCGCGACCGCGCGGTCGTAGAAGTAGAGCGCCCAAGGCGTCCACTCGTACGAGAGGTGCCAGGTGTGTCCCTGCGTGATCTGCAGCGCCCAGCGCCCGCTCACGGCGAAGACGACGACGGCGAGCGCGCGTGCCGCGGGACTACGCGTGAAGCGGCCGGCGAAGAGCCACACGCCGATGGCCGAGATCAGCGCGCTGCCCCAAACCTCGATGCGTATGGCGATCGGCAGAGAGGCGTAGAGGTACGCCGGGAACCAGGGCGACACGACCGTCGAGCCGCTCTCGTAGCCGCCCCAGTTGGGGTGGCCGCCGCAAGCGTAGGGCTGCCAGAAGGGGAACTGGTGATAGTCGAGCACCGTCTTCACGATGAGCTCGCGGTGCGTCTCCATCTGCTCCCAGTCGTGGCCGCCCAGCGTGTTCATCGTCGTCAGCGACGGCGCGAGGACGTAAGCGATCTGAGCGAGCACGATCGGCCACGCGAGCACGGCGAGCACGGCCAGGGTCCAGCCGAGCTTCGACGTCGGCGCTAGGCGCCGCAACGCGGAAAGTCGTAAGGCCGCGCCGACGCGTCGGAGCACGGCTCGAGCGGGGCTGAGCAGCGGCCAGCGCAAGGCGGGCGGAGGATGCGACGGTGCTCCGTCGCGCGCAAGTCCATGCTAGCGTGCGCGCGAACTGGGGATGTTCCGAATGGCGGCCCGGAGTCCGCGAAGAACGTCGCGGCCCACGACGGACCGCATCGCGCTCGGCGTCGTCGTGCTCGCGAGCGCATGGTTCGCCTTCACCGCGTTCTGGGGCTTCGCGGGCATCCCGGGGGGCGGTCACCTGGGCGCGGGCAGCGCCGGCAACTGCATGGCCGCCGAGCAGATCGTCAAGTGGCACATCCTCTACCCGGCGTGGGACTGGTACACGGGGGCGGTTCCGCAGAAGTCGGCGTACATCTGCCATCACCCGTTCGGGCAGTACTGGGTGCCGGCCGTCTTTCTCTGGCTCTTCGGCAGCCACGACTTCGTGGTGCACCTGCCGGCGGCGCTGATGAGCACCGCCGTGCCTCCGATGCTCTACGGCATCGGGCGCGAGAAGTGGGGCCCGGTGCCGGGCGCGGTCGCCGCGGCGGCGTACGTCGTCGTGCCGGTGACCGTGGGGTTCTCGGCCTTCACGAACCTCGAGACGTTCTGCATCTTCGGGGCGCTCCTCTTCTTCTGGGGGCACACGCGCCACATGGGCACCGGCAAGCGGCGGTACATGGTGGCTAGCCTCGTGGGGCTCTTCTTCGCGTGCGCGGGCGACTGGGCGGGGTACCTCCTCGTCGCGCCGGCGATCATCTGGTTCTTCGTGCGCGGGTTCCTCCTGCCACGGCGACTGGTGCCCCGGTTCAAGTTCGAGCCCTATGCGCGCTGGTGGGGGCTGGCCGTGGGTATCGTGGCGGGGACGCTGCTGCTCTGGCTCGTGCTCTTCGTGAAGGCCGACCAGATCGCCGACTGGGTCATGGCCGCGTTCGGTCGGGCGGGCGGCGAGGGCACGAAGCTCAGCGAGGTGCTCGAGACGCGCAAGAACTGGATCGACTTCTCGTTCACGCCGCTCGCGATCAAGCTCGGCAAGTGGGCATGGCCGATCTGCGTGATCCGGCTGCTCTGGACGCGGCGCGACGAGGAGATGTACTCGCTCAGCCTGCTCTTCGGCGCGACGGTGCAGTACGTCGTCTTCAAGCTGGGGGCCGACATCCACATCTTCTGGTCGATCTACTTCGCGCCCTACTACGCGCTCGCACTCGCGCAGCTCGTGCACACGGTGGGCTCGGTCGCCGGGTTCGTCGTGGGTCGCTTCGCGCCGGCGGTGCGCAAAGCGACCGTCGCCTGGGTCGCCCTGGTGCTCGGGATGGCGCCGAGCATCGCGATGGCGCACGACGGAGTCGCGTCGCTCTGGGTGTGGCGGCGCACCGGCGGGCGGTACGACGACAACGGGACGATCATCCGCAGCCACATCGACCTGCTGACCGTGGTCAAACAGGTCGTGATGCCGCGCACCGTGCGCGGCATGTCGATGGACACGAACGGCTCCGCGCAGTGGGGATGGGAGCACCAGTGGACGTGGCACGGTCTCAACAACAACGCGGGCCTGCCCGTGTCGAACTCGAGGCAAGTTACGACGCACCCGTTCTGGATCGGGCGCGGCAGCGGCCTGATGGCCGACGAGCAGAGGAAGGTCGTCGCCGCCGGGCACGTGCGCATCTACGGCGACACGTGGGTGGTGGATCAGCGCGAGCCGGTGGCGCCGATCGACGCGTACTCCATGAACGAGCGGGAGCCGGGCTTCTTCGAGTGGCTGTTCTTCGACGGCGGCACCGAGCTGCATCGCGAGGCCGGCAAGGAACCCGACCCCTGGCTCACCTGGGAGTGGCGGGTACATCTCGGGCAAGACGCAGCGCCGCCCACGGGCGAGCCGCGAACGCTCGACGAGATTCGCATCGCCTACAACGTCGCGGTGGAGCGCGGGGACACGGCGGCGGTGGAGCGCTGGCGCGAGAAGATCGACGCGGCGATCGACCGCACGGCGAACGCGAAGTTCGACGCCTGGGCGAATCTCATCGGCGTGCGGGTCATCGACGGCGTGCAGCCGCGCATCGAGACCTGGTTCGAGGCCACCGAGGCACCGAACGGGGATGCGCAGTTCTCGGTGCGGTCCACGATGATCGGCACGTCGCGCTGGAGCCTCGTGCCGCGCGCCACGCAGGACCGCGACATGGCGTGGGCGCCGTCGCTGCCGACGAAGCTCTGGAGGAAGGGCTTCATCTACCGGACCGAGACGATCCTGAATCACCGCATCGGCTGGGAGCAGTACCTCGGCCACTGGGCGACGCGCGATGGGGCGCCCGCGCCCAGGCGGCTCGATCGTCACGCGGAGACGTCGCTCGCGATCGTGGAGTGATCACCGTCCGGGCTTGCCGTACACCTCGACCTCGGACAGGGCGAGGGACGCGTGGCGTGCGACGCGCAGGCGCACGAAGCGGGCGCCGCGGCCACCCGCATCGACGACCCACGGGGGGTTGGCGTCGAAGTGCCGCTCGCGACGCGCAACCTCGTCCCACTTGTTGCCGTCGCGGGAAACCTCCACGACGAGGGGCAGGCAGTCGTCGAACCATCCGTCCACGCGGTTGTGCACCTTGATGGTGTCGAGCCAGTAGATGCCCCCGAGGTCGATGACGACGTTGGGCATGTCCTCTTCGCGCGTCTTGAAGGCGTAGCTGTCGCCGGTGTCGCCGTCGACGAGCTCGCGTCCGTCCGGAATGGTCTCCGCGAGGCTGCTCGGGTGGACGGGCTTTCCGTAGGCGACGTTCTTCGGCAGCAGCTTGGCCTTGGCGAGGGCCAGGACGCCCCAGAGAACGAGAACCGTGACGGCGGCCAGCCGGCCCCAGCGCGTTCCGCGGACTGCCACGAGCGTGCGCGACTCGACGTGCCCGCGCAGCATCGACGCGGCACGATCGAGGGCCCATCGCGCGCGCTCGACGTCCTCGGAGGAGAGGCCGTCGAAGTAGAGCGGATCTCGCGAAGCGATGGCCGCGCGCACCCGCGCATCGTCGGAGGGGTCGGCTCGCGGTCGCGCAGGGTCCCGGGGAAGGGCGGGGAGGGAAGCGGTGGCGTCCTCCGTAGCGCCCGCGTCGCGCGCCGTTTCCATGGCGATCAGGTACTGCAGCACCGCCTCACGCAAGAGCACGGCGGCAGCGGTCGCGTCGGTCAGGCGGCGCCCGGCCCGGAGGCGCTTCTCGGCGGCATCCACGTGCCTGCGGACGCGCGCCGACTGCGCCGGCACGTAGGCACGCACCGTGCGTTCTGCGCGCCGCAGCGTGAAAAACTCGGCGATCGGATCGATGAGTGGGGATACGAACGACATCGGAGCGCCGGCGAGTGGAGTCGCCGGGGTTGTACCACGCTATAGTTAGACGCGTTTGATCGACGACCTCGAGAGCCGAGCGCGAGAGCGCGTGGGAACGGTGCTGAGCGACAAGTGGACGCTCGAGCGCCTGATCGGCGTGGGCGGAATGGCTGCGGTGTACGCGGGGAAGCACCGCAACGGGGCGAAGGCGGCCGTGAAGGTGCTCCACCCCGACCTGGCGCGGCACAAGGAGGTGCGCGAGCGCTTCCTTCGCGAGGGGTACGCCTCCAATCGCGTGGATCACCCGGGGGCCGTCAAGGTGCTCGACGACGACGTCGTCGCCGCCGGGGACGACGCGGGCACCGCGTACATCGTGATGGAGCTGCTCGAGGGCGAGTCGCTCCAGGATCGGCTCGAGCGTGGACCGCCGGTGGGCGAGCGCGAGTTCCTGTCCATCGCCGAAGAGGTGCTCGAGGTGCTCGAGGCGGCGCACGCCAACAGCGTGGTGCACCGCGACCTCAAGCCGGAGAACCTGTTCCTCGCGAAGGGGGAAGGGGGCCAATCGCGCGTGAAGGTGCTCGACTTCGGGCTGGCGCGGCTGCTCGACGGGCAGACGATCACCTCGTACGGGCTGGCGCTCGGCACGCCGTCGTTCATGTCGCCGGAGCAGGCAGCGGGGCGAATCGACGAGATCGACGGGCGGACCGACCTGTTCGCGCTCGCCGCGACGGGGTTCCGGCTGCGCACGGGACGGCGGCTGCACGAGGGCGCCAATCCGGTCGAGCTGGTGACGAAGATGGCGAACTTCGCCGCTCCGCGCGTGCGCACGCTGTCACCCGAGGCGAGCGAGCCGTTCGCGCGCGTCATCGACCGCGCGCTCGAGTTCAAGCGGGACGACCGCTACGCGAACGCCAGGGCGATGCGCGACGACGTGAGGCGGGCCATCGCGGAGCTCGACGGCCACGCACGGACGGAGCTGGCGATGGAACCGCCGCTGTCGCTCAAGCCGCCCTCGGTCCCGCCGGTGCCGAAGCCGCCGTCGATCCCACCTCCGCGGGCGACGGTGCCCTCTGCGGGTTCGGTGAGGCCACCGCCGCCCCCAGCGCCGCCGCCGGAGCCCACGATGGAGCTCAGCGAGAGCGACCTGGAGCGGTCGGTGGCGGTAGAGCCGTCGTTGCCGGTGCTGACGCCGCCCCCGCGGCGCAAGCGGCGCTCGGTGCTGCCGTGGGTGACGCTCCTCTTCTTCGTCGGACTGGGGGGGAAGCTGTGGCTCGACGCGAGGCGGCCGTCCACGCAGACGACGGCTCCGACCGCGATCGAGAGTGTTGCGCCTTCGGTGACTCTGGCGCCGCGCGCCTCCGTCAGCGCCGTCGCGACCGCAACCGCGACCCCGACCCCGACCGCGACCCCGACCCCGATCGCGACCGCGACACCGACCGCGAGCCCGCCGCAGCCTTCCAGGCCGACGACCGCGACATCGGCGCTGGCTCCTCGTGTCCAGTCGCCGCCCGCGCGACTCGGCCCCGGCAACGTGCACAACGTCGGGCCGTCGAAGCGACGCAAGTCGCGCTGAGCTCAGCGAGCGGGCGGTCGCAGGAACCCGTCGAGCAGCACGTAGGCGGCGATCCCGGCGACGACGAGGAGGAGCAGGATGACGACCCAGCGTCCTCCCGCGCCGCCGCGAGCTTCCCTCGGGCGCACCGACGGAGGCGGCGGCGGCCTGCTCGGGGGCACGGACTCCGGCCGCTTGCTCACCAGATCGATCGCGATGCTCGCCTCGCGTTCGGCGCTCACCTCGCGCGGTCCCGGCCCCGGCCCCGGCACCCGAACTCCCGCGGCGGGCCTCACGGCATCTCTCGCGGCAGGCTTCTCCGGTTCCGCCGCGCCGACGCCCATCAAGGTCTGCTCGCGCTCGGGCACTGCAGGGGCCATCACGACGGGAGCGACGGGCGCGATCTCCGCTTTCACGCCGGCGCCCATTCCCGGGGACGTGGGCTCCCGCGTCTCGACCAGGTTGTCGATCGCCTCGACGACCGCGTCCTCGACGTCGATGAGCTTGACCCCCATGCCGGCCGGCATCCCCGGCGCCGCGTTGGGCCGCACCCACACGACGCGGCCGAGGGCCGACCAGGACGAGGGCTCCCCGACGACCTGGATCTCCAGCGTGATCCGCTTGCCCACGCCCAGCGGCGTGTTGGTGCGCACGAACAGTCCGCCGGTGGACAGGTCCAGAGCGTCCGCGTCGACCTTCTGGCCGTTGGCGCTCTCGTAGGTGACTCGCACGCCTGAGATGTGGGCGCGTTTGGAGCCACGTCGTTCGTCGGGCATCGCGCCGGAGGATAGTCGAAAAAGCGAGTCAGGGGCCGACGCACGTGCTCGTCATCGGGGAGCACGAGTCCATGCACACGGAGCCCACTTCGCACTCGAAGCTGCAGTGTCCGCCGGCGCAGCTGTTCGTGCACTGCGAGCCGGCCTTGCAGTCGAAGACGCAGTAGCCGCCCGCGCACGTGGCCGCGCAGGTGGCGCCCGGTTCGCAGACGAAGCTGCAGTGGCCCTGGGCACAGCTCGGTGCGCACGCTCTGCCGGCGTCGCCTTCGCAGGTACAACCGGCGTCGGGCACGCCTGCTTCTCCGCAGGTCGGCGGAGGGCGCGCGTCGGACGTCGCATCGGCGGCCGCGTCCGCCGGGATGCACGCGGCGCGCACGCTCGGGTCGTCGAGCACCGCCTCGCATCGTGTGTCGTCCGTGTTTGCCACCGCCTGCTCGCACTCCTCCTTGGGACCCGGCTGAGTGCACGAATCGCAGTACTGCGAGAGCTCCGAGCAGGGGCCGAGCACCGACTCGTTGGTCGGCTGCGGCGTGGAGCACGCCGCGACGACGAGGATGGTCACGGGGAGAAAGCGCATGCTGCGTGTGTCTTGTTGTCGGGGGTGGTCACGCTCGGCGTGCACCTGGCGTCGATCAGAGAGCAGTCGGTCGTGTACGAGACTCCGCGGGCGCAACCGATCAACGTATTCCCGCTGCAGCCTCCCACGCATCCGGCGTCGCCGGCGTCTTGCGCGCCCGCGTCGATGAAGCAGGGACTCGTCGGGTCCGCCGGCGGGGTGAGTGGCCCGGGATTGCAACCGCCCGTTTGCTGGAGCAGCTCGTCACAATTGATGCTCTCGACGAGTCCGGAAGGACACGAGACTGCGGTCCCGTTGCTGCAAGTCGCCGACGCGTCCGGCGTGCAAGTGTCGGCGTCGCCTGCGTCGCCGGCATCGCCGTCGCTGTCGAAGCAGCCGAGGCAACCGACGCAGCCGAGGCTGGGATCGCAGGTCTGCGCCCAGAGCTCGCAGTTCTCTGCCGCGGCGGGACGGCCGGCGTCCACGCAATAGACGCGCGTGGGGCTGTTGGACTGGCAGCCCGGGCGGGGACCCTGGGGGCACGCCTGCACTCCCTTGGGGAAGACGACGCGATCGACGTCGGCGCAGGTCTTCGCTTGCCAGAGTGCGTCCCAGAGCTGCTTGGTACCGCCCGAGACCGGGTGATCCGGATTGGCCTCGCAGTCGTAAGCGAGCAGCGCTCGAAGCATGCAATCGCCGAGGTCATTGTGCTCCAGCGGTGCTTCGCAGGCTTCGAGCCAAGCGCACGCAACGCCTGCGTTCTGGTAGGCGGTGGTGCTGGTCCATTCGCAGAAGTCCGTCGGGCCGGGAGCATCGCCCGATGCATCGGACGCGCAAGCTTCGGCGTCGAGCTGGCAAGCGTCGAGGATTCCCGACGTGGAATGAAAGAGGTCGAAACACGCCACGAGGCCTGCGCCGAGTCCCGTGGCGACGAGCGAGAGCACGATGGCAGCGCGGAGGCGCATGTCAGAAGCGCCCTCCGAGCTCGATGCGCGCAGGTCCGAGGAGGAGCGCGGCGCTGGGTTGCGAATGCGACGAATGGATCCACAGCACCACGGCGACGGTGCCGAGGGCAGCGGCGCCTATCCATGCGCCTGCCGCGGTGAAGTCCCATGCGCGCACGGTGTTGACCGCGGAGTCGCACGGGCCACGCGTGCTCGAGGGGGCGCACTGCTGCTGGCCCGAGGTCGCCTCGTTTCCTGCGGCGATGTAAGCGCCGACACCGAGCCCGGCCAGCGCGAGGGCGCCCGCCGTGGTGAGCAGGGGCCCGGCGATCGAGGAGTGCCCCGACGCCGATTCGGGCGCAGGCGTCGATGCGGTCGCTGCCTCCGTAGCCGTCGCTGGCCCCGCCCCAGGCGCGGCTGCTGGCGCAGGCGCGCTCGCCGTCGCTGGCGCCCCCGCCGGAGCACGAGGCTCGCCCAGCTGCAGGTCGATCGACGTGACGTCGCGCTCCCCCATCGCGATCGTCGCCTTCGCCGGCGCGCGGTTGGGCGCCCACGCCTCCACGGTGTGCGATCCCGGGTCGAGCGGTATCGGCACGCCCACGAGCGCCTTCGCGATCGGCGTCCCGTCGAGCTGCACCACGGCGTCGTCCACCGGTGGCACCACGTGCACCGTGAGCCGAGGCACGCGTGGCTCCAGCTCCTCGAGCTGCTTGCCGACGAGACGCAACACGTCGCGCGCTTCGTCGGCCTGCGCCTGCTTCTGCGCCTGGTGGAATCCGTCGAGCGCCGTCGCCAGCTTCCCGAGCTTCTCCTGACAGAGCGCGAGGTGGTAGCGCACGCCCGCGGTCAGCTTCACCGCCGCCACGCGCGTCAGTTTGTCGTACGCGTCGGCCCACTTGCCGGCGTCCTCGTCGTGCTCGGCAGCCGCGAAGAGCTCGCGCGCGGCGCGAAGGTCCGCGTCCGACGCCTGCGCGAACGCAGGGGCCGTGACGAAGGACGTGCCGAGCAGCGCCGCCAGCGCGAAGGCGGCAGTCCGCCGAACGCGATCAGCCGCCAGCGCCACCCCCGCCGCCTCCGCCTCCACCGCCACCTCCGCCGAGCCCACCGAGTGCACCGGCGCACTGTGCGCCGCAGGTGCCGACGATGCAGCCGAAGACCATCAGCACCTGTGATTGCGTCGTCGGATCGCTGCCGGTGCACCCGCCGATGCACGTGAGGTCCGGCGTGCCGCCGCCGCCCGCGAGGCACATCTGCACCACGCACTGCAGGGCCGTGCGGCAGGTGGTCGACGTCAGACACGTGAGGAGCTGCTGCCCGCAGCTCTGCCCGATGCATTGCACGCAGGCGGGGATGGGCCCGACGTCCGGACCGCCGGCATCCGGTGCCGCGTCCATCACGTCGGCGAGCACGTCGTGCGCGGCGACGTCGAGCGCCTCGCCCGGCACGTCGGCGATCGCGTCGACGGACACGCTGGCGTCGGGGTACTCCTTGATGATCTCGACGTCTTCCAGCGGGCCGCGCGATCCGCACGCGATGACGAGCACCGGCGTGACGAGGGCTGCCGAGAAGAGCGCGCGACGCGAAGCCAAGGAAATACCCATCGGACTGCTCCGGGCGAGAGGACGCACGAGCCTATCAACTCGGCCGTCGATCCGCGATAGGGTCCTCGGCGTGACAGCCCCGCGCGTCGTGCACACCCCGGCGGAAGTGAGGGCCGCGTGCGACCCGGTCCGGGCCGCCGGCGGCGTCGTCGGCCTCGTTCCGACGATGGGCGCCCTGCACGAAGGACACCTGTCTCTCGTGCGCGAGGCGCGCAAGCGCTCGCGCATCGTCGTCGTCTCGATCTTCGTGAACCCCACGCAGTTCGGGCCGAGCGAGGACTTCACGCGCTACCCGCGCGACCTCGAGGGCGACACGCGCAAGCTCGCAGGCGCCGGGGCGGACGTCGTCTTCGCCCCCGAGGCCGCCACGATGTACCCGCCCGGCGACGACACGCGGGTTCGGCCCGGGGCCGTCGCGGTGCCGCTCGAAGGCGAGAAGCGTCCGGGCCACTTCGAGGGTGTCGCCACGGTCGTCACGAAGCTCTTCGCGATCGCCGGTCCGTGTGTCGCCGTCTTCGGTCGCAAGGACTACCAGCAGCTGCTCGTCGTGCGGCGGATCGCGCGCGATCTCCACCTGCCGGTCGAGATCGTGGCGCATCCCATCGTGCGCGAGCCCGACGGTCTGGCCATGAGCTCCCGCAACGCGTACCTCTCGGCCGAGGAGCGCACGAGGGCTCTGTCGATCTCGCGCGGCCTCGTCGCCGCAGCTCGTGCGCACGCCACCGGGGAGCGCGGCCGCGATGCGCTCGAGTCGCTCGCCCGTGCACCCATCGCCACGGCCGCGACGTCCATCGACTACGTCGCCGTCCGGGACGCCGACACGCTCGCCGCCCCGGGAGACCGCGTTCCCGACCGGGCGGTGCTCCTCGTGGCCTGCCGCGTGGGGACGACGCGGCTCATCGACAACATGATCCTGGGGGAGGACCCTCTGCCTCCTCTGCCTTCCTAGCGCCCGCTACCGGTGCTATCCGGTGCCGCGATGGCTGGCGGCAGGTTCGTGGTGCTCGAGGGAATCGACGGTTCCGGGACGACGACGCAGGTGGCGCGGCTCGCGGACCGCCTGCGCGGTCAGGGGGTGCTCGTGCGCTCGACGCGCGAGCCGAGCGACGGGCCGGTCGGCACGCTCGTGCGCCAGGTGCTCACGGGGCGTGTCGTCGTCCCCGGGGGACGCGCCCCCGGCTGGGCCACCATGGCGCTGCTCTTCGCGGCGGACCGCATGGACCACGTCGAGAGCGAGATCGAGCCCTTCGTCGCGCAGGGCGGCATCGTCCTGAGCGACCGCTACGACGCGTCCAGCCTCGCGTACCAGAGCGTCTCGAGCGGTGCGGCGGCGAAGGAAGCGGTGGAGTGGATCCGCAGCTTGAACCGGTACGTGCGCAGGCCGGACCTCACCATCGTGCTCGACATCGCGCCCGAGGTCGCCGCCGAGCGGTGCAAGACGCGTGGCGACGTCGCGCAGCTCTACGACCAGAACGAGGTGCAGCGCGCGCTCGCCGAGTTCTACCGAGAGCTTGCGAAGCACATGCCGAACGACCGCGTCGTCGTCGTGGATGCGAGCGGGTCGGTAGACGACGTGCACGCCCGGGTGTGGAAAGCCTACGAGAGGGTGGATCGTTAGGGTGGTGTCCGGGCTACCCACATCAGCCCCCCGGGCACGCGCAAGTCTGTGACTTTGTTTGCGGTAGGGGCGGCATGAGCCCTGCTCAAAGGGTGTTCGCCCGCGCGGCGGGACAACCTCGGAGCCGCCAACCCGCAAGAAACGGCCCCGAGGTGGAGC
>DATJYG010000528.1:0-2800 GCA_035499695.1 Polyangiaceae bacterium
GCTGGCGCTCGTGGAGCGCGGCGTGCGCGCCGAGGAGTCGCTGCGGGCCGCGGCGCGCCTCGGGGCAGACCGGCTCGTGGTGACGTCGCTCTCGGGCGTCGTCGCTGCGGGTGTGCTCGACGCGATCGCCGAGGGCTCAGAGGGCGTCCTCGCGGGGCTGGGGGCGCCGTCGCTGCGCCACGGGCTCGCGCGTCTCGCGTCGCAGGTGGCTCTGGCGCGCCCCGGGTCGAGCGTGGAGGTCGCGCGCGAGGCGCTGGCCGACGCGTTCGATCTGGCCGTCGAGGTGGCGCGTGGCGCCGACGGGCGCCTGCGCGTCCTCCGCATCGCGGAGCTCGCGGCAGGCGACGCGCAGGGCATCGGCGTGCGCGACGTGTTCGTCCTCGGCGCCGACGGCGCCGGCGAGGCCGCCTATGCGCCCACCGGCGTCGTCCCGCTGGTCGCGAACGACCTGGCCGCCCGCGGCGTGAGGGTCGACGGCGCCTTGTTCAAGCGCCGCTGATCAGCGCTCGATGTGAGCCTTGAGCTTCCGGTGATACGAGGGCAGGCGGAGCTTGCGCAGCGCCTTCGTCTCGATCTGCCGGATGCGCTCGCGCGTGAGCTCGAAGCTCTTGCCCACTTCCTCGAGCGTCAGGTCCCCGGGCGCGTCGATGCCGAAGCGCATGCGGAGCACCTGCTCCTCCCGCGGCGAGAGCAGCTTGAGCAGGTCGCGCGCCTCGCGTGACAGCTCGTTGTCGCCGAGCGCCTCGTCGGGCGCGGCGAAGGAGAGGTCCTCGACGAAGTCGCCCACCGTGGCGCCCCCGTCCTCGCCCACGGGCGCGTCGAGGCTCACCGGATCGCGCGTCGCCTCGAGGAGCATCCGGATCTTCTCGACCGGCACGTTCATGCGCGCCGCGATCTGGTCCGGCGTCGGCTCGTCGCCGCCCTCCTGCACCATGTCGCGCAGCGTCTTCGTGAGCTTGTTGTGCGTCTCGACCATGTGCACCGGGATGCGGATGGTGCGCGCCTGGTCGCTGATGGCGCGGCTGACGCTCTGGCGGATCCACCAGCTCGCGTAGGTGCTGAACTTGTAGCCGCGCTTGTACTCGAACTTGTCGACCGCGCGCATCAGGCCCAGGTTGCCCTCCTGAATCAGGTCGAGCAGGTGCAGCCCGCGATTGCGGTAACGCTTCGCGATCGACACGACGAGGCGCAGGTTGGCGGCGATGAGGCTCGCCTTCGCGCGCTCCGCGTGCGCCTCTCCGGCGCGGATGGCGGTCAGCACCGCGTCGAGGGGGCGGCGCCGCGTGACCGGCGTCTCGTCGCGCAGCGTGCGCAGGCGCGAGACGACGCGATCGATGGCGCGCTTGGTGAGCCGCACTTCGAGAAGTGCCTCCGTGAGCTCGTCGAGCAGCTTGCTCGAGGGGCGACGGGAGCGCGCTGCGGCGCTCGCGCGCGACAGGGCGTCGGCGATCGCGTCGACCGATCGCTCCTCGTCCTCGGCGTCCTCGTCGACCGTCGCGCGCGTGACGTCGCGCAGGCGCAGCTTCTTGTCGCGAAGCGCCTTGCCGATGGCCGCGAGCTCGCGGGCACCGCGCGGGTAGCCGACGATGGCTCGCAGCGCGCGCCGCTCGCCGTCCTCGATGCGACGCGCGAGATCGACCTCGCCTTCGCGTGTGAGGAGCGGCACGCGGGCGAGCTGCTCG
The DNA here is from genome assembly GCA_035499695.1 of Polyangiaceae bacterium. Classification (GTDB taxonomy): domain Bacteria; phylum Myxococcota_A; class Polyangia; order Polyangiales; family Polyangiaceae; genus Palsa-1150. The sequence goes on from DATJYG010000528.1 coordinate 1,683, forward strand.
AAGTAAGTGGTGACGGCATCCGACGGCGAGTCGGAGCGAACGGGGTGAATCGGCTGGGGGGTATTCACTCTTAGGCTCGTGGAGGGGATACGCGGAAGCCAAAGGCTTCGGTCTACGCTGAGGCCGAAACGTTCCGTGGGACACGGTTCTTCCACGGGTGTTGGATCTGCGCGACCTCAGCCGCGGTGAAAAGCGGAGAGATTGTGGGCGTTTGTCTGCCTGTTAGACGGTCGCGGCGGACTCGCGCTTCAGCATCTTTCGATGCAGGAGGCGCTTCTTCAGCGGCCCCAGCCGATCGATCATCAGCACGCCCTGCAAGTGGTCGTATTCATGCTGGATTGCGATGGCCAGGAGGCCCTCGGCTTCCAGCTCGAACCACTTGCCGTCGCGGTCTTGGGCACGCACACGCACACTGGCGGCACGCTCGATCTCCTCGCGGGCGCCGGGGAAGCTGAGGCACCCCTCCTCGAACGTGGTGGAGCCGTCGCGGGAGAGGATCTCGGGGTTGATGAAGACGCGGAAGTCGCTGGGCTCGCCTTCGGCGGCGCAGTCGACCACGAAGATCTGGAGTAGCTCGCCGATCTGGGTCGCGGCGAGGCCGACGCCGGGGGCCGCGTACATGGTCTCGGCCATGTCGTCGACGAGTTGCTGAATCTCAGGCGTGACGCGGTCGACCCTCTTGCCGGGCTCGCGCAGGCGCGCGTCGGGGTAGTGGAGGATCGTGCGGATGGCCATGGATTCTCAGTGAATGTAATGCGCCCTGCGCTGGCGGTCCACGTTGGCTCAGCCGATTCGGACTCCGGTACGGACACGGACACGGATCCGGCCACGGTCACGGTCACGGAGTTGGGGTTCCCCCGTTTCCGTTGACGTCGGTTACGCCGCGTCGAGGTACTCCTGTTCGACGGCGGCGGGGGTTCTGTAGTCGAGTGACGAGTGTAGACGACGGCGGTTGTAGAAGACCTCGATGTACTCGAAGAGCGCCGTTCGCAGCTCGAGGACGCTGCGCCAGCGGCGACGGTGCACAAGCTCGTTCTTGAGGGTCGCGAAGAAGGACTCGGCGACGGCGTTGTCCCAGCAGTTGCCCGTGCGGCTCATGCTGACGGTAACGCCGAGAG